>NZ_JBPZHA010000029.1:0-3607 GCF_051857515.1 Hydrogenophaga sedimenti
GCGATGCGGTCGATCAGTTCCAGCGGTGTGAGGTGCAGCTCATCTGCCTTGGCACCACGCTTGTCACTGGTGGGCTCGCTGCGCTGTTTGGCACAGCGGTACACCAGTTTGCTTCCCTCTTTGGCGAGTTGACGGCAGCGCGCGTAAGTTTGCGCCCAGGTCTGGCGCAGGGCGCCGTGGATGATGGCCACGCGGTCCGGGTAGACCAGCGCCGAGCGCTCCAGGTACAGCAGAGGGGTCAGGGCTGCGAAGTTGGCGTCGTTTTTGGGCAGGTCTTGCGCGTAGATGTTCGGCATCGGTTTTCTCCTTGTGGGAATCCTGCATCGTGCCTCAAGTGGCGAGGCGTGGCCTCGGGTCAATCCCCGTTGTCGGGGGAAACCTGATCCAGATCAGGATCGGGCAGCACCTTGATGCGGGCACCGTGCAGGCTCACCACCTGACCGCCGCGGATCTTGGCCGTCTTGCGCAGCTCGTCGCGGCCATCAACCTGCACCATGCCTTCGGCCACCATGGTCTTGGCGCGTCCGCCGCTTTCGGCGAGGCCGCAGGCCTTGAGCAGGCGGTCAAGGGTGATGAATTCGCCACGCAGGGGAAAGGTGATCTGTTGCAGGGGCATGGTGGGGGGGCGATTCAGGGTTGTCAGGGGGATGGACGCGGGCACAAGAGGGGTTTCACCGTGCACAATCTCGGGATTGTGGATCACGCTGTTTTCAGATACGGTGCGATCCGCGTGCCCCACCTCTATTTTGTCCCGTGAGGGGACCGCTTCGCCATGAGCATGAAGAAAACCGACCTGGAAAAGAACAAAGCCATCAAGCTGCGCGAAGGCGTGCAGAAGGCGCCGGTGCCGACGCGCTTTGGCGTGGCTTCGACCGCCGTCCCCGATCGCCGCGAGCAGCGTCGCCTGGACCAGGCGGCGGGCCTGGTGCCGTTTGCCTGCAAGCTCAAGGACGAACTGGTGCAGCGCCTGCGTGCGCTGGCTGAGCAAGAGGGCGGGGACCTCAACGCCCTGACCGAACGTCTGATCCGTGCTGGGTTGAGCGCCGAGGGCGTGCGTGTGCCGACAGCCAAGAAGGCAGTGCCCCCCGCAATCGCCAAGAAGGTCGCGGTGAAGTTGCCGACGGTGAAAGCACCTGCAAAAGCGCCCGCAAAGGCTCCGGCGAAACCGGCTGCGGCGACCGAGGCGCCGGTGAAACCTGTGAAGAAGGCCGCTTCCAAGCCGACGACCCCGGTGGCGGCCCAACCCGCAGCGGCGAAGAAGGCCGCCGCCACCAAGACGGCAGCCAAGCCAGCACCGGCCAAGAAGGTGCCCGCCAAGAAGGCCGCGACGCCGACGGCTGTGGTTGCCAACAAGGCCCCTGCCAAGAAAGCGGCTGCCAAAAAGGCCACCCCTGTCAAAACCAAGAAGGCCTGATCTCGGCGGGTGGGTCTCCCACCCTGATGTGGCCTGATCTCGATCGTTGAACCTGGAGTTCTCATGACCCGACCTGTGATGCACCTTGTCGATCCCAAGACCGGGGAGTCTGATCCCGCGGACATCCGTCGGGTCTTTGACTCGCAACTGGCCACCTCGCTGGCCTGGCGCGAATCGACGATTGCCGAGCGCATCACGCGCCTGAAGAAGCTGCGTGAGGCCATGCTGGCCCGTCGTGCCGACTTCTACGCCGCGTTCGAGAAGGACTACCGCAAGCCCGCCATCGAGGTCGACGGCACCGAGTTCATGCCGGTGCTCGAAGAGATCCGCCACACCATCGGTTCGTTGAAGAAATGGGCTCAGCCCAAGCGCGTGCGCCCGACCATCGGCACGCTGTTCACCGAAAGCTGGATCGAGTACCAGCCGCGTGGCCGTTGCCTGATCATCGCGCCGTGGAACTTCCCGCTCAACCTGTGTTTCGGCCCGCTGGTGTCGGCACTGGCGGCCGGCAACACCGTCATCCTCAAGCCCTCCGAGATGACGCCCTCGGTCAGCGCCGTGATGGCCCAGGTCATTGCCGACACCTTCCCGTCCAACGAAGTGGCCCTGTTCGAGGGCAGCCTGCCGACGTCGACCGCGCTGCTGGAGCTGCCGTTTGACCACATCTTCTTCACCGGCTCCCCGGCCGTGGGCAAGGTGGTGATGGCAGCGGCGGCCAAGCACCTCACCAGTGTCACGCTGGAATTGGGGGGCAAGTCGCCCGTGATCGTCGATGAGACGGCCAACTTGCGCAACGCCGCCGAGGTGATGCTGTGGGGCAAGTTGACCAACTGCGGTCAGATCTGTGTGGCGCCCGACCACGTGTTCGTGCACGAGAGCGTCAAAGACCGCTTCGTGGCCGAGTGCCGTAAGGTGCTGGCCGATCGTTACGGTGCCACGCCCGAGGCGCAGCGTGCCTGCCGCGACCTGACGGGCGTGATCAACCAGCGTCACACCCAGCGCATTGCCGGGCTGCTGCAAGACGCCGTGGCCAAGGGCGCGCGCACCCTGACCGGTGGCGAGGTGGACGTGGCGGGCTGCTACATCGCGCCGACGCTGCTCGATCAGGTGCCCCGCGACGCGGCCATCATGTCGGAAGAGATTTTTGGCCCGCTGCTGCCCATCCTGACCTTCCGCAACGTGGACGAGGTGGTGCGCCAGATCAACGAGGGTCCCAAGCCGCTGGCGCTGTATGTGTTCAGCCAGGACAAGGCGCGTACGCGCCGCATCCTGGCGCAGACCAGCTCGGGTGGTGTGGCCATCAACCAGGTGGTGCTGCACTACGCGCAGGGCAACCTGCCTTTCGGCGGGGTCAACAACTCCGGCATCGGCAACGCCCACGGCGAGTTCGGCTTCAAGACCTTCTCGCACGAGCGTGGCGTGCTCAAGGGTGGCTCGATCAACGCCGCCAAGATGCTGTTCTACCCACCTTACACGGGCCTCAAGCGCCGCCTGGTTTCGCAGTTCCTGGGGATGCTGAAGTACCGCCTGCCCCTGTGAGTCATCGTGGACGAAGGGTGATCCCCAGCGGGGGGCGCCCCGCGAATGGCCGATAATCCCAACCGTTTGATTTCGACACTGCCCGCCTGCTGGTCGCGACCTGCCTGGCGGGCTTTTTGCATGCCTCACGGATCGTGGACATCTTCATTCAACAACTGATCAATGGCCTGGTGCTGGGCAGCATGTATGCGCTCGTGGCCCTGGGCTACACCATGGTGTACGGCATCGTGAACCTCATTAACTTCGCCCACGGCGAGGTGCTGATGGTGGGGGCGCTGGTGAGCTGGACGGTGGTCACCCTGCTGGGCGACACCGGCTGGCCCGGCTGGGTGCTGCTGAGCCTGTCGCTGATGGCGGCCATGGCCGTGTGCATGGCGCTGAACTACGCGATCGAGAAACTGGCCTATCGGCCGCTGCGCAATGCGCCCCGACTGGCCCCGCTGATCACGGCCATGGGCATGTCGCTGCTCTTGCAGACGATGGCCATGATCATCTGGAAGCCCGATTACAAGCCTTATCCCATCCTGCTCAACGGATAGGAAATTCAACCGCATGAGGCCAAGTATGGCACGAGTTTTGGGCCTCGAAACACGTTCGGCCAAGGAAGGTTGAGCGCTCGCTTGCCGCTCAATGGCAAGAGCTTGGGAGGCAGTA
>NZ_JBPZHA010000003.1:0-458448 GCF_051857515.1 Hydrogenophaga sedimenti
GAACCCATCGGCTACATCCCGCCGGCCGAGGCTGAGGCAAACTACTGGCGGCAACTCGCCAATCAGGCCGCAACAACGGCCTGACTTAAACCAACCAGCCTCCACGATTCCCGGGGCGGTTCACAATAGTTTCCCCCGTCACATCAAAGAGCACGATAAGTCCGGGCTCGTTCATGGCAACGTGAGCTGAGAAAGCAACTCGTAGGTGACATCGGTATTGGTGGCAGAGGTCACCGCTAGGCGGGCGGCTTGGTAGCCAATAACTGCGTCCTTATCCAGGTCGTACTGCAATTGCTGCGTGAACGCAGGACGGACCATGTCGTTGCTGTACTCGCGGTAGAGGATGGAGATAGTCTTGCCAGACCTTCCCGTGTACACAAGCTCTTTTCGGAACTCATTGTTCTGCGTGCCAGACGGCTCGTTTTTGACTGTGCACGTTAGCCCCTCGACAATCTTGCGTTTGATGGTCGAGTCGTCGGGACTGCGCCAGAGTAGCCACAGCACTCCCGCCTTGGTGAGCTTGTACATGACCACGATTTCGTCTTCATCGTTGAGCTTTCCTCTTTCGTACTCCAGCACGGAAGATCGGAACTCGCCAAAGTATCGCGATCCTTCACCATCAAGGTGCGTGACAACGTAACGTCCTGATCCAAGGTCTATGCGGTACTGATCTTCTCCGCTGTCACTCGACCAAGTCACTGCAGATGACCCGCTGACTGTCACGTAGTCCTTTACGTTGAAAGACCGCAAGCTGACCATTGGCATCCCCACGGCCGCTGTGACTTTGGTCCCCAATGCCGGCACGTGGAACGTGCTTGGTAGGGCCCCTGCGACTTGGAGACCCAGCAGAGACGCTGTTGTGTATCGGTCTGGTGCGGTGCCGCGATGGCGTGCACAACCAGACAAGGCGACCGTTGCCGCGAATAGCCCTAAGCAATCTCGTCTACGCATGTATTCCTCCTCTTGAAGGAATCATAGTCTCGACTGAAGCCCCAGCTGGGTCCGATGGTCCCAAGTCCCGATCGCCGTGGTTTCTCCAATACGTAGAAGCGTTGGCCCCGACGGAACTAGCAAGGCGTTCATCCCAATAGCCAACCCATCGCGCTACCCATCACTCCTTCAGCGACGTAGTGCAGTCAAATGACACCACATGAACCAAGAACTGAATGAATCACGTTGAAGGCCAAGCCTGCCGTGGCACCGAAAGACACCAGATGGCGCCCAACATAAGTGGTCACCGTCTCCGCAAGGGCACCAGAAACAAAGCGACTCCCATGTCGCTTTTTTTGTTTCCGGCCTTGCTTCTCACATCATTTCAGGAGGAAAACCAGATGAAAAAATCGGTCGCCTTGCTGCTCATCGCGGCATCGTCGGGGTTCATGGCACACGCCCAGACCATCGGAAGCGTCGTGAGCGGCAGCCTGGAAATGATGGACACCAGCAATTCCTCGGTCTATGCCAAGGTCCCGCTTCCCGAAGGCAGCTGGGAGTTGTTCGACTCGGCCACCAGAACCAGCAACGGCGGCGGCCGGGGCGAGCTGCGCGATGTCCGCCTGATGCAGTTCTCCGGCGAGCCCGGCAGCCAGAAGCTGCTCCATGCCATCGAGATCACGATGAAGGTCAACAGTCTCAAACTGAACTGGCTGGATGAACCCTGCAAAGTCGATCCGGTTCTGGCGAAGAATGATTTCGGCACCAGCATGTTCAAACAGAAGTGCCTGACCCTGCGCTCCGAGCTTTTCCTCCAGAACAACAACAAGACGACCCTCAAGGCCCTGGAGATGCTGGCCGGCCGCAAGGTCACCCACGACTACAACGCACTGGTACTGACCTACTCCCGGTACGGGGACTTCGGCCAGTTCCTGGTCGTGCGGGAGTACTTTTTTCCGTCGGCCTACGGCCTCGAGAATCCCAAGGTCGCCATCGCGAACGATTCGCCCTGGCATCCTGTCCGGTTCGCGGAGGTTCCGCAACGCAAGGCGTTCGCAGACGCGGTGTTCGCATACGGTGAAAAGACCGCCCCGGCCTTTGACCTGGCCTACATGCGGAAAGACCCGCCGGCGGTGCCGGCCTTCAAGCCCTGAGCACTGCCCCGGGGGGCCTGCCGATTCAAGCGGCCCGGTGAGTTGCCGATATGCGGAATACAAGGTCGATCCGGCACTTTTGCCGGCGGCCGTCCGCACATGCCCACCGCCTCCACCAATGCTCCGAACCCGCTGCTGGTCCTGCTGGACTTCGTGGCGAGCCCGTTGCTGCTGTTCAACGCGGAAGGCGGGGTGGTCTTCGCCAACCAGGCGGCCAAGGCCATGCGCTGCCGGCCCAGCCTGCTGCTGGGCAGCGACCCCAACGTGCGCGCACTGGCCAAGGACATCGCGGCCGGAAAAATCACGGCCAGCACCGAACTGAGGATCGAGGCGATGTCCGACGACGGCATTGCCCGTCTGGTCTGCCGCAGTGCCCCCAAGCCGATCGCCGGCCTGGTGGCGATGGCGGTGTCGGCCGCTGAAGTCGAGCAGCCCGACACCGGCGAGCGCACGCCCGACCCGGCCGACCAGCGCCTGTCGCTGCAGCAGATCATGGAGCTGCTCAAGGCCGACCTGCTGCCGCCGATCCAGCAGGTGCTCGACCAGCCCGCCGCCCCCGTCGGCCTGTCCGCCGGCCTGGAGCAGTTGCGCGAGCGGCTGGAGCGGCTGGTCGATCTGGTCAACGTCTTCGGCGAGGACGTGCTGATCGGCGAAGAGCGCATGATCGTGCCCGACCTCGTCCGCGGCATCTGCCAGGAGCTCACCCCGATGGCGCAGGCCAAGGGCGTCTCTTTTGTGATCGAGGGTGTGCGGGACGACCTGCCGCCGGTCTATGGCAGCCGCCGCCTGATGCGGCGCGCCCTGCGCGAGTGCCTGCACAACGCGCTCGAACACGCCCGCGAAGGCGTGCGCACTAGCGAGACCGTCGCCGTCGGGGTGAACTTCCGCGGCTCGGGCCAGTACCTGCTGGTCAACATCCACAACATCGGCACGCTCTCGGCCGCCGCGCTCTCGCGCCACGCTGCCGCGATCTTCCGTCCCTCGTCCGAAGGCGCGCCCACCGAGGTCGACGCCAGGGAAGGCCTGCACATCGGCCTGCCCCTGACACAACGCATCCTGCAGATGCACGGTGGCCAGTTGCGCATCGAGCAGGACAGCGCCCAGGAGCTGGATGTGATGCTGGAGCTGCCCACCGGCGCCCCCCTTCGCAGCACGCAACACCTTGACATGCTGCAGGCGCAGATCTACGCCGAAGACCTGTCGAAACTGATGGCCAGAACCCGCAAACGGAGCCCTGCATGACCACCCGCATCCTCATCGTCGATGACCAGCCCGACATCCGCAAGCTCATCCGCCTCACATTGCAGCACCTGGACGACATCGAGGTGCATGAGGCCGACAACGGCGGCGACGGCTGGCGCCTGGCGCAGGACATCAAGCCCGACCTGATGCTGCTGGACGTGATGATGCCCGGCGAGCTCGACGGCTACCAGGTCTGCACCAAGGTCAAGAACGACCCGCTGCTGGCCGGCCAGACCAAGGTGATCCTGCTGACGGCCCGCGCCCAGGTGGAAGACCAGGAACAGGGCCGCAAGGCCGGCAGCGACGCCTACCTGACCAAGGCGTTCAGTCCGCTCAAGCTGCTGGATCTGGTGGACAACATGCTCGGCCGCACGGTCTGAGCGCCACGGCCTGCATGTCCATGCATCGCTTGCGGCCCACGCTCAGGCACTGGCTGTCGGCGCGCTCCCTGCGCACCCAGCTGCTGATGATCACGGTCGGCCTGAGCCTGGCCGGCCTGCTCATCGTGATGCCGCTGTCGTTGCAGCGCCAGCAGCGGCAGACCGAAACCGAAAGCCGCGAGTGGGCCGGTGCGCTGGCCATCCTCGCGGCGCACGCCAGCAGCGTGCCGCTGGCGGAAAACGACTTTGCCACCCTCGATGGCGCCCTGCAGGAAATCGTCGCACTGCCGGGCGTGCAGAGCGTGCAGGTGGTCCGGTCCGGCGGCGTGCCGGTGCTGCTGGTCAAGCGGCTGGACGGGGACCGGATCGTCTCGGTGCGCCAGCGCCACGCGCCACCGAAAGCGCCGCCGTCGGAGGGCCTGGTGGTCGGCGCAGACGAGCTGCTGGCCAGCGCGAGCCTGGAGGCGACCAACCGGGGCAGCGTCGGGCGGGCCGTCGACTTCGCCCAGTTCGAGCGCGACGGCTGGGTCGAAGTGAGTTTCAGCTTTGCCGGGCGCATGGCGGTCGACCGGCGGGAGTGGCTGGTCACCTCCACCGGCACCCTGATGCTGGTGCTGCTCGGCCTGGCCTTGTTCACGCTGTTCCTGCGCCGCACCATCCAGCCGATCCGCGCCCTGGCCGAGTACGCCAGCACCCTGGCGCGATCGCCGGGCGAGACATTGCGCCAGCGCTGGGGAAGCCAGGAGGTGCGCGAGCTGGGCCGGGCGCTGAACTGGTCGTCGCAGGAACTGGCGCGCCGCATCAGCGAGACCCAGCAACGCCTCTCGCGCATGCACGCGATCCTGGACACCGCGGCCGACGCGATCATCGGCGTGGACGCGGAGGGCCGCATCGTCAGCGCCAACCCGGCGGCGGAGCGCATGTTCGGGCTGGAGCTGGCGGTGCTGATGGGCGGCTCGCTGGCCGACTATCTGCAGAACATGGACGCGGCCCGGCTGCGCCAGACCATGGCCGACGGCATGCTGATCCACAGCACGCAAAGCCGCATCGGCCGCGTGGAAATCGACGCCAACCGCCACGGCGGCACGCGCTTCCCGGTCGAGGTGCTGATCGGCGAGATCGCCGACGACCAGGACATCCGCTACACCTGCATCGTGCGCGACCTGACCGACATGAAGCTGGCCGAGGAGTACCTCACGCTCTACGGCCGCGTGCTCGACTGCACGCCCAACGGCATCTCGGTCAGCGACGCGCGGCGCTACCCGCAGCCCATCGTGCACGTCAACCCGGCGTTCACCCGCATCACCGGCTACGCGGCGCGCGAGATCCTGGGCCGCGACGCCAGCCTGCTCGAAGGTCCGCTGACCGACAAGGACGATCTGGCGATGCTCTCGCACACGGTCCAGAACGGCAGCGAGATCAAGGTCACGCTGATGAACTACCGCAAGGACGGTTCGCTGTTCCACAACAAGCTGTCGGTCTCGCCGGTGCGCGACGCCAGCGGCGAAATCACGCACTACATCAATGTGATCGAGGACGTGAGCGCCCAGGTCGAGGTCAAGCAGCGCCTGATCAAACGCACGGCGCGGCTGAACGCCACCTTCGATCTCAGCCCCGACGGCTTCGCGGTGTTCGACGCCAAGCAGGAGCTGATCTCCAGCAATCCGGCCTTCCGCGCGATGGTCGGCGAGGTGCCGGCCTGGAGTTCCCTGGATCGCTTCGATGCCTGGTTCAGCAACCTCTGCGAGGAGCCGGAAGACTACCGTCCGATCGTCGGCTCGCTCCACAACAGCGCCAAGCAAACCATCGTGCTGGCCCGCCCCTCGCGCAAGGTGCTCGAGCGCGTCATCCGCCGCAACCTCGGCGACAGCGGGGAGACCTTTGTCTACTTCCGGGACATCACCCACCAGTTCGAGGTCGACCGCATGAAGAGCGAGTTCCTCGCCACGGCCGCCCACGAACTGCGCACCCCGCTGGCCAGCATCCTGGGTTTCACCGAGCTGATGCTGCACCGCAAGTACACCGAAGAGCGGCAGAAAGACCTGCTGCAGACCGTGCACCGGCAGGGCACGCTGCTCAACAACCTGATCCAGGAACTGCTCGACCTCTCGCGCATCGAGGCGCGCCAGGGCAAGGACTTCCGCATCGTTCCGACGCCGCTGGCCGCCATCGTGCGGGCCTCGGTGCAGGGCATCACCCACCAGGAACTCGGCAGGGAAGTGGCGATGGGCGATCTGCCCGATGTGCAGGCCATGGCGGACGCCAGCAAGATCGAACAGGCGCTCACCAACCTGCTGAGCAATGCGTTCAAGTACTCCCCGCACGGCGGCCAGGTCTCGCTGGACGTGCGCCTGATCGAACACGGTGGCGAGGAGCAGGTCGTGATCGAGGTGCGTGACCAGGGCATCGGCATGACACCGGAGCAGCTCTCGCGGGCCTTCGAGCGGTTCTACCGCGCCGATGCGTCGGGCAACATCCCGGGCACCGGCCTGGGCCTGAACCTGGTCAAGGAAATCGCCGAGATCCACGGTGGCGGCGTCGAACTCGCCAGCCAGCCGGGCGTTGGCACCACGGCCAGCCTGCGGCTCAAGCTGGCCACCGCGATCGCCGACGCCGGCGAAGCCCTGCCCGCCTGATCAGCCGGGCAGGAACAGCGACTGCAGGTCGCTCAGGAAGTCGAAGCCGCGCTCGGTCGGCCGCACCCAGACGCCCTCCTGTGCCAGCCAGCCCTTCTGCAGTCCCTCGCGCAAGGCGGCGTCGATGGCCGAGAGCGGCAACCCGGTGCGCGCGCCGAAGTCGGTCAGGCTGAAGCCTTCGCGCAAGCGCAGCGCATTGAGCATGTACTCGAACGGCAGATCGCGCCGCGCCACCTCTTCCACGCTCACCACCGCGTCGCCCGCCAGCGCCTTGTCCATGTAAAGGCGCGGTTCGCGCGCCCGCACCTGCCGCACCACACGGTGCGCAAAACTCAGCTTGCTGTGCGCGCCGGCACCGATGCCCAGGTAATCACCGAACTGCCAGTAGTTCTGGTTGTGGCGGCTGCGATGGCCACGCCGCGCATAGGCCGAGACCTCGTAACGTTCCAGCCCCGCTTCACCGGTCAGCTCGGTGATGCGGTCGAGCATCGCGTAGGCCTCGTCGTCCTCGGGCACCACCGGCGGGAACTTGGCGAACACCGTGTTGGGCTCGATGGTCAGGTGGTAGATCGAGATGTGCGGCGGCTGGAAGCCCAGCGCGGTGCGGATGTCGGTCTCGCACTGCACCAGTGTCTGCCCCGGCAGCGCATACATGATGTCCAGGTTGAAGGTGTCGAACGCACCCGCGGCCTCTTCCACCGCGGCCAGCGCCTGGGCCCGGTCGTGCACCCGGCCCAGGGCCTTGAGGTGCGCGTCGTGAAAACTCTGCACGCCGATCGACAGCCGCGTCACGCCCGCCTGGCGGAACGCCTTGAAGCGGTCCTTTTCAAAGGTGCCGGGGTTGGCTTCGAGCGTGATCTCGGCGTCGGCGTCGAGCCGCACCAGCGCCCGCACATCGCCCAGCAGCCGGTCGATGGCGTCGGGGGAGAACAGGCTGGGCGTGCCGCCGCCGATGAACACCGTGTGGACTGGCCGGCCCCAGATCAGCGGCAGCGCTGCCTGCAGGTCGGCCCGCAGCGCATCCAGGTACGGCTGCTCGGGCAGCGCCTGGCCCGGCGCCGAGGTCGCGCTCCATTCGTGCGAGTTGAAGTCGCAGTACGGGCACTTCTTCAGGCACCAGGGCAGGTGGATGTAGAGCGACAGCGGCGGCAGGCCCTGCAACTGCAGGGTGCCGGGGCGCATCCAGTGTTGGAGTTGCTCTGAGGAATTCATGGGCAGGGCACCGCCGAACCGGCTTTGCCGGGCGGCAGGTGCCGCCCCCGGGAGGGGGTGACGCCGAAGGCGGCGCGGGGGTGATTCATGTCAACCAACGTTCGCGCATCAACGCCAGCATTTGCTGAGCCGCCTTGCCGCGGTGGCTGTTGGCGTTCTTCACCTCGGTCGGCAGCTGCGCGAAGGTCTTGCCGAAGGGTGGCAGCAGCAGCACCGGGTCGAAACCGAAGCCCCGGTCACCGATGCGCTCCTGCGTGATCAGCCCCGCCGCACGGCCCGTGGCCACCAGCGGCTCCGGGTCGTCGGCGCTGCGCAGCGCCACCAGCGTGCTCACCAGCGCGGCGCGGCGGTCGGTGATGCCCTGCATCTGCTCCAGCAAGGCGCGCACGTTGTTGTCGTCGCTCTTTTCATAGCCGAACTGGGTGGCGTAGAAGGCCGTGTCCACGCCCGGCAGACCGCCAAAGGCCTCGACGCACAGACCCGCATCATCGGCCAGTGCCGGCAGGCCACTGACCTGGGACGCATGCCGCGCCTTGGCCAGCGCGTTCTCGATGAAGGTCTTGTGCGGCTCCGGCGCCTCGGGAATGCCCAGATCCGCCTGGCGCACCAGTTCCACGCCCAGCGGCGCGAACAGCGCCTGCAGTTCGGCCAGCTTGCCCTTGTTGTTCGAGGCGAGGACCAGCTTCATTCGCCGAGCGATTTCTTCTGCGCCACGATCAGCTCGGCAATGCCCTTGTCGGCCAGTGCCAGCAGTGCATCCATTTCCTTGCGCGTGAAGGCCACGCCTTCGGCCGTGCCCTGCACCTCCACGTAGTGGCCGGCGCCGGTCATCACCACGTTCATGTCGGTATCACACGCCGAGTCTTCGACGTACTCCAGATCCAGCAGCGGCTGGCCGTCCAGGATGCCGACCGAGATCGCGGCCACATGGTCCTTGATCGGCGAGGCGGTCAGCTTGCCTTCGGCGATCAGCTTGTTCACCGCGTCCTGCGCAGCGACGAAGGCACCGGTGATGCTGGCGGTGCGCGTGCCGCCATCGGCCTGCAGCACATCGCAGTCGAGCGAAATCGTGCGCTCGCCCAGGGCCTTGAGGTCGAACACCGCGCGCAACGAACGGCCGATCAGGCGCTGGATCTCCTGCGTGCGTCCGCTCTGCTTGCCCTTGGCGGCTTCGCGGCTGCTGCGCGTGTGGGTGGCGCGCGGCAGCATGCCGTATTCGGCCGTGACCCAGCCTTCGCCGCTGCCCTTTTTGTGCGGCGGCACCTTCTCTTCCACCGACGCGGTGCACAGCACCTTGGTGTGGCCGAACTCGATCAGCACCGAGCCTTCGGCGTGCATGGTGTAGCCGCGGGTGATGCGCACAGGGCGCAGCGAATCGTTGGCCCGCTGACCGGGCCGGCTGGAAATGCTCATGGGGAAACCTCAGGAATTGCGTTCAGCGGTACGCCGGATCGCTTCATTGATCTCGGCGATCGAACGTTCGATCGCCTCGTCGTCCATGTCCTCGATCGTCGGATCGGGCACACCGGACTGGATGGTGGACGCGAACACGCCCTCTTCGATCTCCTCGGTGGAGATGCGGGTGGACTGGAATTCGCCCGGCGTCTCCCATTCCATTGCCAGCACCGTCACGTTGTCGCAGCGCGGGCCACCGCGCTTGAGCGCCATCTCGACCAGTTCGGGCACCGCATGCTCCAGCGGCTGGGAAGCCATTTCGGCGGCGATCTCGAAGTCCTTGACCGTGCCCCAGAGGCCGTCCGAGCACAGCAGCACCCGGTCGCCCTGCTGCAGCTGCACCGGGCCGGACAGGTCGAACACCGGCTTGGCCGGCGACCCCAGGCAGGTGAACAGGATGTTGCGGTTGATGTGCGCGGTCGCACGGCCCAGATGTGCCTGCTGCTCCATGTAGGAGTGGTCGCGCGTGCGGGTCAGCAACTCACCGTTGCGGATCAGGTACAGCCGCGAATCGCCGCAGTGCACCCAGTGCATGTTGCCGCGCTCCATCACCGCCGCCACCAGCGTCGTGCGCGGTGTGTCGAGCATGCCTTTCTCGGCGGCGTAGCGGATGATCTGGTGGTGCGCCGCCATCAGGGCGCTGGAGAGGAACTCCGGCACTTCCTTGACCGTGGGATTGGCGGCCTTCTGGAAATACGCCGACAGGGTCTGCAGCGCCAGCTGCGCAGCCATGGCGCCTTCGGGGTGTCCGCCCATGCCGTCGGCCAGCACAAACAGCCCCGACTCGCGCGTGTAGGCGTAGCCCATCCGGTCTTCGTTGCGCTCCCGACCGCCCTGACGGCTGATCTGGTAGACCGAGAACTTCATTTGAACTTGGTCCCGGCCACAGTGGACTTGCGGGGTGACTTCTTGTTGTCGGAGACGATGTTGTCGAACTGCAAGCGCATCTTCTCGGCCACCGTCAGCTTGGTGTAGCTGCGCTCCGTCTCACGGCTGAGTTCCTTCTGCAGAGCAAACACCGATTGCGGGCGCGAGAGCGGATCAAGCGACATGCACCATTCGACCACCTCGATGAGGTTGTCGGAATAGACGCCGCGCAGACGGGAGAGCGCGAGCGACAGACGGTCTTTTTCGAGCCGCTGCGGTGCGTCGTTGGGCGGATAGCCCTGCATGCTGGCGTAGATGCAGGCACCAATGGCGTAGATGTCGGTCCAGGGCCCCATCGACGAATCGCGGCGGTACATCTCGGGCGCGGCAAAGCCGGGCGTGTACATCGGCCGGATGAAGTTGCCTTCCTTGGACAGCACTTCGCGCGCGGCGCCGAAGTCGATCAGCACGGCACGGTTGTCGTCGGTGATGAAGATGTTGGCGGGCTTGATGTCCAGGTGCAGCATCTTGTGCTGGTGCACGATGCGCAGGCCGCGCAGCACCTCGTCGTACAGCGAGCGGATGGTCGACTCGCGGAACACCTTCTGCTTTTTCAGCTCGCGCGCCGTGATGATGAATTCCTGCAGGGACGAGCCCTCCAGGTAGTTCATCACCATGTAGACGGTTTCGTTCTCGCGGAAGAAATTGAGCACGCTCACCACCGACTGGTGCGAGATCTGCGCCAGCGCGCGGCCTTCCTCGAAGAAGCTCTTGAGACCCAGCCGGTAGAGGGAGAGTTTTTCGGGCTGCACCTGCGGCAGCAACTCACCGGGAGCGCGCGTCGCCAGCGACGATGGCAGGTATTCCTTGATGGCGACCTGCTGACCTTCGGTGTCCACCGCGAGGTAAACGACACCGAACCCGCCCGCTGCCAGCTTGCGAACGATCCGGTAACCACCGATGACGGTGTCCGGCGGCAAGGAAGCAGGTTTGACCTTTGACATAATTGGAGGAGAGTCCGGACGCCTTGTTATGGACCATTCACACGGATCGGATCCCAGTCTCATGGCAGTTTACAGCATGACCGGTTACGCGACGGCCCAGCATGGCGGCGGGCCCGCGGACGAGGCCGGACGGGAAACCGGACCGGTTCTGGGCATGGAAATCCGGTCGGTCAACAGCCGGTTTCTCGACCTGACCTTCAAGATGTCGGACGACCTGCGCGGCACCGAGCCGGCGCTGCGCGATCTGCTGGGCGCCCGCCTCAAGCGCGGCAAGGTCGAAATCCGGGCCTGGATCGAGGGCAAATCGGACGGCGGCCTGCGGGCTCCGTCGCCGGCCGAACTCCAGCGCCTGGTCGGCCTGCAGGACAACATCCTGGCCTGGCACCCCAAGGCCGCCCCTTTGTCGGTCGCCGAGCTGCTGCAACTGACGTCCCGCCAGCAGGCGCTGCCCAGCGGCCTGCACGAGAACCTCTTGTCGCTGGCCCAGACGGTGCTTGACGGTTTCGTCGGCGCACGCGAACGCGAAGGCAAGCGCCTGGCCGACATGCTGCTGGACCGCCTCAAGCAGCTGCGCCAGCTCGCCCGCGAGGCGCAACCCCTGATTCCCGAGCTGGTCGCCCAGCAGCGCCAGCGCTTCATCGACCGCTGGAATGAAGCCCTGGGCGCGGGCCAGAGCCTCGGCACGCCCACGCTGTCGGCCGACGCGGTCCAGGAGCGCGCCCTGTCCGAGGCCACGGCCTTTGCGATCCGCATCGACGTGGCCGAAGAGCTGACGCGACTGGACTCCCACCTCGAAGAGATCGAGCGCCTGATCAAGAAGGGCGGCGACGTCGGCAAGCGGCTGGATTTCCTGATCCAGGAACTGCACCGCGAGGCCAACACCCTGGGCTCCAAGTCGTCCAGCCTGGAGCTGACCCGCATCTCGGTGGACATGAAGGTGCTGATCGAACAGATGCGCGAACAGGTCCAGAACCTGGAATGAACTGATGGAATACCCCGGAAACCTGTTTGTCGTCGCGGCCCCCAGCGGGGCCGGCAAGTCCAGCCTGGTCAAGGCGCTGATGGAACTGGACCAGCGCGTCTCGCCCTCGATTTCCCACACCACCCGCCCACCGCGTGGACAGGAAGTGCACGGCCGCGAGTACTACTTTGTCAGCCACGAGACCTTCAACCAGATGGTGGCGCAGGACGCCTTCCTCGAATGGGCCCATGTGCACGGCAACCGATACGGCACCTCCAAGCAGGCCATCGAGCAGCGCATCGCCCAGGGCGTCGACGTGGTGCTGGAGATCGACTTCCAGGGTGCGATCCAGGTCAAACGCATCTTCCCCAACGCCGTGCTGGTCTTCATCCTGCCGCCGAGCTGGGAAGAGCTGCGCTCCCGCCTGGAGCGGCGCGCCGAGGACAGCGCCGAGGTCATCGAAGTGCGGCTCAAGAATGCTGCCCATGAGATGGCACACGCCAAGGAATTCGATTTCGTTATAATCAACGAGTTGTTCGAGCGCGCCTTGTTCGACCTCAAGGCCATTGTCCACTCGCAGCGACTGCGCTACACCGCGCAGCGCATCACCCGCAGCGAGACCTTCCAGGCGCTCAACATCTCCTGATTCCCCTGCTTTCCTACCGAGGCCCGCACATGGCACGCATCACCGTCGAAGACTGTCTGGAAAAAATCCCCAACCGCTTTCAGCTCGTGCTGGCCGCGACCTACCGTGCGCGCATGCTGAGCCAGGGCCACGCCCCGAAGATCGAAAGCAAGAACAAGCCGGGCGTGACCGCCTTGCGCGAGATTGCCGAAGGCAAGGTCGGCCTGGAAATGCTCAAGAAGGTCCCGACCTGATCTTTCTGGTCCGGCCCCGATGAAAAAAGCCCGCTGAGTCAGCGGGCTTTTTCTTTGGTCCGGAGAAAGCCGCTCAGGCCGCGCCGATGTGAGGCACCAGCGCGCCGGCATCCTGACCGGCCTTGTGCGCCGCCGTGAACGCCAGCATGCGGTCGATCGGCTGGCGTGCGCGCGGGATCAAGGCCGGATCGACATGAATCTGGTGCAGGCCCTTTTCCAGCACCTCGGCCACGCCGGCCAGGCCGTTCATGGCCATCCAGGGGCAGTGCGCGCAGCTCTTGCAGGTGGCGCTGTTGCCGGCGGTGGGCGCTTCGATGAACACCTTGCCCGGGTTCTGCTGGCGCAGCATGTGCATCATGCCGTTGTCGGTGGCGACGATGAACTCGGTCGCATCCAGCTCGCGCGCGGCCTTGAGGATGGCCGAGGTCGAACCCACGGCATCGGCCAGCTTCACCACCTCGGCCGGGCTTTCGGGGTGCACCAGCACCTTGGCCTTGGGGTGTTCCTTCTTGAGTGCTTCCAGCTCGAAGGACTTGAACTCGTCGTGCACGATGCACGAGCCGTTCCACATCAGCATGTCGGCGCCGGTTTCGCGCTGGATGTAGCCACCCAGGTGCTTGTCGGGCGCCCAGAGGATCTTGTGGCCCTTGTCCTTGAGCGCTTTCACGATGTCCAGCGCGCAACTGGAGGTGACGAGCCAGTCCGACCGGGCCTTCACGGCGGCGCTGGTGTTGGCATAGACGACCACGGTACGGTCGGGATGCTGGTCGCAGAAGGCGCTGAAGTCGTCGATCGGGCAGCCCAGGTCCAGCGAGCAATTCGCGTCCAGGTCGGGCATCAGCACCGTCTTCTCGGGCGACAGGATCTTGGCCGTTTCGCCCATGAAGCGCACACCCGACACCACCAGGGTGGTCGCCGCATGGTCGCGACCGAAGCGCGCCATTTCCAGAGAATCGCTGACGATGCCGCCCGTTTCGACCGCCAGGTCCTGCAGGTCCGGGTGCACGTAGTAGTGCGAGACCATGACGGCGTTGCGCTCCTTGAGCAGGCGGCGGATGCGCTCCTTGAGCTCGGCGCGCTGCTTCGGGCCGGGCTCGACCGGCACCCTCGCCCAGGCGTGTCTGGTCGGGCAGGCCGGCTGTTCGTATTCGACGTCGATGATGGCGTTGGCGGTCATGTCGGTCCTCAGAGGGTTTCGAAGCGCATGGAAAAGTCGGTGGCCTTGACGTCTTTGGTCAGCGCACCGATGGAAATGCGGTCCACGCCGGTTTCGGCCAGCGAACGCACCGTGGCCAGGTTCACGCCCCCCGAAATCTCCAGGATCGCCCGGCCGGCGTTGCGACGCACTGCTTCCTGCAGCGTCGGAATGTCCATGTTGTCCAGCAACACCATGGTCGCTCCGCAGGCCAGGGCCTCGTCCAGCTGAGCCAGGTGTTCCACCTCGATCTCGACGAAGCGGGCCTGCGGCGCGGTCTCTTGCACCCGTTTGAGCACCGCCGCCACGCCCCCCGCAGCGGCGATGTGGTTTTCCTTGATCAGCACCGCGTCGTAGAGCCCGATGCGGTGGTTCACACCCCCACCGGTCTTGACCGCGTACTTCTGCGCCAGCCGCAGGCCGGGAATGGTCTTGCGGGTATCGACGATGGCGGCGCGGGTGCCCTTGGCGGCGTCGACAAACACGGCCGTCTTGGTGGCGACCGCGGAAAGCAGTTGCAGGAAGTTGAGTGCCGTGCGTTCGGCGGTCAGCAGTGCCTGGGCGTTACCGTCGATGTGCAGCACCACCTGATCGGCGGCGCAATGTCCCCCCTCTTCCACGTGCCAGGTCAGCGTCGCCGACGGGTCACAGGCCAGCACGGCCGCCTCGACCCAGGGCCGGCCGCAGATGACGGCGTTTTCGCGCGCCAGGATGCGCGCGCGAGCGCGGCGATCACCTGGCACAAGCGCAGCGGTCAGGTCCCCGCTGCCAACGTCTTCGGCCAGCGCGCGCGCCACGTCGCCGCGCGCCAGTCCGGCCAGGTCCGCAGCGGTGAATTCGGAGAGGTGTTTCATGGGCAGAAGCATAACGGGTGGGGGAAGGCGGGATGGACTATAGTCCGCCCCAAATCGACCACCCGCTGAGGGGACATCACCATGAGCCAGACCCACGCCCAGGCACCCGCCACCGGCACCCCGTACGGCACGCTGCCGTCCGCTTCTCCGCTGCCTCAGCGCAAACCGGTGAGCCTGCCGCGGCTGCAGGAAATGCGTGACCGTGGCGAGAAGATCACCATGCTCACCGCCTACGACGCGACCTTCGCGGCGGTCGCGGACGCAGCGGGCATCGAATGCATCCTGGTCGGCGATTCGCTGGGCATGGTCTGCCAGGGCCTCTCCAGCACCGTCGGCGTCACGCTGGACACCATGCGCTACCACACCGAAAGCGTGGTGCGAGGCCTGCTACGGGTGCAAGCCACCGCCTGGGTCATCGGCGACCTGCCGTTCGGCAGCTACCACGAGAGCAAGGAACAGGCGCTGCGCAGCGCGGCCGAACTGATGCGGGCCGGCGCCCACATGGTCAAGCTCGAGGGCGGCGGCTGGACAGCCGACACGGTGCGCTTCCTGGTCGAACGCGGTATTCCGGTCTGCGCCCACCTAGGTCTGACGCCACAGACGGTGCATGCCCTTGGCGGTTACCGCGTGCAGGGCCGCGGTGATGCGGCTGCGTTGCAGCTGCGGCAGCACGCCATCGAACTGCAGGACGCCGGCGCCACCATGCTGGTGCTGGAGATGGTGCCGGCCGCGCTGTCGGCCGAAATCACGCAGGAACTCAAGACCTGCCACACCATCGGCATCGGCGCCGGCAAGGGCACGGCCGGCCAGGTGCTGGTGATGCACGACATGCTGGGCATCAACCTGGGCAAGAACCCGAAGTTCGTGCGCAACTTCATGGACGGTGCGGCCAGCGTGCGCGACGCCATGGCCGCCTACGTCGCCGCTGTCAAGGACGGCAGCTTCCCGGACGACCAACTGCACGCCTGGTGAAGCTGCGCCGGTCACAGCGACTGCTGCGCACGCGGGACGAAGCGGTCAACGAACTGCGCGGCGACCTGCAGACGCACTCCTGGCCGCGCGCGCAGATGACCCTGCTGGTCTCGCTGACCGGAGGGGCCGGGCTGCTGGCCTCGTTCCTGATGCTGCATGCGGGCGTCGAACGCATGGCGCTGCGCTACCCGCTGGCGCTGACCGCGGCCTATGGCGCCTTCCTGCTGCTGCTCTGGCTCTGGCTGCGCACCAAGGCGGACGACTGGACCGATGTCCCCGACGCAGGCCTGGACTTGCCGATTCCTTCGGGGCGCGGCGCCGGGTCCTGGACCTCGGGCGGGGGCGGCAACTTCGGTGGTGGAGGCGCGAGCGCAAACTTTGACCCGCCGGTGCCACTGCAGGCGTTTGCCCCCGGCCGGTCCGCCTCCGTGTCCAGCGATGTCGGCGGCGGCCTCTCGGACGGGCTGGCCGACGGGCTCGATTCCATCGGCGACGCGGCCGACGCCGACGAGCTCGTGATTCCCCTGCTGGTGATCGCGCTGGCCGTGGGCCTGGCGCTGTCGTCCTTCTATGTGATCTACAGCGCCCCGACGCTGTTTGCCGAGCTGCTGCTCGATGGTGCGCTGTCGGCCTCGCTCTACAAGCGCCTGCGCGGCATCGAGCGGCGCCACTGGGTGTCGACCGCGCTGCGCCGCACCGCCCTGCCGTTCGTCCTCACCGCGCTGTTCCTGGCCGCCGTCGGCTGGAGCCTGCAGGCGGCTGCACCAGGCGCCCGCTCGGTCGGCGAAGCCATCCACCAGGTCTCTGTCAACCCCTGAGGGCTGGCGATAATCCCCTGACCGATCCAACCTTGCTTTCCCGCATGAAGCTCGTCCACACCATCGCCGATCTGCGCGCCGCACTGGCGCCCCACCAGTCGCCCGCCTTCGTGCCCACGATGGGCAACCTGCACGACGGGCACCTCGATCTGGTGCGCCAGGCCCAGCCGCTGGGCGATGTGACCGTGTCCAGCATCTTCGTCAACCGCCTGCAGTTTGCGCCGCACGAAGACTTCGACACCTACCCGCGCACCCTGCAGGCCGACTGCGCGCGACTGGAGCAGGCCGGCTGCGACATCGTGTTTGCACCCTCGGAAAAAGAGCTCTATCCCGAGCCGCAGGTCTACAAGGTGCAACCGCCTTCGGACCTGGCCGACATCCTCGAAGGCCATTTCCGACCCGGGTTCTTCATCGGGGTCTGCACCGTGGTGATGAAGCTGTTCCAGTGCGTGTTCTCCGACGCCAAGGGACCCCGCTACGCCCTGTTCGGCAAGAAGGACTACCAGCAGCAGATGGTGCTGCGCCGCATGGTGCAGCAGTTCGCGATGCCGATCGAGATCATCGCGGGCGAGACGCAGCGCGCCGCCGACGGCCTGGCGCTGAGTTCGCGCAACGGCTACCTGAGCGAGGCCGAGCGTGCCGAAGCGGTGCAGCTGTCGCTGGCGCTGCGCGCTCTGGCCCGTGACGCGCTGGCCGCCGCCGGATCTCTGCCGGACAAGCGCGAAGCGCTGGAAGCCAACGCCATGCGTGCACTGGCGCTGCGCGGCTGGGGTCCGGACTACCTGACCGTGCGCCGCCGCGCCGACCTGCAGCCGCCGCGCGCCGAAGACGCGCTGACGCCGCAGTCGCTGGTGGTGCTGGGCGCGGCGCGCCTGGGCGGCACGCGCCTCATCGACAATTTCGAGATCTGACCCACCCCCGCGCCGGGCTTCGCCCGTCACCCCCTCAAGGGGGCGATGCGAGCGGCCCGGCGAAGCAGGTTCCGCCGCATCCTGCGGAGAACAATCGTGCGCGCCGGACGCTGCCTTCGACGGCTAGAGACTCTCTTCTTTGGGATCGCGGCCCATCAGGGCGGCCACCGCTTGCGCGGGTGCCAGGCGTCCGTCCAGCAGGGCCACCACGCCTTCGCTGATCGGCATGTCCACGCCGAGCAGGCGGGCGCGCTGCACCACGGTGCGGGCACTGTAGACCCCTTCGGCCACGTGGCCCAGTGAATCGACCGCCTGCGACAGGCTCAGGCCCTGCGCCAGCAACTGGCCGACCTTGCGGTTGCGCGAGAGGTCGCCGGTGGCGGTCAGCACCAGATCGCCCAGGCCGGACAGACCCATGAAGGTTTCGGCGCGGGCGCCCAGCGCCAGCCCCAGCCGGGTCATCTCCGCCAGACCGCGCGTGATCAGCGCGGCGCGGGCGTTCAGGCCCAGCGCCAGGCCGTCGCACAGGCCGGTGGCGATCGCCAGCACGTTCTTCACCGCACCACCCACCTCGACCCCGATGGCGTCTTCGTTGGCGTAGACGCGCAGCGTCGGCCCGTGGAACGCCGCCACGAGCGCTTCGCGCACGCTGGCATGCGCGCTGGCCGCCACCAGGGCCGTCGGCTGGCCACGCGCGACTTCCAGCGCAAAGCTCGGGCCGCTGAGCACGCCCGCCTTCAGCGCCGGCGCCACGGCAGCCTGGATCTCGTGTCCGAGCAAACCGGTGGTGGCCCCTTCACCCAGCGGAGCTTCGAAACCCTTGCACAGCCAGGCCACCGGCGCGGTGTGCGAGGCCAGTCGCTGGAGCATGCCGCGCAGCCCCGCCATGGGCGTGGCCACCACCACCAGGTCGGCCCGCGCCAGCACTTCGGCCGGCCAGGACGCCTCGTCCCCGGACAACTGCAGGCCTGGCGGCAAGGCAGCGCCGGACAGATAGCGGGTGTTTTCTCGCGTGGCGCGCATGGCCGCCACCTGTGCACCGTCGCGCGCCCACAGGGTCACCCGGTGGGGTTCACCGGGCAGGCGGGCAGCGGCAATGGCCAGCGCGGTGCCCCAGGCACCGGCGCCGAGAACGACGATATCCATCGTCGGCGAACGCGTCGGGGCTTACTGCGTAACAGCGCCGGCGGCCTGCGCCTGCTGCTGTTCGTACATGGCCTGGAAGTTGATTTCGGCCAGGTGCACCGGGGGGAAACCGGCGCGCTGGATCAGGTCGGCCACATTGCCGCGCAGGTACGGGTAGACGATCTGCGGGCAGGCGATGCCCATGATCGGACCCATCTGGTCTTCGGGCAGGTGGCGGATCTCGAAGATGCCGGCCTGCTTGGCTTCGACCAGGAACACGGTCTTGTCCTGGATCTTGGTCTGCACCGTGGCGGTCACGGCGATTTCGTACACACCGTCCGCGACCGGAGCGGCTTCCACACCCAGCTGGATGTCGACCGAGGGCTGCTCCTGTTCCAGCAGGATGGCCGGGGAATTGGGCTGCTCCAGGGACGCCTCCTTGAGATAGACGCGCTGGATCTGGAAGATGGGGTCTTGGTCGGCCATAAGAGCTTTCGGATGGAATCGGGAATGAACAGGGCCCGCCCGGGGGGTGTCCCGCAGCGGGCCCAACGAAGGATTATCTCAGCAGCGCCAGCGCGCTCAAGCCTGCAGCAGCGGCACCAGACCGCCTTGGCGGTCCAGCGCGTGCAGGTCGTCGCAACCACCGACGTGGGTCTCGCCAACAAAGATCTGCGGCACGCTGGTGCGGCCGGTGATCTTCGCCATCTGCGCCCGCAGATCGGGCTTGCCGTCGACCACGATTTCTTCGTAGTCGGTCACGCCGCGCTGCTGCAGCAAGGCCTTGGCACGACTGCAGTAGGGGCAATAGTCGCTGGAATAGATCTTCACGTGTGCCATGTCGGGTTCCTGCTCAGCACCGGCCGCTCAGGCCTTCTCCACCGGCAGGCTGGCCGCGCGCCAGGCGCCCATGCCGCCCGTCAGCGATCGGGCGTTTTCATAGCCCAGGCCCTTGGCGATCGCGACGGCGCGCTTGGAGCGCGCGCCGGATGCACAGACCAGCACCAGCGGCAGGGTCTTGTTCTTGACCGTGCCTGCCAGCTTGGCTTCCAGCTCGCCCAGCGGCACGTTCTTCGCGCCGGTCACGTGCCCCGCCGCGAATTCTTCGGCGCTGCACACATCCACCACCACCGCCTTCTCGCGGTTGATCAGCTGCACCGCTTCAGCGGGATTCACCCCGGCCGCGCCGCCGCCGGTCGTCAGGGTCGGCCACAGCAACATCCCGCCCGAGGCCAGGGCCACGGCAAACAGCATCCAGTTGTCCAGAAAAAAACTCACAAAGCGCCTTTCAGATCGGTCAAGCATGGGATTTTAGAATGTGGGGCTGTCCGGCGATGGCCGACGGCCCCCGAATGCCCCTTTTCCCCTGACCCAACGCCCTCTTTGCCCATGTACAAGCTCGTCCTGATCCGCCACGGCGAATCCACCTGGAACCTCGAAAACCGCTTCACCGGCTGGACCGACGTGGAACTGACCCCCACCGGGGTGTCGCAGGCCATGTCCGCCGGCAAGCTGCTCAAGGCCGAAGGCTACGAATTCGACGTGGCCTACACCTCGGTGCTCAAGCGCGCCATCCACACCCTGAACTACTGCCTGGACGAGATGGACCGCAGCTGGCTGCCGGTGATCAAGGACTGGCGCCTGAACGAGCGCCACTACGGCGGCCTGCAGGGCCTGAACAAGGGCGACATGGCCAAGCAGTACGGCGACGAGCAGGTGCTGATCTGGCGCCGCAGCTACGACACCCCGCCGCCGGCCCTCGAAGCCAATGATCCGCGCGGCCAGCGCCAGGACCTGCGGTACGCCAAGCTCCAGCCCGAGCAGGTGCCGCTGACCGAGTGCCTCAAGGACACGGTGGCCCGCGTGCTGCCAATGTGGAACGAGGTGCTGGCCCCGGCCATCCAGGGTGGCCAGCGCATCGTGATCGCCGCCCACGGCAATTCGATCCGCGCCCTGGTCAAGTACCTGGACAACATCGGCGACAACGACATCGTGGGCGTGAACATCCCCAACGGCATTCCGCTGGTCTACGAACTGGATGCCGATCTCAAGCCGATCAAGTCGTATTACCTCGGCGACGCCGAGGCCGCCGCCAAGGCCGCGGCCGCCGTCGCCGCTCAGGGCAAACGCTGAGCCGCCGGTAAGGAACCGAATCGCGGGGCCATGCTCCAAGGTGTATATTGGCCCGCAGGCCCGTGGCAGAACGCCCGGGCCAGCGCATTTTTCGGGGTATTTGGATGGGCAAGCAAGTGAATCAGAAGCTGAAAATCGCCGGCTGGGTGGCCGCGGGTGCCTTGGCGGGCTCGCTGACCACGGTGCAGCTTCAGGCGGTGGCGCGCGGTGCGCTCGCTCCCCTGCCGCTGGAAGAGCTGCAGCAGCTCGCCGCAGTGTTCGGCATGGTCAAGACCGACTATGTCGAGCCGGTGGACGAGAAGAAGCTCATTTCCGAGGCGATTTCGGGCATGGTCTCCAGCCTCGACCCGCACTCCCAGTACTTCGACAAGAAGTCGTTCAAGGAATTCCGCGAGGGCACCAGTGGCCGTTTCGTCGGTGTGGGCATTGAAATCACGATGGAAGACGGCCTGGTCAAGGTCGTCTCCCCGATCGAGGATTCGCCCGCCTTCCGCGCCGGCCTGAAGTCGGGCGACCTGATCACCAAGATCGACGACACCGCCGTCAAGGGCCTGTCGATCAACGACGCGGTCAAGCTCATGCGCGGCGAGCCGCGCACCAAGGTGCTGCTGAGCATCTTCCGCAAGGACGAGAACCGCAGCTTCCCGGTCACGATCACCCGCGAAGAGATCAAGACGCAGAGCGTGAAGGCCAAGATGGTCGAGCCCGGCTACGCCTGGGTCCGCGTCTCGCAGTTCCAGGACCGCACGGTCGAGGACTTCGCCAAGAAGGTCGAAGACCTCTACAAGGCCGACCCGAAGATCAAGGGTCTGGTGCTGGACCTGCGCAATGATCCGGGCGGCCTGCTGGACGCGGCCGTGGCCCTGTCGGCGGCCTTCCTGCCCGAGAACGTCACCGTCGTCTCGACCAACGGCCAGCTGGCCGACAGCAAGTTCACCTACACCGCAGCACCACAGCACTACCTGCGCCGTGGCGGCCCGGATCCGGTGGCCCGCCTGAGCAAGGTGACCAATGGCGCTCTCAAGAACGTGCCACTGGTGGTGCTGGTCAACGAAGGCTCGGCATCGGCCAGCGAGATCGTGGCCGGCGCCCTGCAGGACCACAAGCGCGGCATCATCCTGGGCAGCCAGACCTTCGGCAAGGGCTCGGTGCAGACCGTGCGCCCGCTCGGCCCCGACACCGGCCTGAAGCTCACCACAGCCCGCTACTACACGCCGGGCGGCAAGTCGATCCAGGCCAAGGGCATCGTGCCCGACGTGATGGTCGACGAGACGCCCGAAGGCAACCTGTTTGCCGCGCTGCGCACCCGCGAAGCCGATCTGACCAAGCACCTGACCAACGGCAACGAAGCCAAGCCGGGTGATGCGCCCATGACCGACGCCCAGCGCGCGGCCGAACAGCAGCGCGACAAGGACCGCGAGGAGGCCCGCAAGCGCCTGGAAGAAGAGTCGAAGAAGAACCCGGGCCAGCGGCTGGTGCCCGAGTTCGGCAGCGACAAGGACTTCCAGCTGCAGCAGGCGATCAACAAGCTCAAGGGCCGTCCGGTGCTGGTCAGCAAGACCCAGACCGAGCGCCCCGAAGAGAAGAAAGAAAACTGATCCCGGCCTGCGCCTTGGACGACCAGCAGCTCCTGCGCTATTCGCGCCACATCCTGCTCAACGAGCTCGGCATCGAGGGGCAGGAGAAGCTGCTGGCTTCGCACGCGCTGGTGATCGGCGCCGGTGGCCTCGGCTCACCGGTGGCGCTCTACCTGGGCAGTGCCGGCGTCGGCCGCATCACGGTGGTCGACCACGATGAGGTCGATGCCACCAACCTGCAGCGCCAGATCGCACACAACCTCGACCGGCTGGGCACACCCAAGGCCGAGTCGGTGCGCCACGCGATCGCCGCCATCAACCCCGACCCGCAGGTCACGGCCCTGGTGCAGCGCGCCGACGACGCGCTGCTGGACCAGCTGCTGCCCGGTGTGGATGTGGTGATCGACTGCTGCGACAACTTCGCCACCCGTCACATGGTCAACCGCGCCTGCGTGCGCCACGGCGTGCCGCTGGTCTCGGGCGCGGCGATCCGCATGGACGGTCAGCTGGCGGTCTACGACCCGCGCGACGAGGCCTCGCCGTGTTACGCCTGTGTCTTCCCCGAAGACGCCGGCGTGGAAGAAACGCGCTGCGCCACCATGGGCGTGTTCGCACCGCTGGTCGGCATCGTCGGCACCATGCAGGCGGCCGAAGCGCTCAAGATCCTCAGCGGACTGGGCTCGCGCCTGACCGGCCAGCTGCTGATGATCGACGGCCGCGACCTGGCCTTCAACACCATCGCCCTGCCCCGCCAGCCGCACTGCGCGGTCTGCGCTCAGCGCGGCGGCTGATCCTTCGCCTCCGGTCGCTCCGGCATCGGGCACGGACCGTTCCGCTTTCGGAACGCCCTCGGCTCCTCGACCACCGCCGCCGCGAAGATGCCCTTGCGCTCCTTGCGTGCCAGGGTCTCCTCGATGGCAAACGGCCCGTCGCTGTGCCGCCAGTGGTAGGACCAGGCGAAGCCCTCCCGCACCAGCCAGGCCGCGACGTCGTCATCGCGCACCGTGAGCCGCACCAGCGCCCGGCCATAGTCGTCGCGGCGCCGCTCGGTCACCGTCACCGTCTGCTCCAGCACCCGCCGCGCCAGCGCCTCCCGCGCGGCCAGGCCACCTTCCTGACAGCTCTCCGGCGCATCCACACCATCCAGTCGCAGCTTGCGGTAGGTCCCACCCGCCAGCGGCTTGACCCACAAGGTATCGCCATCCGACACCCGCGTCACCCGCGCGTCGTAGGCCTCGTCAAACCGGGGAAAGAAGGGAGCAGGAGCAGACTGCGCGAGCGCAGCCGAAGCGCCCAACAGCAGAAGCAGCGGCGCGAGAAAAGTCCAGAGCATCCGTGGAACCGGCTCCGCCGGGCCACAGGGTGCGTCCCCCCTCCGGGGGGAAGCCGCAAAGCGGCGCAGGGGGGTCATCTCTACACCGCCATGTACCGGCCCGGCCGGTGGTTGATCGCCAGCGTCATGTTCAGCACCACCGCACCCAGCACCGACCAGGCGATCTGCGCCGGCGCGCGCAGCGCGAACGCGGTCAGCACGATGGCGCAGTCCAGCCCCATCTGCAGGTGGCCGGCGCGCCAGCCGAATTTCTCCTGCAGGTACAGCACCAGCACGTTGAAACCGCCCAGGCTGGCCCGGTGGCGGAACAGCATCAGCATGCCCGCCCCCACCAGCAGACCACCCGCCACGGCCGCGAACCCGGGTTCCAGCGCACCGATCGAAATCCACCGTGGGATCAGGAGGGCCCAGAGCGAGAGCAGTCCGACGGCCATGAAGGTCTTGACGGCGAACGGCGCGCCCATGCGGCGCCAGGCCAGCCAGTAGAACGGCAGGTTGATCACGAAGAACCAGAGGCTGAAGCTCACCCCGGTGGCGTAGTGCAGCAGGAACGCCAGGCCGGCGGTCCCGCCGCTGAGCAGACCGACATGGCCGAACAGCACCACACCCAGCCCCACGAACAGGGTGCCGGTCAGCAGCGCCTGCAGGTCTTCGTGGGGCCGGTGGCGGGAGGGAGCGGCCCCGGCCGGGCGCGGCGGCGCGGCGGCGGAAGCAGAAGGCATGGCGGGAGACGGGGAGCTCATGGTGATCGTGAAAACAAAAGGCGCCCAGTGTCGCGCAGCGGGTGGGACGCCCGCTTGACGCAGGTCAGCGCCGTCCCCAGTTCTCGGGCGGTTCCAGGTGTTGGCCCAGATCCACCACCGGCACCGGATCGAGGATGGCATCGGCCCGCTGGGCCAGCAGCGATCGCTCCAGCGCCGCCACCGAGGCCTTCGCCCGCGGGTCGGTCACCCAGGCCCGCTCGTCGCGCTCCAGCCGCAGCGCATGCTCCCGGCGCAGCAGCGCCCTGGGTTGCTGCACCTGCAACCGGTAGAAGCGCCGCATCTGGTAGTGCAGCTGCAAGGTGTCGTCGTCCAGCGGCCAGTGGTCGTGCAGCAGGTAGGAGCCGTACATGGCGCCCAGCGCCGCGCTGGCCAGGATCTGGAAGCGCCCGTCCAGCAGCACAAAGCTGTTCGACTCCTCGTACGGGCAGTCGTAGGAGGTGATCAGCAGAAAGCCGTGGCGGCAGCGGTACTGCGCCTCCACCACGTAGCCCGGCAACTGCGTGCCGGTCGGCCGGCCCTCGAAGCGCAGCGCCGAGGTTTCCGGCCAGGTGTCGTATTCGCCGGGATGGGGGTCGAGCGAGAAGCCCTGGATCAGCTGCATGGACGCCGGCGATCCCTCAGCGGTGGAGCACCTTGGGCACCGGGTTGAAGCGCAGGCGGAAAGCGTCGGGCATGTCCGAGCCCAGCAGCGGCCGCAGGTAGAGGCGGAAGGCGTCGGTCACGTCGGTGCCGCTGGCGGTGATGAACTCGTCTTCCATCACCCGCGTCTTGCCGGCCACGGCCTCCAGCGGCAGCAGCTCGTAGTCGGCCGAGTAGAAGCCGGTGCGCTTGATCGCCACCGAGCCGTCCACGCTGCCCCACATCGCGAACTGCACCGCCTTCTCGCCCACCTCGCGCGCCTCGCGCTGGTCGACGTCGCTGACGCAGCCGATGAAGCTGCGCTGCAGGTAGCCGAAGGTGTCGCCGCGCACGCGCTTGATGCCCAGGTTGCGCTTGATCTCTTCGCACAGCAGGTCGGCCAGCGCGCCGCTGCCCGAGAGCTGCACGTTGCCGTGCGCGTCCTTCTCGATGTCTTTCGCCAGTTGCGTGATGATGGGCTGGCCCGAGGCGTCGTGGATGCCTTCGCTGACCGCGATCACACAGCGGCCATGGCGTTCGTACATGGCCTTCACGTCGGCCAGGAACTTCGGGATCTCGAACACGCGCTCGGGCACATAGATCAGGTGCGGGCCGTCGTCCGGAAACTTCTTGCCCAGCGCCGACGCGGCGGTGAGAAAGCCGGCGTGCCGCCCCATCACCACCCCCACGTACACGCCCGGCAAGGCCGCGTTGTCGAGGTTCGCACCCGCAAAGGCCTGCGCCACGAAGCGCGCCGCCGAGGGGAAGCCCGGCGTGTGGTCGTTGCCCACCAGATCGTTGTCGATGGTCTTGGGAATGTGGATGCTGCGCAGCGGGTAGCCGGCCTTGTGCGCCTCTTCGCTGACGATGCGCACCGTGTCGGAAGAGTCGTTGCCGCCGATGTAGAAGAAGTGCTCGATCTCGTGCGCTTTCAGCACCTTGAAGATTTCCTGGCAGTACTTCAGGTCGGGCTTGTCGCGCGTGGAGCCCAGCGCCGAGGCCGGCGTGCGGGCCACGGCTTCGAGGTTGTGGCTGGTCTCCTGCGTGAGGTCGACGAAGTTCTCGTCCACGATGCCGCGCACACCGTGGCGCGCACCGTAGATGCGCTGCACGTTCTGGAAGCGCCGCGCCTCCAGCGCCACGCCCACCAGCGACTGGTTGATCACGGCGGTGGGACCGCCACCCTGGGCAACGAGGATTTTTCCGGATGACATGTGGACCTCTGCGAATCGGTGCAAGTGTGCCCGCGCAATATAGCCTTCGGCGCCGCAGAGTGCGACACTGGCGTTCATGAAAACCTTTCACAACCCTGAACATGCGCGGCACCAGGGACGCGAAGAGATGTTTCGTGGCCGCATGGTGCCTTGCCATGAGGTGCCGGCCCGGCTGGACTACGTGCTGGCCGAGCTCAAACGGCGCTCGCAGGGCGGGCTGTTTCTGCCCGCCGTGAGCGACGCCGATCTGGACGCCGCGATCGGCCGTGTGCACGACGCGCGCTACACCCAGTTCCTCGCGGGAGCGTGGGACGAGTGGGTCGCGATGGACCCGGCGAATGCCCAGCGCGACGCCCTGCCCTCGGTCTGGCCGCTGGGCAACCGGCACGCCTTCCGCACCGACGTGCTGCCGCAGAACTTCGCGGCGCGGCTGGGTCTGTTTTCCTACGACTCGGGCTCGCCGCTGATGGCCGGCACCTGGGTCGCTGCTCGTGCCGGTGCGGCCTGCGCGGTGGCCGCGGCGCGCGAGGTGCATGGTGGCGTGCGGGCGGCGTTCGCGCTGACGCGGCCGCCGGGCCACCACGCCGGGCCGGACTTCTTCGGCGGCTACTGCTTTCTCAACAACGGCGCCATCGCGGCACAGGCGCTGCGCGACCTGGGCCATGCGAAGGTCGCCGTGCTGGACATCGACTACCACCACGGCAACGGCACCCAGACCATCTTCTACGAGCGGTCCGACGTGTTCACGGTCTCGATCCACGGCGACCCGGCGACCGAGTACCCGTTTTTCCTGGGCCACGCCGACGAGCGCGGCGCGGGCGCCGGCGAGGGCTTCAACCTCAACCTGACGCTGCCGCGCGGCACCGGCTTCCCGGCCTGGTGCGAAGCGCTGGACCGGGCCATCGAGGCGGTGGAGGACTACGGCGCCGACGCGCTGGTCGTGCCCATGGGCATGGACACCTTCAAGGGCGACCCGATCTCCGGCTTCACACTGGAGAGCGGCGACTACGACACCGTCGGCCGCCTGCTGGCCGCCGCCAGCCTGCCCACCGTGTTCACCTTCGAAGGCGGCTACGCGGTGGACGAGGTCGGCGTCAACGCCGTCAACCTGCTCGAAGCCTACTGCCGCTCGATCTGATCGCCGGTCACACCGGCCTCCAGAAGATGTAGTCCGCGCTGTAGCTCACCACGCGCTTGCTACCCATGGTGGCCGCGTCGCAGGGTGCGGCCGGCGCCACGCCACCGCGGGTCGCCACGCGCTGGATGTGGCTCACGCCCTGCGCCATGCCGCTGCCCATGGCCGGGTTGGCCTTGACCAGCTGCAGCGGGATGTTGGCGCCGCCGTTGGGCGCGACCGCCAGTTGCGCGCCCGTGAGCTTCGAGCCGTCATTGAGTTCCCAGGTGGCCGGCGGGCCGTAGTACTTGCCCAGCCGTTCGCCCCGGCGGCCCTTCAGGCCGGCATCGGGGCCAACGAAGACCCACTCGTACTGGCCGGCCATGTCTTTCTTGGCGCGGCATTCGTAGGTGATGTCACCCGCCGCGGCGGTTTCAAAAGCGACGCGGTGGCCGGCCGGCACCTGCACGGCGGCGGGCAGGTCGGTCTGCGAAAACGGTGCCATCGACGGGCCGCTGGCGCAGGCGCCGAGCGTAAGGGCGACGGCGCCGCCCAGGGCGGTGGTGAGGGACAGGCGGGAAGACATGGATCTGCTCCAGTGAAAAGAAAGAAGAAGGCACTCAGCGGGCCGGCTGGCCCGTGGCGAGCGATTGCAGGAAGGCCACGACGTCGCGCCGGTCGTCGGCCTCGGCCAGGCGGTAGCCCATGGCCTGGCCCGGCACCAGCGCTTCGGGGTCGGTGAGCCAGGCCATCAGCTTCCCGGGCGTCCACACATGGGTCGCGCGGGACAGGGCGGGCGAATAGGCGAAGTCCGCCTGCTTGCCCGCCACGCGACCGACCACCGTGCCCAGCGCCGGGCCGACGCGGTTCTCGTCCAGGCTGTGGCAGCCGCCGCAGCGCGACTCGAACAGCTGGCGACCGCGCGGGACGTCGGCGGTCTGGGCCAGCGCCACCGGCAGCACACCCGCCAGCAGCGACAGCCCCAGGCCGGCACGGAGCAAGGCCGCGCGCATCAGGCACCGAAGCTCAGGGCGCCACCGGGCAGCGGACGGCCCAGCGCGCTGGTCAGCACGGTGAAGTGCATGGTTTCGTCGGCCGCCAGCCGCGCGGCCACCTTGGCCAGGTCCTTGTTGCCCAGCGAGGGGATCACGCCGAGGTAGGCGTTGGTGGCGCCCAGCTCCAGCCGCGCGGCCAGGTCCAGCACATCGGCCTGGTTGCGCAGGGTGTCGGCCTTGAGCGCCTTGGCGTAGTCGTCCAGTTTCTTCTCGGCGACCGGCGTGCCGCCCAGTTTCTGGATGGTGGCGATCAGCGCGTCGCGGTGCGCCTTGTGGTGGCCCTGGAAGCTCACGGCCACGTCGAGCACCGGCTTCTGCAGCAGGCCGCTGCCGGCGCCGAGCTGGTAGGCGTTGATGGCCTCGTGCTCCAGGCCGAGCGCGACGTTGAGGATGGACACGTCCTTGGCGACATCGCCGGACATGCCCTGCGCCAGCGCGTCCTTGCCGGCCAGCAGCGCGACGGCCACCGCAGACAGGGCACCGCTGCGCTGCATGAAGCTGCGGCGGGAAGCGGGCGGGCCAACGAGTTCGGAAGCGGGAACAAACAGGTTCGACATGGTGGGGTCCTTGGTGGGTTATGGGAACTGAGCCGGTCACGCCATCGCGGCACCGACGTTCCAGATACGCGGCCCGACCGGCCCGCGGATTCAGATGGCCCCACAAAGTCCAGGGACATGCACGCCGCTGAATCCGGATCGCGAGCGGCTGCGTAAAGGATGTGTCGGGTCGCTGCGCCCGGCACCGATCCACCCCACCAGGCCCCAACATGCCCCACGCACCACTCCTCCACCGACACCGCATCCCGACCGCGGCCCTGCTCGCCCTGGGCACCGCCGCCCTGCTGGCCCATGCGCCCGCCCACGCCGACACCGGCAAGTTGCTGCTCACCGGCGGCGTGAGCACCATCGACGGTGCGGCCGGCGGCGGCCTCTCACCCTGGGCCCTGATCGGCAGCCAGGCCACGGCCGGCGAGACCGGCGTCTCGACCTACCTCAGCCACGCCCGCACGCAGGACTACCGCCTCAACGCCTACGGCGTCGCGGTCGGCCTGAACGACCGGATCGAACTGTCCGCCGGCCACCAGGACTTCGACACCGGCATCACCGGCACGCTGCTGGGCCTGCCCGGCCTGCATCTCAAGCAGGACATCCTGGGCGCCAAGCTGCGCGTGGCGGGCGACGCCGTGCTCGACAGCGACTCGCTGATGCCCCAGATCGCGGTCGGCGTGCAGGCCAAGCGCCTGGGCTCCTCCGGACTCGACGCCACGCTGAAGGCGCTGGGCGCCAAACGCACCGGCACCGACTTCTATGTCTCCGCCACCAAGCTGTTCCTCGCCCAGGGCCTGCTGGTCAACGGCACGCTGCGCGCCACCAAGGCCAACCAGGGCGGCCTGCTTGGCCACGGTGCCACGCTCGGCGGTGCGGACAACGGCTACGAACTGATGCCCGAACTCTCGGTCGCCTGGCTGCTGCGCAAGGACGTGGCCGTCGGCGTCGAAGTGCGCGCCATGCCCGACAAGCTGAACAAGGCGGGCGCCGCCGCCGGTCTGGGCAACGGCCTGCGCGCCGGCAGCTGGAAAGACCTCTTCATCGCCTGGGCGCCCAACAAAAACGTCTCGCTCACCCTGGCCTATGTCGACCTCGGCACCGTGGTCCCCGCCACCACGAAAAACAAGAAGCAGACCGGCGCCTACCTCTCGGCCCAGCTCGCCTTCTGATTGCCTTCCGACCGCCCCCACCTCTTCACGGATCTGCCATGAAACAGCTCATCACCCTCTGCGCCCTCTCGCTGCTGGCCCTGACCGGCGGCCCCGCCTTCGCCCAGTCCATGGACAAGGCCGCGGCCATCACCCCCGCCTCGGCCTACCCGGTCGCGCCCGCCGCCGGTCTCTTCGACGCCTTCGGCGGCCAGACCGGCATCCGCACCCTGATGAACGACTTCGTCACCCGCCTCAAGGCCGACCCGCGCCTGGCCGAAGCGTTCAAGGAAGCCAACGCCGCCAACCTGTCCAGCCAGCTGGCCGACCAGGTCTGCCAGCTCGCCGGTGGGCCCTGCGTCTACAACGGCCCCTCGATGAAGGAAGCCCACAGCAGCATGGACGTCACCCGAGCCGACTTCAACGCGCTGGTCGAAGTGCTGCAGGTCAGCATGGACGCCCGCGGGATTCCGTTTACCCGTCAGAATCAGCTCCTCGCCTTGCTGGCCCCGATGCACCGCGACGTGATCAACGTCCGCTAACAGGAGACTCCATGCGCCCCGCCACCCTTCTGGCCGCCTGCCTGCTGGCAGGCCTTTCCGCGGCGCAGGCCGCCACGGTGCAGGTCACCGTGCTGGCCCGCGACGGCAAGCCCCTGCCCGATGCGGTGGTGATCCTCGAACCGGCGGCGGGCCAGCCCGTCCCGGCGTCGCAACCGGTGAGCCACACCATCACGCAGGAGAAGATGCAGTTCGAACCGGCCCTCAGCCTGGTGCCGATGGGTTCGCGCATCCGCTTCGCCAACCTCGACCGCTGGGACCACCACGTCAAGGGCGGCGCGCCAGGCCTGCTGGCCGCCGGCACCACGGCCTTCGAGTTCCGTCTCGCCGGCCGCACCCAGGGACAGCCGACCCCCAGCAACGAAGTCCTGCTCGACAAGACCGGCCCGATCCAGCTGGGCTGTCACCTGCACGGCTCGATGCGCGGCTTCGTCTACGTCTCGCCCACCCCCTGGGCCGCCAAGACCTCGGCCGACGGTGTGGCGGTCATGCCGCAGGTGCCCGAAGGCGCCATGCAGCTGCGCGTCTGGCACGCCGACCAGCTGGTCGACCAGGCCAACGTGGCGGTGCAGGTGCAGCCGGTCACCAGCGTGAGCGTGCCCACGCTGATCCAGCCGCGCAAGCCGCGCCGCGTCCAGTTCGACTCGGGCAACCAGTACTGACGCCACCATCGCCCCCCATGGACGCTGACCAGACCCTGATTACCTTGCTGGACGAGATCGCACTGCGCGACGAGACCGCCCTCAAGTCGCTCTACGACCTCACCAGCGGCAAGCTCTACGGGCTGGCGCTGCGGGTGCTGGGCAAACACGAGTGGGCCGAAGACGCGCTGCAGGAGACCTTCCTGCAGGTCTGGCGCACGGCCGCCGACTACCGCGCCTCGCTGAGCCCGCCGATGGCCTGGCTGGGCCTGATCGTGCGCAGCCGCTCGCTGGACCTGCTGCGCCGGCGCAAGGTCGACCGCGAACACCTGCGCGACGACATCGACGACGGCCACGCCGACACCCTCAAAAGCGACACCCCCGACCCGATGGACACCAGCCTGGCGAGCCAGCAGGCCTGGGCCCTGCACCAGTGCCTGACGCGGCTGGAGAACAAGCAGCGCGAGGTGGTGAGCCTGGCCTACCTGCGCGACCTCAGCCATGGCGAACTGGCCGAGCAGCTGCGGCTGCCGCTGGGCACGGTCAAGACCTGGATCCGGCGTGGCCTGGACCAGTTGCGCATCTGCATGGCGCGCTTCGCGTAAAGGGACGGACATGGACATCCACCGCCACCCCGAACTGCTCGACCGCCTCGCCGCCGCCCATGCCCTCGGCACCTTGCGTGGCGGCGCCCGCCGCCGCTTCGAGACCCTGGCGCGCGAACGGGCCCCGGTGCGCGCGGCCGCCCTGATCTGGCAGAGCCGCGTGGCCAGCATGACCGAGCTGGAACAGCCGGTCGAGCCGTCGCCCGTGGTCTGGACACGGATCCAGAACCTGGTGCGGGCCGAGCGCGAACAGGCCGCGATGCTCGCCGCGGCGCAGGCGGCGTCCGCGACACCCGCCGGCGGCTGGTGGCGCAACCTCGCGCTCTGGCGCGGCGCCGCCGGCGCGGGGGCGCTGGCGACCGTGCTCGCCGTGGTCACCACGGTGGGGCTGCGCGACCGGCTGGGTGCGCAGATCAACGAGCTGCAGGCGAAGCTGTCGGCGCAGCCGCAGATCGAATACGTGGCGGTGCTGAACGACGACCAGGCCAGCGCCTCGATGCTGGTGACCTTCGATCCGAAGAACCGCCAGCTGACGCTGCAGCGCGTGGGCGGCTACCAGGAAGCGTCGGACAAGTCGCTGCAGCTCTGGGCCCTGCCGCCGGGCAGCAAGCCGCGTTCGCTGGGCGTGCTCACGCCCGAGAAACTGCTGCAGCTGGCGGCCGGCGAAGCGGATGTGCGCGCGGTGCCGGCGCTGGCGGTGAGCCTGGAGCCCAAGGGCGGCGTGCCCAGCGAGACCGGCCCGACCGGACCGGTGCTGTTCAAGGGCGCGCTGATCCAGAAGATGTTGTGAGTGGGGCCCACCCCTGCCGCGCTGCGCGCGACCCCCTCAAGGGGGCGGCACTGGCCGTCCGGCAAAGCCGGCCCGGCGGTGCCCTTGTGGAGATGGCTTCGCGCCTGGACCGGCGCTACTGCCTGGCAGTCCGCGTGTTGGCGGGCGGCAGCTGCGGGTGGCTGCTGCGCCAGGGGTTGATGTCCAGCCCGCCGCGGCGCGTGTAGCGCGCATAGACCATCAGCTTGGCCGGCTTGCAGCGGGCCATGATGTCCATGTAGATGCGCTCGACACACTGCTCGTGGAACTCGTTGTGGTTGCGGAAGCTCACGATGTACTGCAGCAGCCCTGCCTGGTCGATCTGCGGGCCGCTGTAGCGGATCTGCACGCTGCCCCAGTCGGGCTGCCCGGTCACCAGGCAGTTGCTCTTGAGCAGGTCACTGACCAGCACCTCTTCCACCGGCTTCTCGCCCAAGGCGGCGGTGAGGAACTCCGGGTGCGGCTGGTAGGTGTCGCACTCGACGTCCAGCCGGTCGATCGACACGCCTTCGAGTTCCTTCACCGGCTCGCACTCGAACAGCGGCGGCGTCAGCAGCCGCACGCCCGCGGCCGACTTGACGGTCTCGCCGTCCCAGATCGCGCGGCTCACGTCGTCGCGGATGCGGTCGCGCACCGCATCGGCACTGTCCAGGCGCGTGTTGTTGAAGCTGTTGAGATAGAGCTTGAAGGACTTGCTCTCGACGATGTGCGTGCTCTCGCAGGGCACGGTGATGTGCGCGATCGCGACCTGCGGCTTGCCTTTCAGGTTGAGCCAGCTCAGCTCGAACGCGGTCCAGAGGTCGGCGCCGAGAAAGGGCACGCTGCCACGGATGCCGATCTCGCTGCGCTTGGGTTCGCGCGCCAGCGGGAACAGCAGCGAGGGGTCGTACTGGTCGGCATAACTCGCGGTCTTGCCGAGGGGGGACTGGTCGGGGGTCATGCGTTGGGCCTTACTCGAACACGCGCTCGCGCATCCATTTGGTCGCCACCCACTTCTCGCCTTCGAGCACCGGCGCGCCGCCGTGCAGGCTCATGGTGCCGGGGTGCGGCCGGTTGTAGGAAAAAAACACCGCGTTGCCGCGCACCGGCGCGACCTCCAGACCGATGTCCGGAAAGGTCGTGCCGCCGCCGCGCGCGGGCTCGTTGAGGTACATCACCACCGTGCCGACGCGCTGTCCGCCGCGCTTGAGGATGGTCGGCGTGCCCGGCTCCTCGGGATCGAAGTAGTCGTAGTGCGGCTTGTATTCGGCACCCACCTGGTAGTTGAGCACCTGGATGCCTTCGCCGTTTTCCACCGGCCAGCCCACCAGCCGCGCGATGCGCGCCTCGATGCGCTGGATCAGCGCGCTCTCGCCGCGGCCGAAGAACATGCCGTTGCTGGTGCGGTCGGGGTTGAGCTCTTCACCGCCCGTGGCGGTCTGCACCGTGAGCGAACGCGCCAGCCGGGGCTTGGCGGCCGCGATCAGGGCCTCGCATTCTTCGTCGCTGAGCAGGCCACCGAGCACCACCACGCGCGGCTGCGACACCGACACGATCACGTCGACCATGCGGTCGCCCGCGTCCAGCCGGCGCGGCGAACCGCTGAGCACGATCTCGGGCACGCGCGCGGTCCCGTGCTCCTGCGCCAGCGCATGCGCCGGTGCGGGCGCGGCCACCCGGCCCGCCCCCAGCTGCTTGAGGTGCTCGCGCAGCGTCTGCTCCAGCGCCACCTCGGCCACCTCCGGCCTCCAGCCGGCCTTGACCATGGCTTCGAGCACGGCCTCGGGCATGCAGCCTGCGCTCGACTGCTCGATGATCCATTGGCGCAGTTCGGGGGTGACGGTCTGGGTCATGATCGTTTCCTCTCTCGGCGGTCAGGTGGTCTTGTCGCGGCGGAACACCAGCCGGTCGGCCTCGCTGGCGGCCGGCGCAAAACGGTAGCCCTCCAGGTCGAAACCCTTGAGCTGCTCGGGCGTCACCGCGCGCTGCTGCAGCGCGTAGCGCACCATCAGGCCACGCGCGCGCTTGGCGAAGAAGCTGACGATCTGGTGCTTCTCACCCTTCTTCTCTTCGAACACGCAGCTGACCACGCGCGGCTTCAATGCCTTGCGGTCGACCGCCTTGAAATACTCCTCGCTCGCGAGGTTGACCAGCACCGGGCTCTTGTCGGCGCGCGCGCGGCGGTTGAGGTAGTCGGCGATCTGGGTGTCCCAGAAGCGGTAGAGGTTGGAACCCTTGGCGGTCTGCAGGCGCGTGCCCATCTCCAGCCGGTAGGGCTGCATGCGGTCCAGCGGCCGCAGCACGCCGTAGAGGCCGCTGAGGATGCACAGGTGCTGCTGCAGCCAGTCGAGCTCTTCTTCGTTCAGCGTCCTGGCTTGAAGCCCGCCGTAGACGTCGCCGTCGAAGGCGAGCACCGCCTGCCTGGAATTCTTCGCGGTGAACTTGGGCGACCAGGCCTGGTAGCGCGCCACGTTCAGCCCCGCCAGCGGGTCCGACAGGTCCATCAGGTCCGCCACCTGTTGCGGCGTCTTCTCGCGCAACACCGCGATCAGCTCGCTCGCCTGCTCCACGAACAGCGGCTGCGTGAAGGTCTTGACGTGGGCCGGCGTCTCGTAGTCGAGCGCCTTGGCGGGAGAAATGACGAACAGCATGGCGGATCAGCCGGATTTCTTCTTGGTCGGCACTGGCTCGGGCAACGGCTTCTCGGCCAGGCGCTGCACCTCGTCGACCAGGTGGTTGTGCGCATCGAGGAAGGCCGCCGAAATCACCTTGGCCTCGTTGGTGTTGCTCCAGCCCAGGCCGCCCGCGCCGCCCGCCTTGCCGATCACCAGCCCGCCGATGCCCAGATCGGTGCTGCGCGCGGCGCCGGTCGAGGCCGAGAGCTGCTCGGTGGTTTCGTTGTCGGTCAGCAGCAGCACCACCTGCGCCTCCTTGAGCTTGACGTTTTCGGCCGCACCGGCGATCACGTTCAGCCCCGGGATCTGCGCCAGGATGCCGCCGATCTGCCGGCCCGCGTCCTGCTCGGAGAAGGTCAGGCTGGGCACCAGCGTGTACTGCGCGACGATGCCGCGGCCCTTCTTCACCGTGGTGTCGTCCTGCCGCAGGATGCCGGCCTCCTTGAGGTCCTGTTCCTTGACGGTGGCGTTCAGGCCCGAGTGGCGGTCGACGATGCGGAAGCACCCGCTCTGCTGCATCAGCACCCGCACCAGCGGCAGCGGCGAATCGGGCAGGCCATTGCGGCCGATGCCGACGTAGCCGTTGGGGTTCTCCATCAGCGACACCACCGCGACCGGCGCGGTGCAGGTCTTGAGTTCCTTGGCGGCGTTGTGCGCGCCGTCCGGCCCGGCCGAGCCCTGCACGACGGACCCGCCCTGCCCCAGTTCGACCCCCTGCTTGCCACAGGCGGCCAGCAACAGCGAAGCGGTGAGCGCGGCAAGAGGCAGGAGACGTCGGAGCATGGTGGAATTTCGGAGCATGGGAGCAAAAACTGAGTGTACCCGCGGCCTCCGGGCCAGGAGGGCGCGGACAATCGCCCGATGCTGCGCATCCTCCACCGCGACGAGCACCTGATCGCGATTCACAAGCCGCCCGGCCTGCTGGTGCACCGCACCGGGCTGGACGCGGGCGAGACGCGCTTTGCCGTGCAGCTGCTGCGCGACCAGATCGGCCAGCCGGTCTGGCCGGTGCACCGGCTCGACAAGGGCACCAGCGGCGTGCTGCTGTTCGCGCTCGACGCCGCCACCGCCAGCCAGCTCGGCCGCGCCTTCGAGTCCGGCCAGGGCCTGCAGAAGACCTACCACGCGATCGTGCGCGGCTGGCCGGCCGACCAGGGCCTGATCGACCACCCGCTCAGGCGCATGCCCGACGACATGCGGACCGAGCGCGAAGAAGTGCAGGACGCGCAGACGCGCTTTGTCACGCTGGAGCGCTACGAACTGCCGATCCCGCAGGGCAGCTTCCCGACCACGCGCGGCGCCCTGGTCGAGCTGCAGCCCCTGACCGGCCGGCGCCACCAGCTGCGGCGCCACCTGAAGCACATCGCCCACCCGATCATCGGCGACGCGACGCACGGCAAGGGGCCGCTGAACCGGGCGGTGGCCGACTTCCTGGGGGTGCAGCGGCTGTGGCTGCATGCGAGCGCGCTGAGCGTGCAGCACCCTGCAACCGGGCAGGCGCTCACCGTGCAGGCCGGGTTCGACGCCGAATGGTCCCGCTGGCCACCAGCCATCGTCGCGCCGGCCGCTGGCTGAGCCTTACTTCAAGTCCCCCGCCAGACTCGCCAGCGTCTCCAGCGCAATCTGCACGTGCGCCGGGTAGTGCGTGTGGTCACAGCCGAGCTTGGCGGCGGCGCCGGCCTTGAGGGCGGCGACCATGGCCGGCGTGAACTCGAAGCGCACGAAGTGCACCGCGCTGGTCTTCTCTTCGGTCTCGCGGTCCAGGTCTTCGTCGGCGATGGCGTAGACGCGCTGGTAGCCCTCGACCTCGACGAACAGGCGGTCTTCCACACCGATCAGCCGCGCGAGCTCGCGCTTGCGCTCGTTCACGTCGGTGTACTCGATCATCATCGTGGCCTTCCAGTTGCCGCCGTCGGGCACCAGCGGCGCATAGGCTTCGATCTCCTGCTGGATGCCTTCTTCCTCGAAGATCTTTTCGATGCGCAGCATCTCCTGGATCTGGTAGCGGATCGTGGTCTCGCTCTCGAACTGGATGTTCAGGTGTTCACCGAGCTGCACGCTGCGTTGCTTGCGGTGCGCGATGACCTCGGGCTGGTGGAACTTGCGCCACTTGCTGTAGGCCTCCAGGCTCATGAGGCTGTCGGGGGTGATGTGTCCGGTCAGTTGCATGGTGTGTCTCTATTTCAGCCCGTACGCGCGGGCAATGAGGCTCAGCGGGTGCTGCAGCGGCGGCGCCCCGAGGCCGTTGACCTCGAAGCCCTGCGCGATGTGGTGGCCGCCCAGCGGGCAGTCGGAGCTGATGACGTCGGGCTTCGCGCCGTCCTTCATGGTGGCCATGGCCTTGAAGACCGGCTTGCCGATTTTCATCGCCTGCTGGTGCGTGCCTTTCTTGACGCCGAAGGTGCCGGCGTGGCCCGAGCAGCGTTCGATGGTGTTGACCGTCGTCTCCGGCACCATCTTGAGCATCTCTTCGGTCTTGCGGCCGATGTTCTGCACCCGGCCGTGGCAGGGGATCTGGTAACTCACATTGCCCAGCTTCTGTGGGAACTCGGTCTTGAGCAGGCCGTCGCGCTTGCGCGCCATCAGGTACTCGAACGGGTCCCACACGTGTTCCTTGACCAGCTGCGTGTCGGCGTCGCCGGGGAACATCAGCGGAATCTCCTGCTTGAACATCAGCGCACAGCTGGGCACCGCAGCCAGGATGGCAAAGCCGTCGCGCGCGTACTTCGCCAGCACCGGGATGTTGGCCTCCTTGGCGGCCTGCACCGAATCGAGATCGCCCAGCTCCAGCTTGGGCATGCCGCAGCACTGTTCCTTCTCGACGATGGTGTACGGGATGCCGTTGTGGTCGAGGATCTTCAGCAGGTCCAGACCGATACCGGGTTCGTTGTAGTTGATGTAGCAGGTCGAGAAGATCGCGACCTTGCCCGGTGTCTTCTCGCCGTCGACCACCTGGGTCGCCGTCGACTGCGGCGCAGACCAGCGGAAGCGCTTGTTCGCCAGCTCGGGCAGCCAGGCGTCCTTGTCCACACCCATCACGTTTTCCATCACGCCCCGCGCGAACTTCGTCTTGTTCACCGCGTTGACGGCCTGGACCACGATCGGGATGCCGGCGAAGCTGCCGTGCAGGTCGGTCGAGGCCAGCAGCTTCTCGCTGGTCTTGACCTCGCCCTTCCTGAACTTGATCGCCTTGGCCCGCAGCATGGTGTGCGGGAAATCGAGGTTCCACTCGTGCGGCGGCGTGTACGGACACTTGGTCATGTAGCAGAGGTCGCACATGTAGCACTGGTCGACCACCTTCCAGTAGTCGGCCTTGGCGACGCCATCGACCTCCAGCGACTCGCTGCTGTCGACCAGATCGAACAGCGTCGGGAACGAACCGCACAGGCTCACGCAGCGCCGGCAACCGTGGCAGATGTCGAAGATCCGCTCCAGCTCGACGAAACACTTCTCTTCGTCGTAGAAATCCGGGCTTTTCCAGTCCAGCGGATGGCGCGTCGGCGCCTGCAGATTGCCTTCGGTGGCCATGAGCACTCTCCATCGCATGAAGGGCGGTTGTCGAGAGACACCGCGGAACCGGCTCCGCCGGGCCGCAGGTGTCGTCCCCCTCCCAGGGGGAAGCCGCGTCAGCGGCGCAGGGGGTCAGTCCTGAAGCTCGTTCAAAGCCTTCTGGTAGCGGTTGGCGTGCGAGCGCTCCGCCTTGGCCAGGGTCTCGAACCAGTCGGCGACCTCGTCGAAACCTTCGTCGCGCGCCGTCTTGGCCATGCCCGGGTACATGTCGGTGTACTCGTGGGTTTCGCCGGCGACGGCCGAGGCCAGGTTCTGGCGGGTCGATCCGATCGGCAGGCCGGTGGCCGGGTCGCCGGACTGCTCCAGAAACTCCAGGTGTCCGTGCGCGTGGCCGGTCTCACCTTCGGCGGTCGAGCGAAACAGCGCCGCCACGTCGTTCTGGCCCTCCACGTCGGCCTTGTTCGCGAAATACAGGTAGCGGCGGTTGGCCTGCGATTCGCCGGCGAAGGCGTCCTTCAGGCACTGCTCGGTCTTCGAGCCTTTCAATGCGGCCATGGAAATCTCCTTGTCTCGTGGGTGAATGGAACGAACGCCCAGCCTGGGTGTCCGAAGAATGCCGCAGGCTGCGACACGGCCGACCGTACGCCGCTGCCCGGCCTTCGTCAAATTGCCGCAGGCTATGCGCCGCATTGCCGAGGGCTATCGCGCAACCATCCAATGGAAAACCCTCACACCGACCCGGTCCGGAATGCCCGATAACATTTCGGTTTGGTAAATGCATTACGCATTGGACAACAGGAGACTTCCATGAACCACCCCGCCACCCTGCCGCCCCCGGCCCCGGTGCAACAGCTGCACCACTACGCCTACCGGGCGCGCGACGCCGAAGAGACACGGCACTTCTACGAAGACATCCTGGGTCTGCCGCTGTACCACATCATCCAGAGCGACTACGTGCCCAGCACGGGCGAGTACTGCCCGTACACGCACTTCTTCTTCCGCCTGCAGGACGGTTCGTTCATCGCCTTTTTCGACCTGGGCGACGACGTGGCGGCCGAGCCGTCGCCGAACACGCCCAAGTGGGTGAACCACATCAGCTTCCGGGTGAACACGGTGCAGGAGCTGGAGAACACGAAGGCGCGGCTGCAGGCGCACGGGATCGAGGTGCTGGGGGTGACGGACCACCACATTTTCAAGAGCATCTATTTCTTCGACCCGAACGGCATTCGCCTGGAGCTGACGGCGCAGCTGGCGGACGAGTTCGAGATGCTGCAGGAGAGCAAGACGGCGCATGCGCGGCTGGCGGAGTGGAATGTGCGCAAGGAGCAGTGGCGGCGTGAGCGGGCTTCAGGTCAGGCTGCGGCACCGCTGAAGCCGCAGGCCAATGACCGGCCTGAATTTGTCCCTCCTTCAGCGTGATCTTGTTGGCATAGGCCGTGTGGTGCGTCAACAGTTCGCGCACACGGGTCTGGTGGCTCATGGGAGCTGTGTGCCCTGTGTAGCGAAGTAAAGGAGGAGGATCGGGCAAAGCCGATCCGGGGGACATGAGCGGAACAGGGCACACCGCTCCCATGAGCCCGCGAGGTCAATGAGAGAAATCTGAGAAGCACCAGGAGACAACCGATGAACCAGACGAGCTACCAAGAAGCCGCCCACACCAACAGCTACGAATTCACCCAGGGCAGCGGCTACCAACTGCCCGAATACCCCTTTGTCCCCCCGCCCGAACTCGGCGACACAACACCCAGACGACACCCCATCGTCATCGTCGGCGGCGGCATCACCGGCCTCACCCTCGCCTGCTCCCTCGCCAACCTCGGCGTGCCCGCCATCCTGCTCGACGAAGACAACACCGTCGGCGTCAAGGGCGCCTCCTCCCGCGGCATCTGCTACACCCAGAAATCGCTCGAAATCTTCCAGCGCCTAGGGCTGTACGAACGCATCGCCGCCAAAGGCATCCGCTGGAGCGTCGGCCGCACCTTCGCCGGCGACGACGAGGTCTACAGCTTCGACCTGCGCCAGCAGGGCAACTTCCACCTCTCGCAGCAGCCGCCCTTCATCAACATCCAGCAGTTCTACATCGAGGGCTATCTCGTCGAACGCATCGCCGAACTCGGCCACGTCGAGCTGCGCTGGCAGAACCGGCTGGTCGCCTTCGAGCAGAACGCCGACAGCGCCAGCCTCACCGTCGAGACCCCCGCCGGCCGCTACCGCATCGAGGCCGATCACGTCATCGACGCCAGCGGCTCGCACAGCCCGCTGCGCCAGTGGTTGCAGGTGCCGTTCACCAGCAAACGCGGCGACGACCGCTGGTGCATCGCCGACGTGCGCTTCACCAAACGCCCGCCGGTCGAGCGCCACACCTGGGTCGAGGCGCCGTTCAACGAGCACCGCGCGGTCTGGCAGCACCTGATGGCCGACGAGGTCTGGCGCATCGACTACCAGATGGCGCCCGACAGCGACCCGGCCGAGGTCAGCCGCGAGGACGTGGTGCGCGAACGCCTGACGCGCCAGTTCGGCCCGGACACCGAGGTCGAGATCGTCTGGGTCGGGCCCTACGCCTACCGCAGCGAGTGCGTGCACCGCATGCGCGAGGGCCGGGTGTTTTTCATGGGCGATTCGGCCAAGGTCGTCAGCCCGTTCGGCGCGCGCGGCGGCAACACCGGCGTGGCCGACGCGGACAACCTGGCCTGGAAACTGGCCGCCGTGCAACGCGGCCGGGCCCACCCCGCCCTGCTGGAGAGTTACGACGACGAACGGCTGGAGGCGGCACAGCAGAACGTGCTGGTGACCAACCGCACCGCGCGCTTCCTGCGCCCGGCCGACGGCGTCGAGCGCCTGTTCCGCCGCGCGGCCATCGGCCTGGCCAAGCAACACCCGTTCGCCCGCACGCTCATGAACACCGGCCGCATGGCGGTCGCCAACCCCTACAGCCGCTCGCGCGCCTGCAGCTACGCCGAAGGCAGCGCGGCCGGCCAGTCGGTGCAGAACGTTGCCTTGCGCTGGGCCGACGGTTCGGCGGGTTGCGTCAACGACCTGCTGAACTGGGCGAATGGCGATCTGTTGCTGCTGGCCTTCGGGCCACTGAGCCCCGCCGATCTCGGGCGCGTGAAGACACTGACCGGCGGCGCGCCGCTGCGCGCGGTACAGGTACCGGCGGGTCGCGACCGCGCCCAGGCGGCCGAACACGTGCGCGACCCCGACGGCCACCTGCGCACCGCCTGCCAGCTATCCGGCCCCGGCTGGGCCCTGGTCCGGCCCGACGGCTACCTGGCCGCCACCGGCGAGCGCATCGACGGTCGCCTGGTCGCCACCCTCGAACGCTCGCTCGGCCTGCGCTGAAGCCCTCTGGAGAACCGAATGAACACCGCCCCGAACTTCCAGGACGCCGACGGCTTCTACGAGCGCCTGCTCGACGCCCACCAGGGCCTGAGCCGCGAACAGTCCGAACTGCTCAACGCCCGCCTGATCCTGCTGCTGGCCAACCAGATCGGCGACACCCGGGTGCTGGGCAGCTGCATCGCCGCGGCCCGGGACACCCTCGAATAAAATCGGGGACTTCCCGAGCACTCCCTGACGGCGCCCTGCGGGGCGCCGTTGCACTTTTTGCGCCCCCACCATGTCCGACACCCTGCAGCAACCCGGTCTGAACAGCCTGTCCAAGTCCTTCGAGCCGGCCGCGCTCGAAGCCCACTGGGGCCCCGAATGGGAGAAGCGCGGCTACGGCGTCGCCGGCTTCCGCGGCACCTCGACCCCCAGCGCCGAAGCGGCGGCACAGGGCAAGAACTTTGCGATCCAGCTGCCGCCGCCCAACGTGACCGGCACGCTGCACATGGGCCACGCGTTCAACCAGACCATCATGGACTCGCTGACGCGCTACCACCGCATGAGCGGCTTCAACACCGCTTGGGTGCCCGGCACCGACCACGCCGGCATCGCCACCCAGATCGTGGTCGAGCGCCAGCTGCAGGAACAGAAGCTCAGCCGCCACGACCTGGGCCGCAAGAACTTCGTCGCCAAGGTCTGGGAGTGGAAGGAACAGAGCGGCAACACCATCACCACGCAGATGCGCCGCATGGGCGACAGCGTGGACTGGACGCGCGAGTACTTCACCATGGACGACAAGCTCTCGACCGTGGTGACCGAGACCTTCGTGAAGCTCTACCAGCAGGGCCTGATCTACCGCGGCAAGCGCCTGGTGAACTGGGACCCGGTGCTGATGTCGGCCGTGTCCGACCTCGAAGTGGAAAGCGAAGAGGAAGACGGCTCGCTCTGGCACATCGCCTACCCGCTGGTCAACGGCAGCGGCCACCTGACCGTGGCCACCACCCGCCCGGAAACCCTGCTGGGTGACGTGGCGGTGATGGTGCACCCCGAGGACGAGCGCTACAGCGCCCTGATCGGCCAGTACGTGAAGCTGCCGCTGTGCGACCGCGAGATCCCGGTGATCGCCGACGAGTACGTGGACCGCGCCTTCGGCACCGGCGTGGTCAAGGTCACGCCCGCCCACGACGCGAACGACTATGCGGTCGGCCAGCGCCACCAGCTGCCCATCATCGGCGTGCTGCACCTCAACGCCACCATCAACGACAACGCGCCCGAGAAGTACCGCGGCCTGGACCGTTTCGTGGCGCGCAAGCAGGTCGTGGCCGACCTCGAAGCCGCCAGCCTGCTGGTCGAAGTGAAGAAACACAAGCTGATGGTGCCGCGCTGCGCCCGCACCGGCCAGGTGGTGGAACCCATGCTGACCGACCAGTGGTTCGTCGCCATGACGAGCAAGGGCAACGAGCACAACACCAGCGGCACCTCCATCGCCGACAAGGCGATTGCCGCCGTGCAGACGGGCCAGGTGAAGTTCGTGCCCGAGAACTGGGTCAACACCTACAACCAGTGGATGAACAACATCCAGGACTGGTGCATCAGCCGCCAACTCTGGTGGGGCCACCAGATCCCGGCCTGGTACGACGAGCAGGGTCAGGTCTACGTGGCGCGCAACGAAGCCGAGGCGCAGGCCCTGGCCGGCGCCGGCAAGACGCTCACGCGCGACCCCGACGTGCTCGACACCTGGTACTCCTCGGCCCTCGTGCCCTTCAGCACCATGGGCTGGCCGAACCAGAGCGACGCCGCCACCGACGACTACAGCCTCTACCTGCCCAGCAGCGTGCTGGTCACGGGCTACGACATCATCTTCTTCTGGGTCGCCCGGATGATCATGATGACGACGCACTTCACTGGCCGCGTGCCCTTCAAGGACGTCTACATCCACGGCCTGGTGCGCGACGCGCAGGGCCAGAAGATGAGCAAGTCCGAGGGCAACGTGCTCGACCCGGTGGACCTGATCGACGGCATCTCGCTCACGCCCCTGCTCGAAAAACGCACCACCGGCCTGCGCAAGCCCGAGACCGCGCCCAAGGTGCGCAAGCAGACGGAGAAGGAGTTCCCCGAAGGCATCCCGGCCTACGGCGCCGACGCGCTGCGCTTCACCTTCGCCGCGCTGGCCTCGCTGGGCCGCAGCATCAACTTCGACAGCAAGCGCTGCGAGGGCTACCGCAACTTCTGCAACAAGCTCTGGAACGCGACCAAGTTCGTGCTGATGAACTGCGAAGGCCAGGACTGCGGCCTGATGGAGCACACCAAGGCCGACTGTGCCGTGGGCGGCTCTGCCCACGGCTACATGAGCTTCAGCCAGGCCGACCGCTGGATCGTTTCCAAGCTGCAGCGCGTCGAGGCCGAGGTGGCCCAGGGATTCGCCGAGTACCGGCTGGACAACGTGGCCAACACGGTCTACGACTTCGTCTGGAACGAGTTCTGCGACTGGTACCTGGAAATCGCCAAGGTGCAGATCAACACCGGCAACGAAGCCCAGCAGCGCGCCACCCGCCGCACCCTGATCCGCACGCTGGAGACCATCCTGCGCCTGGCGCACCCGATCATCCCGTTCATCACCGAAGAGCTGTGGCAGAAGGTGGCGCCCGTCGCCGGCCGTGGCGGCGAGTCGGTGAGCGTGGCGGCCTACCCGGTCAGCCAGCCCGAGCGCATCGACGAGACCGCCGAAGCACAGGTGGCCAAGCTCAAGGGCCTGGTCGACACCTGCCGCACGCTGCGCGGCGAACTCAATGTGTCGCCCAGCACGCGCCTGCCGCTCTACGTGGTCGGCAACACCGCCTTCATGCGCGAGAACGCCGCGGCCCTGCAGGGCCTGGCCAAGCTCAGCGAAGTGAAGGTGTTCGACGACGAGGCCGCCTGGGCCACGGCCGCGCAGGCCGCACCGGTGGCGGTGGTCGGCGAAGCCCGCCTGTGCCTGTTCATGGAGATCGACGTCGCGGCCGAAAAGGCCCGTCTGTCCAAGGAAGCCACGCGACTGGAAGGCGAGATCGCCAAGGCCAACGCCAAGCTGGGCAACGAAGCCTTCGTGGCCAAGGCGCCGGCGGCGGTGCTGGAGCAGGAAAAGAAGCGGGTGGCCGATTTCGGCGCCACGCTGGCCAAGGTGCGCGAGCAGCTGGCCCGGCTCTGATCAGCCGCGGGGCTTGTCCTTCGGGTCGATCTCGCCCCACTGCGAGGGCGTGTCGACCGCCGGCCACTCGGGGTCCTGCACGCTGTCCAGTGCGTCCAGCACCGAGAAGTCGCTGACCTGCGCCTGTCCGCGCACCACCGGCGGCGACAGGGTTTCATGGATGCGGTGCGCCACGTACCAGCTTGCGCGCAGCTTGGCCTCCCGCGTGTGCGAACCCAGGCGCGGCGTGAGGTGCAGGTTGGGCACGTTGTGCAGCGGCGTGCCCGGCGCGGCGAATTCCGGCGGTGCGCCGTCGATCAGGCAGGCATCGATGCGCCCGTCGATCATGGCCAGCGCCAGCGCTTCCGGATCGAACAGGGCACTGCGGCTGACACTCACCCAGAGCTGGCTGGGTTTGCAATGGTTGAGCAGGCGCTCATTGATCCAGCCCTTGAAGCGCGTGGCATAGACCATCTGCAGCGACACTGCGTCCGAGCGCGCCAGCAGTTCGTTGATCGGGATGTATTCGATGCCCAGCTTCTCCCACACCGGTGCCGCGTGGTGCACAGCCGGGTCGTAGCCCAGCAGCCGCACCCCCAGCCCCTTGAGCATGGGTGCCAGCGTGTGGGCCACCGGCGCCAGGCCGATCAGCCCCACCGTGCTGCCATAGAGCTCGCGACCCATGCGCACCTGCGCCAGCTTGCGGCCCAGCAACGCACTGACCATGCCGCGCCGGTACAGCATCAGCAACCCGTAGAGCACATATTCGGCGTTGGAGCGCACCGTGGCGCTGCGTGCCTGGATCACGCGCACCTGCCGCTGCGCGCACGCCGCGAGATCGGTGTTCTCGCTGGAAATCTGCATGCGCGCGACCACCCGCATCAGTGGTGCGAAGTCGAGGAACTCCTTGGAGACCACCACATGGGACGGCAGCACCAGCGCACGGGTCTTGTAGACCTGCTTGCGCAGTGCGATGGGGTCGTCGGCCAGGTCGGGACGAAACGTGACGTCGTGGCGCTCCTGCAGCCAGCTCAGCGCTTCGGGAACCAGCGGATCAAGGAGCAGGACTTCCATATTCGGGGTGGCAGCGGCGATTGCGGCGCGCCGCAACCTCCGGTGTCGCAGGTCAGCGGCGCTTGAGCACCGTGATGAAATCGGTGCCCACGGTTTGTTGTTCCACCAGCTCGTTGCCGGTCTGTTTGGCGAAGGCCTGGAAATCGCGCACGGAGCCGGCGTCGGTGGCGATGACCCTGAGCGTCTGCCCGCTGGTCATGTCCGCCAGCGCCTTCTTGGCCTTGAGAATGGGCAAGGGGCAGTTCAGGCCGCGTGCATCGAGTTCTTTGGTGGCGTTCATGTGCAGTTCCTCGGAGTGGCGAATTCTAGGCGGGGCTGCGGAAACCGCGCCATGATGTATCAATTTGTAAACAAATAAGTCACGCGGACGGGATTTCCATGAACTGAGGTTCTATCCCCTGCCCGCGCAACCAGTCGGCCAGCGCCAGCCCGGTGCCGGCGGGCCAGCAGCGGACCTGCTGTGGTTCGAGCAGTTTGTACTCGACCAGCTCGGGAGACAGCACGACCGTGCCTTCGGCCTGCGCGTGGTAGGTGATGAGCACCTGGTTCATGCGCTGGAAATCGTGCACGCCCACCAGCCGCAGCGCGGTCACGGTCAGTCCGGTCTCTTCGGCGATCTCGCGGCGGATGCCCTCTTCGGGTGTTTCACCGGCTTCCATGAATCCGGTGATGAGCGCGAACATGCGGTGCTGCCACGCGGCATTGCGCGCCAGCAGCACCTTGCCGCCCACCTGCACGATGGCCGCCAGCACCGGCGTCGGGTTGTTCCAGTGCGTGAAGTCGCAGGCGGTGCAGCGCAGCCGCTCGCGCGGCCCGCCATCTTCCTGTGCGGTCACCAGGGACAGCGGCGATGCACAACTGGGACAGAACCGGTACTCGCCGCTCATGGCAACACCCGGCCTCAGGCAGGAAAGACGCCGGTCGACAGGTAGCGGTCGCCCCGGTCGCAGACGACGAAAGCGATGGTCGCGTTCTCCACCTGGGCCGCGATCTGCTGCGCCACCCAGCAGGCGCCGGCGGCCGAGATGCCGGCGAAGATGCCTTCCTCGCGGGCCAGGCGGCGGCACATCTCCTCGGCATCCGACTGGCTCACCAGCACCAGTTCGTCCACGCCCGAGGGGTCGTAGATCTTGGGCAGGTACTCCTGCGGCCACTTGCGGATGCCGGGGATGCGCGAGCCTTCGGCCGGCTGCGCACCGATGATGCGGATCGCCGGATTCTTCTCTTTCAGGAAGCGCGAGACGCCGGTGATGGTGCCGGTGGTGCCCATGGCGCTGACGAAGTGCGTGATGCGCCCGCCGGTCTGCTCCCACAGTTCCGGGCCGGTGGTCTCGTAGTGGATGCGCGGGTTGTCGGCATTGGCGAACTGGTCGAGCACGCGGCCCTTGCCCTCTTTCTCCAGCTTGTCGGCCAGGTCGCGCGCGTACTCCATGCCACCGCTCTTGGGCGTGAGGATCAGCTCGGCACCGAAGGCCTTCATGGTCTGCGCGCGTTCGATCGACAGGTCCTCCGGCATGATCAGCACCATGCGGTAGCCCTTGATGGCGGCCGCCATGGCCAGCGCGATGCCGGTGTTGCCCGAGGTCGCCTCGATCAGCGTGTCGCCGGGCCGGATGTCGCCGCGCTCCTCGGCCCGCTTGATCATCGACAGTGCCGGCCGGTCCTTGACGGAACCCGCAGGATTGTTGCCTTCGAGCTTGCCCAGGACCACATTGCCTCTGGCGCGGTTGGCGTCGGTGCCGATGCGCTGCAGCGCCACCAGCGGTGTGTGGCCGATCGCGTCTTCAATCGTCGGATAGTTCATGGTGCTCACTGTGCCATAATTTCGCGCTCTCCAAGGCACCCGCCCGGGTGGCGAAATCGGTAGACGCAGGGGATTCAAAATCCCCCGCCAGAGATGGTGTGTCGGTTCGAGTCCGACCTCGGGCACCAGATTCAGGGCCGCACGGCATTCGCTGTGCGGCCTTTTTCTTTGGGGTCTTTCGGTGCCCCCCTGGCATCGCCCGTGCGCGACAGCTCGTCGTCGAGCAGCATCTTGTAGACCCTGGGCAGTTCGCGGCTCATGCTGTTGTTCTCGATGCCGTACCCCAGGCTGGTCCAGGTGCCCGACAGGCGCCGCAGCACCGCCTGCACCTGGCCCCGCCGCAACTGGTCGGACAGCTTGCCCCAGCGCGGCTCCTGCAGCCAGGCGTGCACCACCATGTCCTGGTACACCGGCGCGAAGCTCAGTTCGGTCGCGTCCAGCGGGTCCTCGCTGCGCCTGGGATGGTGCCGCGCCGCCAGCTCCAGCCAGGTCGAGTACAGCAACTGGTAACGCCCTGCGGCGGTCGAACAGTTGCCCCGGTTCGGCCCGTTGCCGATCGATTCGCAGCGGTTGGGGTGGCGGTCCAGCGTGCCCACGTAGTCGCCGCCGTAGAGCACGTGGTAGGGCCGCAGCACGTTGGACTCGCTGGCGGAGATGGTGCGCATCAGGGCCCGGAGGTAAGGGTCACCGCCCTGCATCACCAGTGGCCGCGTGCCCGGCAGCAGCAGCCAGGGTCGCCACAGCCAGAGCAGGCCGAGCATCACCACCACCGCTGCCAGAGTGAGGGCGATGCGCGAGCGCCATGGCGACGCCCAGAAGCCGGCGGACTCCGCGGATGCCGGTGGCTCGGGGGGAATGGTCGGGGAAGCAGTCACGAAGACATGGACGAAGGCTGACCCGGCGGTCGCCGAGGTACTGACACAATGGCCATTGTCCAACAAGCCGCGCGCTCACGTCCCATGCTCTACGCCATTCCCGCCCTGTTCGCCGGTCTGCTCCTGCTGGTCTGGGGCGCAGAAAGGGCGGTACAAGGCAGCACTTCGCTGGCCGCGCGCAGCGGTCTGCCGCCGATGCTGACGGGCCTGGTGGTGCTGGGCTTCGGTTCGGCCGCCCCGGAGCTGGCGGTGGCGCTGACCGCCGCGACGCAGGGCCACCCCGCGCTGGCGCTGGGCAGCGCCTGGGGCGCCAACATCGTGGCGATGTCGCTGGTGCTGGGTGTGGTGCTCTGGAAGGTGCCGCTGACCGTGCGCTCGCACGGCCTGCGCCGCGAACTGCCCCTGTTGCTGGCGGCGACCGTGCTGACCGCCGCCCTGGTCTGGGACGGTGTGCTCTCGCGCGTCGACGCCGGCCTGCTGCTGCTGGGATTTGTGGCCCTGCTGGTCTGGTCCTGGCGCCTGCAGCAGCGCAGCGGGGACGACGCGCTGGCGCTCGAAACCCGGGCCGAGATGGCGAGCCAGCCCGGCTCGGTGATGGCTGCGCTGCTGTCGGTGCTGGCCGGCACCGGGTCCCTGGTGGGCGGTTCGATGCTGCTGGTCTGGGGGGCGGTCGAGACCGCCGTCTGGCTCGGCGTGAGCGACCTGATCCTGGGACTGGGTGTGGTGGCGCTGGGCACCACGCTGCCCGAGCTGGCGACCTGCATGGTCGCGGCGCGCAAGGGCGAGCACGAGATCGCGCTGGGGCAGATCCTGGGGGCCGGCCTGTTCAACACGCTTGCCGTGGCGGGTCTGGCGGGACTGATCGAGCCGATGGACCTGCCGGTGCAGGTGCTCTGGCGCGACCTGCTGGTGATGGCGGTGCTGGCACTGGGCCTGTACCGGCTGGCCCGCGACGCCGAAGGTCCGGCGCGCCTGGGGCGCCGCGCCGGCCAGGCGCTGGTCGGCGTCTACCTGTTGCACACCGCCGCGCTGCTGATCACCTCAGGACCGGGCTGAACCAGCGGCACCGGAACGCAGGCCCTCCGCCACCGTGGGGTAGCGCAGCTGCAGGCGCAGCTCTTCCTTGAGCCGCCGGTTGTGCAGGCGGCGCGACTCGCTCATGAAACTCAGCAGGACCAGCGGCAACTGGTCACCCGCGGATTCGCGTGCGATGCGCTGCGGGCGCGGCAACTGGTACAGATCGGCCGCGAGGTCGAAGTAGTCGCCCATCTTGAGCTGCGTGTCGTCGACCACATTGAGGTTGCGCTGCGGGCGTCCGCGCCACAGCGACAGCACGCAGGCGCGCGCCAGGTCGTCGGCGTGGATGTGGTTGGTGTACACGTCGTCTTCGGCGCGCAGCACCGGCGTGCCGCGCCGCAACCGGTCCTGCGGTGTGCCACCCGGACGATCGGGCGCGTAGATGCCGGGAATGCGCAGGGCACTGGTGCGCACGCCCAGCGCGCGACCCAGCCAGTGCACCGACGCCTCGGCGTCGACGCGGCGCCAGGCCCGCGGCGTGAGCGGCTGCGTGGGTGCGCATTCGTCGACCCAGCGGCCCTCGCAGTCGCCATAGACCCCGGTGGTGGATCCGTAGACCAATGAGAACGGCGGTGCGCGGCGCGCCAGCGCCTGCACCAGTGTCCGCGTGCGGGCATCGCGCCGCCAGTCGGCCTGTCCTTCGGAGGGCGGAGGCGCCAGATGCAGCACGCGCGTGGCCAGGCCCGCGAGGCGCTGCAGGCTGCGCGGTCGGTCGAGGTCACCGGTCAACGGCGTGATGCCCTGTGCACGCAGGGCCGACGCGCTGTCGGGCGATGAGGTCAGCGCCAGCAGGCGCACCCGCGAACCACCACCGAGCACGCGCGCCGCGCGCTGGCCGACATCACCACAACCGACGATCAGCACGCGCTCGCGGCGAAAGCGTGCGGGAAGAGCACCAAGAAAAGCCATGAGACTGGAATTTGAGAAAATGCCGGGTTGCCCGCGGACACCGGCGGTGTCACGTTCAGCACCCATTCACGCAATCCACTGTAGCCTGATTCCACCATGACCCTCAGCATCACCGTCCAGCCCAGCGGCCGCCAGTTCGGCGCCGAATCCGGCGAAACCATCCTCGCCGCCGGTATCCGCCAGGGCATCGGCCTGCCCTACGGCTGCAAGGACGGCGCCTGCGGCTCCTGCAAGTGCAAGCTGGTCAGCGGCACCGTGACCCACGGCCCGCACCAGGAAAAGGCCCTGAGCGCGGCGGAAGAAGCCGCGGGCTACGTGCTGACCTGCTGCGGCGTCGCACAGGATGACGTGGTGATCGAATCGCGCCAGGTGACCGAAGCAGGCGCCTTCCCGATCAAGAAGATGCCGGTGCGCGTGCTGTCGATGGAGCGCGCCTCGCACGACGTGATCGTGCTCAAGCTGCAGTTGCCCGCCGCCGACACCTTCCAGTACCACGCCGGCCAGTACGTCGAATTCCTGCTGCGCGACGGCGACCGCCGCAGCTACTCGATGGCGAATGCCCCGCACACGCAGGCGGCCGGACCGGTGGTCGAACTGCACATCCGCCACATGCCCGGCGGCAAGTTCACCGATCACGTGTTCGGCGCCATGAAAGAGAAAGACATCCTGCGCGTCGAAGGCCCCTACGGCGGCTTCTTCCTGCGCGAGGACAGCGACAAGCCCATGGTCCTGCTGGCCTCCGGCACGGGCTTCGCGCCCATCAAGGCCATCGTCGAACACATGCGACACAAGGGCATCACGCGCCCGGCCACGCTGTACTGGGGCGGCCGCCGCCCGGCCGACCTCTACCAGGCGGCCTGGATCGAAGAGCAGCTCGCCGCGATGCCCAATCTGCGTTATGTGCCGGTGATTTCGGACGCGCTGCCCGAAGACGCCTGGACCGGCCGCACGGGCTTCGTGCACAAGGCGGTGGTGGAAGACACGCCGGACCTGTCGGGCCACGAGGTCTACGCCTGTGGCGCACCGATCGTGATCGAGTCGGCCCGCAAGGACTACGCCACCGCCGGCCTGCCCGAAGAAGCGTTCTACGCCGACTCGTTCACCAGCGCGAAAGACAAGCTGTAACTCCCCGCGCCGCCTTCGGCGTCAGTTCGCGAGCAGTTTTTTCACGTCGTCCGCCAGCGCCTGTGCCCCGCTGCCGTAGCGGTGGTACAGCCTCACGCGGCCCTGCGTGTCGTAGACATAGCTGCCGGCCGAGTGGTCCATGGTGTAGCTGGTCGGGGTCTTGCCCTCGACCTTCTTGTAATAGATGCGGAAACTCTTGGCGACTTCGGGCAGCTTGTCCGGCGCGGCGTACAGCGCCAGGAAGCCCGGGTCGAAGCTGCCCATGTAGGCCTTCATGATTTCCGGCGTGTCGCGCTCGGGGTCGATGCTGACGAACAGGCCCTGCAGCTTGTCGCCGTCCTTGCCCAGCAACTGCTTGGCCTGCGCCAGCTCGCTCATCGAGGTCGGGCAGACGTCGGGGCACTGGGTGTAGCCGAAGAAGATCACCACGGCCTTGCCCTTGAAGTCGGCCAGCGTGCGCAGCTGGCCGTTGTGGTCGGTGAGCGAGAAGCTGTTGGCGTAGTCGGCACCGGTGATGTCGATGCCGGAAAAGCCGCCCGCAGCACTCTCCGCCGGTTTGTCCGAACAGGCGGCCAGCAAGACACTGCACAGGCCAAGGGAAATCAGAAGCCGACGTTTCATGGCAAGAAGCTCCAGAGTTGCCGGGCATCGCGGAACCGGCTTCGCCGGGCTGCAGATGCCGCCCCCTTGAGGGGGTCGCGCGAAGCGCGGCAGGGGTGTTTCAGATGTAGTGATCGATCAGCATCGCCGCAAACAGCAGCGACAGGTGCCAGAGCGAAAAGCGGAAGGTCTTGCGCGCCAGGGCGTCGGAGTAGTTGCGCCACAGCGCCCAGGCGTGCCAGCAGAAGCCGGCGCTCAGCGCCAGCGCGGCAACCAGATAGAACCAGCCGTTCATGCGCATGATGAAGGGCATCAGGCAGGCGGCCAGCAGCACGAAGGTGTAGAGCAGGATCTGCAGCCGCGTGAACTCCGAGCCGTGCGTGACCGGCAGCATCGGCAGGCCGGATTTGCGGTAATCCTCCACGCGGTAGAGCGCCAGTGCCCAGAAGTGCGGCGGCGTCCAGAGAAAGATGATCAGGAACAGGATCAGCGCCTCGGGCGACACCACACCCGTCATCGCGGCCCAGCCGAGCACCGGCGGCATCGCGCCGGAGGCGCCGCCGATCACGATGTTCTGCGGCGTCAGCGGCTTGAGGATCACGGTGTAGATCACCGCATAGCCGACGAAGGTCGCGAAGGTCAGCCACATCGTCAGCGGGTTGACCCAGAAGTACAGGATGAACGAGCCGGCGGTGCAGAGCACGGCCGAAAACGTCAGCGTCTGCACGTTGCCCAGCTGCCCCCGGGCGGTGGGCCGCCAGGCGGTGCGGCGCATCTTGGCGTCGATCTGCTGTTCGATCACGCAGTTGAAGGCCGCCGCCGCCCCCGCCACCAGCCAGATGCCCAGGCAGGCCAGCGCGGCCGTCTGCACCTGCGCCCAGCTGGGCAGGCCCGGCACGGCCAGCACCATGCCGATCAGCGCACAGAACACGATGAGCTGGATCACCCGTGGCTTGGTCAGCGCGTTGTACTGCCGCCAGACGGAAGGCAGCACGGAAGCGGTCGGTGCGGACGCAGAGCTCATGAGGTCAGACGGGAAACATTGAATTTGGAAGCGCTGACGGTGTCGTCGGCGGTGCGGGTGCCCAGCAGCGCACCGGTGAGCACGAGCACCAGCCCGGCCGCCCCGCCCGTGTGGCCAACGGCCGCCAGCAGCGGCCAGTCGAGCACGACATTGCTCATACCGGTCGCGAACTGCCACCACAGCAGGGCCAGCAGCCAGCGCGCGTGGTGGCGCGTGGCCGGCGCCGACCACAGGCGCCACGCCAGCCAGCCCAGCGCCAGCAGCACGACGTAGGCGAACAGGCGGTGCACATAGTGGATCGCCGTCAGCGCGGCGAAGTCGATCGGCTGGCCCTCAGCGTTCATGCCCAGGGCACGCCAGAGGGTGAAGCCTTCGCTCAGGTTCATGTGCGGCCACCAGCCGCCCTGGCAGGTCGGGAAGGTCTCACAAGCCAGCACCGCGTAGTTCGTGCTGACCCAGCCGCCCAGCGCGATCTGCATCCACAGCAGCGCGTACACGAGCAGCAGCGCCGTGCGCGTGGTCGGGTGCAGCGGCAGCGGCTCGGAGACGGATGCCACCCGGGTGTCATAGGCCACCACCTGCGCACGCAACAGCGCCAGCAGCACCAACCCGCCCAGCAGGTGCATGGTGACGATCGCAGGGAACAGCTTCATCGTGACCGTCAGCGCGCCGAACGCGCCCTGCAGGCAGACCCACAGCAGCGTCAGCCAGGCCCAGGCGGGCGAGACGCGCAGGCGGTGTCGTTCAACGGTGCTGGCCACCGCCAGCACCAGGATCAGCACACCGACCGCGGTCGCGAGATAGCGGTGGACCATCTCGATCCAGGCCTTGGAATGGGTGACCGGGCCGGTGGGCATAGCCTGCTGCGCAGCCGCGATCGGCGCGTGGGCGCCCAGCGGGCTGGCGCTGCCGTAACAGCCCGGCCAGTCCGGGCACCCCAGGCCGGAATCGGTCAATCGCGTGAAGGCGCCGAACAGCACCAGATCGAAGGTCAGGAACAGCGTGAGCAGGGTGAGCGCCCGCAGCCGCTGCGCACCGCTGGCCTGGCGATGCCGCAGCCAGATCCAGGACAGCGGCCCGAGCGCAATCACCGCGCCCATGAGCATCACGCGCACGACGGGGGAGAGGTTGACCAGTGCAGCAGCGTCCATATCCGCCCGTCACCCACCGGTGGCCGGCACAGGGCGACCACCTTTGTCCCAGAAGGCCGAGGCGCGCATGAGGCGCTCCAGATCGCGCTTGACCTGCTTGGGGTCGGCGTCGGCCGGGAAGCGCATCATCCAGTTACCGATCGGGTCGACCACGTACAGATGGTCTTCGAGGCGATGGCCCGCCGCCGGCGCCAGCCAGGCCGCCAGCGCCGCCGCATCCACCTGCAGCACGTTCGCCGTGGCGGTGGCCTTCTTCAGGGGTTCCGACAGCTCGCCCCCCCCAGTGCGCAGCCAGACCCAGTCCAGACGGTCCTTGTCCTTGCCCAGGGTCTCGCGCAACTGGTGCTGCAGGTACAGGTGCTTCTGGCAAGCATCGTCGCAGGCGGAGTCGGCCACGCTGATGAACAGCCACTGGTCCTTGAGCTGGCGCAGGTTCACCGCGCGACCGGCCACATCGGTGCCGACCAGATCGGGCAGCGGCCGCTGCGGATCGATCAGCTCGCCATAGTTGCGCCGCCCTTCCGGCCGGATCACGTAGTAGGTGAAGTACGAGGCCACCACCGGTGAGGCGCACACCAGCAGCAGCAGCAGCATCTTCCAGCGACCGGCGCGGGTCAGGGCCGCCGGGTCGGCGGCGTCCGCACGGGGCAGGCTGTGCACCGTGAGGGTCAGAGGTTCATCGGGGATCTGGGCCATGGGAGCTGCGTCGGCGACGGGGAGAAATCAGTTGAAACCACGCGTACAGGCCCACACAGAGGGCACTCATCGCAAACCATTGCGCGGCGTAGCCGAGGTGTTTGTGGACATCGGCCTCGAAACGGGGCCATTCCCTGAGCAAGCCTTCGGAGGAAGTGCCGGTCTGCAGGACCGACACCGCCGGCATCGGCACGCCGGTTTCCCGGACCACGGTGTCGAGGGCCAGATTCTGCCGGATGCGCCCGGTCTCCACCGCGCCGAAGTCGAACAGCCGGCTCGGCGGTGGGGCCAGCCGGCCCTCAATCTCGACGTCGTCCGCGGTGGTAACCACCTCGGGCACCTTGTTGCGATCCTGGAAATCGCGTGGCACCCAGCCGCGTTGCACCAGCACGGCCTGCGGCAGGCCGCTGAGCTTCAGCGGCGTGACCAGGATGAAACCACTGTGCCCGGCCATCGGGCGGTTGTCCAGGAACACCGAGGCCGCTGGCATCCAGCGCCCGCGCAGCACCACGCGGCGGTGCAACTGGCCCTCATGGTCCTGTGCCGACAGCAATGCGGCTGCATCCAGCGGTGGCAGGACACTGCGCTGCGTGATCTGGGCCTCCAGGGTGCGCTTCTGGTCGGCGCGCGAAAGCTGCCACACGCCCATCGACGCCGTCAGTGCCGAGGCGACTGCGGTGGCGGCGGTCACGAGCCAGAAACGGGTGCGGGGAGTCATGCGGAACACGCGGAGGTCATCGGGAAACAACGGGGCCAGTCATGGGGACGCGGGCGGATAATCGGCGCATGACCTATCTCGTCATTGTGGCCTTTGTGGCGATCCTCGGCAGCCTGGCCGCGGCGCTGGTGTTCATGCTGCGTGGCCACCAGGGCAACGATGCCGCCGGTACGGACAGTCCGGACGAGGCGCCACGCAAGAACCACATGGCCCGCGCGCTCGCGTTCCGGGTCGGGTTTTCGATCCTGCTGTTTGTCATGGTGCTGGTGAGCTACCGCATGGGCTGGATCCACCCGACCGGTCTGCCGCTGCAGGGGCGCTGAGCCCCCATGTGAAAACGGCGCCTCGCGGCGCCGTCGTGTGGTCCGGATCAGCCGGTCACATCCAGTAGACCAGGATGTACAGGCCCAGCCAGACCACGTCCACGAAGTGCCAGTACCAGGCGGCACCCTCGAAGCCGAAATGCTTCTGCGTGGAGAAGTGACCCTTCTGCAGACGCAGGGTGATGAACAGCAGCATCAGCATGCCGACAAACACGTGGAAGCCGTGGAAGCCGGTGAGCATGAAGAAGGTCGAGCCATAGACGCCCGAAGACAGCTTCAGATTCAACTCGCTGTAGGCATGCGAGTACTCATAGCCCTGCACGAACAGGAACACGATGCCCAGGATCACCGTGGTCCACATGAAGGCGATCGTCTTGCCGCGGTTGCCGGCCTGCAGTGCATGGTGGGCGATGGTCAGCGTCACGCCCGAGCTCAGCAGCAGCGCCGTGTTGATCGTGGGCAGCCAGAACGGCCCCATGGTTTCAAAAGGCTCGATGATGCCGGCCGGAGACGCGGTGGCACCGACCTGCTTGGACGGCCAGACCGCGCTGAAGTCGGGCCAGAGCAGCGCGTTCTCGATGTTGCCCAGGGCCGGCACCGAGTGCGTGCGCGCCCACCAAAGGGCCGAGAAGAAGGCGCCGAAGAACATCACTTCGGAGAAGATGAACCAGCTCATGCTCCAGCGGAACGACAGGTCGACCTTGCGACCGTAGAGACCACCTTCGCTCTCGGCAATCGACTCGCTGAACCACTGGAACAGCACCACCAGCCAGAAGGCCATGCCGAATGCCAGCGAATACTTGCCCCAGTCGGCACCGTTGACCCACTGCCCCGCACCCAGGATCACAAAAAACAGGCCGGTGGCCGCCATCACCGGATGCCGCGACGGTCCGGGGACAAAGTAGTAGGGCGTCGTGCCGTGTGTTGTTGCTGACATGCTCACTCCTGGGTGCTTTCGCTGGTAGGGATGTAAAGAGGCCTGGAATCGACAGTGACCGGCTCAGCCGGCCACCCAGTGGACAATGAAAATCAGGGTCGCGACAAACAGCAGCGCCATCACCACGCCGGCCACCAGCAGGTGGATCGGATTCAGGCGCGCGACATCGCGCTGGTAGTCCGCGTTGCGGCGCACGCCGAGAAAGCCCCAGAGCACGGCCTTGACCGATTCGGTCATCGAACCTTTGCGCCGGTGCACGGGGGTCGCGCTCACACGGCACCTCCGTTGCGCGCCGCGTCCGGCAGCAGCTTGATCGACTGGTCGGCCGTCTCCTGCGGTGCGGCGGGCACCTTGCCCCCCACCTCGAAGAAGGTGTAGGACAGCGTGATGGTCGTGACACCCTTGGGCAGCTTGGGGTCGATCACGAACACCACCGGCCATTCTTTCTTCTCGCCCGGCGCCAGCGTGTACTGGTTGAAGCAGAAACACTCCAGCTTGTTGAAGTGCGAGGCCGCCTGCGAGGGCGCGTAGCTCGGAATGGCCTGCGCCGCCATGGTGCGGTTCTGGACGTTCTGGAACTGGTACATGACCGTGGTCAGTTCGCCGGGGTGCACCTGCATCGAACGCACGGCCGGCTTGAAATGCCAGGGACCGCGCGCGTTGACATCGAACTCGACCGTGATCGAGCGCGACAGGTCCACCTGCGAGTTGATCGCCTTGGTCTTGGCACCCGGAACTTCCTGCTCGGAAAGGGCGAGCACGTTGATGCCCGTCGCCTCGCAGATGGCCTTGTACAGCGGGACCAGTGCGTAACCGAAGGCGAACATGCCCAGCGTGATCACGCCAAGCTTGCCCACCATCTTCAGGTTTTCACGCCGCAGGCCCATTGCTGTGCTTCCGGTTCTGGTTCAGGGACCGAGCAGAACGATCTTGCCGACGAAGCCGGCGAAAAACACCAGCGCCACCGACGCCAGGATCAGCGCCAGGCGCTGGTTCTGTTTTTTCTGTTCGGGCGAGGTCATGGCAGCTTCAGCCGATCACCTTGGTGGCGGTGACGTCGAGCTTGGGAGGGTTCTCGAAGGTGTGGAACGGGGCCGGCGAAGGCACTTCCCACTCCAGGCCTTCAGCGCCTTCCCAGGGCTTCTGCACCGCCTTCGGGCCGTTGCCACGCATGGCGGGCAGCACCACGAAGAAGAAGAAATACACCTGCGCCAGACCGAAGGCAAAGGCACCCACGGACGCGATGGCGTTGAAGTCGGCGAACTGCATCGGGTAATCGGCATAGCGGCGGGGCATGCCGGCCAGACCCAGGAAGTGCATCGGGAAGAAGGTGATGTTGAAGGAGATCATCGACCACCAGAAGTGCAGCTTGCCGCGGGTTTCGCTGTACATCACGCCGGTCCACTTGGGCAGCCAGTAATAGGCACCGGCGAACATGGCGAACAGCGAGCCGGCCACCAGCACATAGTGGAAGTGGGCCACCACGTAGTAGGTGTCCTGGAAGTTGATGTCGATCGGCGCCATCGACAGGATCAGGCCGGTGAAGCCACCGATGGTGAACACGAAGATGAAACCGACGGCCCACAGCATTGGGGTTTCGAAGGTCATCGAGCCCTTCCACATGGTCGCGATCCAGTTGAAGATCTTCACGCCCGTGGGCACGGCGATCAGCATGGTCGAGTACATGAAGAACAGCTGGCCGGTCACCGGCATGCCGGTGGTGAACATGTGGTGGGCCCACACGACGAAGGACAGGATGGCGATGGAGCCGGTGGCGTACACCATGGAGGCGTAGCCGAACAGCTTCTTGCGCGCAAAGGCGGGCACGACCTGGCTGACGATGCCGAAGGCCGGCAGGATCATGATGTAGACCTCGGGGTGGCCGAAGAACCAGAAGATGTGCTGGTACATCACCGGGTCGCCGCCGCCGGCGGGGTTGAAGAAACTGGTGCCGAAGTGGCGGTCGGTCAGCGTCATGGTGATCGCGCCGGCCAGCACGGGCATCACGGCGATCAGCAGGTAGGCGGTGATCAGCCAGGTCCAGCAGAACATCGGCATCTTCATCAGCGTCATGCCGGGCGCGCGCATGTTCAGGATCGTGACGATGATGTTGATCGAGCCCATGATCGACGAGGCGCCCAGGATGTGCATGGCAAAGATGCCGGCGTCCATCGAGGGGCCCATCTGCAGGGTCAGCGGCGCGTACAGCGTCCAGCCGGCGGCGGGGGCACCGCCGGGCATGAAGAACGACGACACCAGCATGAGGGCTGCCGGAATCATCAGCCAGAAGCTGAAGTTGTTCATGCGAGCGAAGGCCATGTCGCCAGCGCCAATCTGCAGCGGAATCATCCAGTTCGCGAAACCCACGAAGGCCGGCATGATGGCGCCGAACACCATGATCAGGCCGTGCATGGTGGTCAGCTGGTTGAACAGTTCGGGGTTCACCAGCTGCAGGCCGGGCTGGAACAGCTCGGCACGGATCAGCAGGGCCAGAACGCCGCCCACCATCAGCATGGTGAAGGCAAACATCAGATACAGCGTGCCGATGTCCTTGTGGTTGGTCGCGTAGACCCAGCGGCGCCAGCCAGACGGGGCATGGTGATCGTGGTCGTGCGCGTGAGCGTCGTGGGGATCCAGTACTGCACTCATCATCCGTTCCTTTGCTTATCGGTTTCTGCCCGCGGGCTTCTCACTTGCGGGCCGCGACGACGTCGGCGGGCTGCACGATCTGCTCGGTCTTGTTGGACCAGTTGTTCTTGGTGTAGGTGATCACCGCAGCGATTTCGGTGTCGGAGAGCTGCTTCCACGAAGGCATCGCTCCGTTGTTCTGACCATTGAGCAGCACGGCGACCTGCTTGAGCTTGTCGGCATCCAGCACCACGGGCGAGCCGTCCAGCGGCTTGATCGGGCCGCCGCCCTTGCCGTTGGGCTGGTGGCAGGCGGCACAGTTGGCCGCGTAGACCGCTGCACCGCGCTTGATCAGGTCGGCCTGGTTCCAGACCTTGGCCGGATCGTCGGCGGCGGCAGCCAGCTTCTTCTTCTCGCCCTCGACCCACTTGGTGTAGTCCTCGGCGGACAGCACCCTGACCTGGATCGGCATGTAGGCATGTTCCTTGCCGCACAGCTCGGCGCACTGGCCGTAGAAGTCGCCAGTCTTTTCGGCGCGGAACCAGGTGTCGCGCACGAAGCCGGGGATCGCGTCCTGCTTGATGCCAAAGGCCGGCACCATGAAAGAGTGGATCACATCGTTGGCGGTCGTGATCAGACGGATCTTCTTGCCCACCGGCACGATCAGCGGATGATCGACCTTGAGCAGGTAGTCGTCGGTCGCCGGCGGCTTGCCGCTGTTGGACATCTCGCGCTGCGCGACGTCGAGCGTGGAGAGGAAGCCGATGCCTTCGCCCTCGCCCTTGATGTAGTCGTAACCCCACTTCCACTGCATGCCCGTGACCTTGATGGTCAGGTCGCTGTTGGTGGTGTCCTTCTGGGCCACCAGCACCTTGGTGGCCGGCAGCGCCATGCCGATCACGATCAGCAGCGGCACGATGGTCCAGCCCAGCTCCACCCAGATCGGCTCGGGCAGTTCCTGCGCCTTGTGGCCGAGCGACTTGCGGTGCTTGAGGATGGAATAGAACATCACACCGAACACCAGCACGAAGATGACCGTGCAGATGGCCATCATGAACCAGTGCAGCCAGTGCTGCTCCTCGGCGATCTTGGTGGCCGGAGGCGCGAAGTTCAACTGGTTGACGGCCGGACCGCCGGGCAGGTCGTTCACCGCGTGGGCCGCTTCGGTCACCCAGACGGCGGAACCCAGAACCCAGGCTGACGCCGTTGCACGCAGGCCGCCGTAGGGGTGGCGCAGGAAATCAACCGTCTGTCTTGTCGTACTCACGTTGAACGCCTCGAATATAAGTGTTGATTTATATCAATCCGATTAGACCAAAATTCCCCTAGATGCCCTCTCAGGGAATACCCACAACGGGGCCTTGCGCCTGCCACTTCGGCGCTCGTCACTGCCGAAAAAACAGGCAGTCGGGTTTGATTTATATCAATTGTAGCGATCGAGACGGGTTTTCCGCCTGACAGTACCGCCGGATCTGTTGCGAATCCGGGGCGTTTTCAGGGTTTGCGAGAACGCAACATGGCCCGCATGTCGTCGACCGAGACGGTCTGGCTGTCACCCTTGGCGGGACGGGGCTGGGCCTTGAAGGCATGCCCGTAGGTGATCTCGAAGCTCAGCCGCAGGCGACCATCGTCGGCCCGGGCGCCGTGCCGCTCGATGGCTTGTTCCAGCCGTTGGCGCCAGCCGCGACTGCGCAACCCCGGCGTCCGGTCCGTGTTCAGGTTGCGGCCCAGTCCACGCAACTCTTCCAGCATGGCGGCCGCACTGCTGTAGGTCAGCGTGATCCGCTCCATGTCCATCACCGGCTCGGCAAACCCGCCGTGCACCAGCATGTCGCCCCAGTCGTGCATGTCGGTGAAGCTGTGCGCTGGCGCGGGCCACCCTTCCCGGGCGTAGACCGCGCGCAACTCCGCCAGGCTGTCCGGCCCGAGACAGGAAAACATCAGGAAGCCGCCGGTCTCGACCTGGCGGTGCCACTGGCGCAGCAGCGTCTGCGGGTAGGCCACCTGGTGCAGCGCCATGTTGGCCCAGAGCATGGCAACCGTGGTTCCGGGATCGGCCAACGCCAGGCCTTTGCCCTGGCGCATCCACGGCAGCCGGGCCCAGCCGCGTCGGGCGGGCTCCAGACCCAGCCGTTCCACCGCACCACGGTCCTCCAGCCAGACATGCGCCTGCGCCTGGGGCAGGCGTTCGGCCAGTTGGCGGTGCGCCTCGATACCGCCGAGCACGGGCTCCCAGTGCAGCCAGCTGGCCGGCGGATCGCGGAACCACTGCAGCCGCTCCATCATCCGCCGCGCCACTTCTTCGTGCAGCCAGGGGCTGCTGTCGCGCCGCAGCCGCACCCAGCGCCGCGCGGCCACGGGATCGAGTCCGGGCACAGGCGCTTCGTCGGCAGTCGGGTTCATGGACAAACGGGGGATTTCTCGGCGACCGGTGGGCCGCCAGACCAGAGAGCCGCCAGTATATTGGCCGCCATGCTGTCCCTGCCATCGGTCTGCCAGGTTTGTGGCCGCTGGCCCGCGCAGCCGGTGTGCAGCGACTGCCTCGGGCGCTTCGCACCGGCGGTCCATCGCTGCCCTTGTTGCGCAAGGGCCATGCCGGGCGCCGGCGACCTCTGCGGCGAATGTCTGCGCCGCTCCTCGACACCCGCCGTCGAGCGGTGCGCCGCAGCGGTCGACTACCGCTATCCCTGGGACCACCTGATCGCACGCTTCAAGTTCCGGGGAGAGTCCGGCTGGGCCGACACGCTGGCCGGACCGATGTGGCAGGCCGCCCGACGACACGCGCTGTGTGATGCAGACACCCTGTGGGTGCCGGTGCCTGTGCGGCCGCAGCGGCTGGCCGAGCGCGGCTACAACCAGGCGTGGGAACTGTGCCGAGCCCTGCGTCGCCATTCCGGCCTGCCCGCGGTGCCCGATGCGCTGGTGCGCCTGGGCGAGGCGCCCGACCAGCACCGGCTCTCCAATGCCCGGCGGCTCATCAACCTGCAGGCCGCATTCGCGGCCCACCCGGCGCGGGTTGCTCGCCTGCAGGGCGCGCACGTGGTGCTGGTCGACGACGTGCGCACCACCGGCGCCACCCTGGAGCACGCGGCGACCGCGCTGCGGCAGGCCGGCTGTGCCAGGGTCCACGCACTGGTCTTTGCGCGAACCCCGTCTGACACCGATCAAGGGAATGCACCCTGACGGGGAAAGAAGCATCCATATGCGCTTATGATCGCGCCCGCACAGGGGGCAAGATAAGGCCGAACCAACGGTCACCTGATCGAAGCAGCGTCACGCCCCCATGTTCCACGTCGTTCTGGTCACACCGCAGATCCCGCCCAACACGGGCAATGTGATCCGCCTGTGCGCCAACACGGGTGCCCACCTGCATCTGGTCGAGCCCCTGGGTTTTTCGATGGACGACAAGCAGATGCGGCGCGCCGGGCTGGACTACCACGAGTACGCCAGCGTGCAGCGACATGCCGACTGGGACAGCTTTCTCGCCACCGCACGCCCCTCCCGCGAACGCATGTTTGCCCTGACCACCCGCGGGCGCGCCGACGCGTACTCGGTGCGCTTCGCACCGGGCGACTGGCTGGTGTTCGGCTCGGAGACCGACGGGCTGCCGGCCAGCGTCCGGGAGCAATTTGACGCCGAACATCAACTGAGGCTGCCGATGCGCGAAGGCCAGCGCAGCCTGAACCTGTCCAACGCCGTGGCGGTACTGGTGTACGAAGCCTGGCGGCAACAGGGCTTCGGAGCGACAAAACCGTGACGCAGTTCACCGTGCAAATGGAGCCGATCCCCCACACGCGGAGCCCCATCGTGGCCACAATGCCAAGTCATTCTGGCCTGCCACAACGCGCTGGTGCACGGCCAATCCACCACCCCCCATTGGTTTCGACCTGCCCGCCCGGGCAGTCCGGAGGTTATTTTGATTCCGACCCTCACCAGGCTCTTCAAACGCAAGATGGCGCCGCGCAAGCCGGCGAAATCGACGCCGGGCCTGAAAGACATCCTGGCGATCCGCGCGGCGCTGCTGCAATGCGTGGCCGACTGCGACGGGGTACCGGTGTTCCGTTTGCGCCACAAGATCGAGCACACCCAGACGCCGCAGGAGCTCTGGATGCTGCGCAACGACGCCTACCAGCTGATCTCCCACCAGCACAGCCAGAACGTGGCGGCCGAACGCATCAACGCATTGATCGCGGTGTTCGAAGGCTGGGTCGAACCGCGCCAGCTGGTCCGCATCCGCTGAGGAAAAGGCCGCCGCGCGGGTCGCTCAGGGGTAGCGGCGCACCAGGGCCTCGGCCACGCACACCGGCTTGTCGGCGCCCTCGCGCTCAATCGCCACCGCCCACGCCATCTGCAGGCCATTGCCATCGATCGGCTCGGCGGACAGCAGCGTCATGCGCGCGCGCAGCCGGCTGCCGACCGGCACCGGTGCGGTGAAGCGCACTTTGTTGAGGCCGTAGTTCACGCCCATGCCGGCCTGGCGGATGTCGAAGGCCGTGTCGAAGAACACCGGCAGCAGCGACAGCGTCAGGAACCCGTGCGCAATCGGTGTGCCGAACGGGCCGGAACGCGCACGCTCCACGTCCACGTGGATCCACTGGTGGTCGCCCGTGGCGTCGGCAAAGCGGTTGACCTGTTCCTGGGTCACGGTGACCCAGTCGCTGGTGGCCACTTCCTGGCCGACGCAGGCCGCGAGTTCTTGCAGGGTGTCGAAATGTCTCATGGGAGCCGACTCTAGGGCGTCAGACCCGCAAGCCGCTGTCGGCACCGCGACAGCAGCGCCTCATTGAAGCCGCATCAATGGTCCAACCAGGCGCAGATGCCCTGCCACTGCTCCAGGTCCTTCTCGACCCGGCTGGGCGCCACATCGAACAGCGACAGGCCCCGCGCGGCCAGGTGGATGTAGTTCTGCGTGTCGCGCAGGTAGCCCAGCACCGGCAGTCCCAGGCCATCCACGAATTCGTGCAGCTTTTCGGCCGCAATGGTGCGGGCGTCGACCCGCATGCCAACAATGCCCACCTGCAGACGGCCGGCATGTTTGGACTGCGCCAGCTCGTCGAGGAAAGCGCGGGTGGCGTAGATGTCGAAGATGCTGGGCTGCAGCGGCACCAGCACCTTGTCGGCGTGCTTGAGTGCTTCCTTGCAGAGGGTGCCGTGCAGGCCTGCGGGCGTGTCGAGCACCACATGGGTGGTGCCCTTGGGCGGTTTGCCCACGTGATCGTCCGTCACATCCCAGGAACGGATCGGGCGCGCCGCCGGTGGCCGCAGCCCCAGCCAGAGCGCCGACGACTGCTGCCGGTCGGCGTCGCCCAGCATCACGGCATGCCCCCGGCTGGCGAGGTAGCCTGCCACGTTGGTCGACAGGGTGGATTTGCCCACCCCTCCCTTGGGATTCGCGATCACCACCACCGGCATGTCAACCTCCTCGGGTGTTTGAGTCAGCGCTTATGTTAGCGGCCAGCTGTCCCAGAGCAGCTTGACCCCGGTCAGGAACATGCCCCCGTAGACGAAGCGGTAGAACAGCGTCTGGTTGATGCGGTGTGCGATGCGCACGCCGACCCACACACCCACCGGCGCGAACGGCAGCAGCGCCAGCGAGGTCGCCATGTTGCGCCAGTCCAGCAGCCCCAGCCAGGCGTACGGAATCCACTTGGACAGGTTGATGAAGAAGAAGAAAAAGGCCATGGTGCCGGTGAACAGCACCGGCTTGAGCTTGAGCGGGATCACGTAGGCGTTGATCGGTGGACCGCCCGCGTGCGCGATGAAGCTGGTGAAGCCCGAGGTCGCGGTCAGCACGGCACCGAGCCAGCGCGGCGGCGGCGGGCTGTCGGCCCGGGGCGGGAAGGCCAGCCGCTGCGCCAGGAACAGCAGGGTGAACAGGCCCACGATGCCCGCCACCAGCCGGTGGTCCAGCAGCCGGAACAGCAGGCAGCCGATCACGATCCCGGCCAGCCCCCAGGGCAGCAGGAACTTCAGCAAGGGTTTGTCGACGTCGTTGCGAAACGCCGCCATGCCCAGCAGATCCATCAGCAGCAACACCGGCATCAGGATCGCCGCGGCCTGCGGCACCGGCACCGCCAGCGCCATCAAGGGCACGGCCAGCGAGCCGAAGCCGGCGCCGAACCCGCTCTTGCTCACACCGAGCAGCAGCACGGCAGGAATCGCGACCGCGTAGAAGAACGGGTCGGTGATCAGGGGAACGCCGGTCACACGCGCTCGATCACCAAGGCAATGCCCTGCCCCACGCCGATGCACATGGTGCAAAGCGCGTAGCGCCCGCCGGTGGCGTGCAGGCGGTTGACCGCGGTGGTCGCCAGGCGCGCGCCGCTGGCACCCAGCGGGTGGCCCAGCGCAATCGCGCCGCCCCAGGCGTTCACGCGTTGGTCGTCGTCTTTCAGGCCCAGCATGCGCAGCACCGCCAGGCCCTGCGCCGCAAAGGCTTCGTTGAGTTCGATCACGTCCAGCTGCTCCAGCGTCAGGCCCGTCTGCGCCAGCACCTTCTGCGTCGCCGGCGCCGGGCCGATGCCCATGATGCGCGGCGCCACGCCGGCCGTGGCCATGCCCACGATGCGGGCCTTCGGCATCAGGCCGTTCTTCGCGGCCGTGGCCTCGTCGGCCAGTAGCAGCGCGCAGGCGCCGTCGTTCACGCCGCTGGCGTTGCCGGCGGTCACCGTGCCATCCGGCCGCACCACGCCCTTGAGCTTGGCCAGCGCTTCCAGGCTGGTCTCGCGCGGGTGCTCGTCGGTGTCGACGATCAGCGGATCGCCCTTCTTCTGCGGGATGCTGACCGGGGTGATTTCACGCGCCAGGTGGCCGGCCTTGATCGCTGCCACCGCACGCAGCTGGCTGTGGTAGGCCATCAAGTCCTGGGCCTCGCGCTCGATCTTGAAATCGGTCGCCACGTTTTCGGCCGTTTCGGGCATCGAGTCGACGCCGTACTTCTCTTTCATCAGCTTGTTGACGAAGCGCCAGCCGATGGTGGTGTCATAGACCGCGTTGTTGCGGGAAAACGCGCTCTCGGCCTTGGGCATCACGAAAGGCGCGCGGCTCATGCTCTCCACGCCGCCGGCGATCATCAGGCCCGCTTCGCCGGCCTTGATGGCGCGCGCCGCGGTGCCGATGGCGTCCAGACCCGAGCCGCACAGGCGGTTGATGGTGGCGCCGGGCACCTCCAGCGGCAGGCCGGCCAGCAGGCTGCTCATGTGGGCGACGTTGCGGTTGTCTTCACCGGCCTGGTTGGCGCAGCCGAACAGCACGTCGGTCACGGCCTCCCAGTCCACGCCCGGGTTGCGCGCCATCAGCGCTCTGAGCGGAATGGCGCCGAGGTCGTCGGTGCGCACGGAGGACAGGGCGCCGCCATAGCGGCCAAAGGGGGTGCGGATCGCGTCGCAAATGAATGCCTGTGGCATGGGATGTCTCCTTCAAAGACATGCAGGATAATGCATCCATGTTCAGTCCGTCTCAGGCCGATGTCCGGCGCTTCTTCTGTGCCGTGCACGCCAAACAACAGGCCGGTGAGGCCATGGAAGCGATCGAGGTGCTGGCCGGTCAGTGGATCGCCGAGCATCCCGAGTACCACGCCGCCTTGTCCGACGTCGATGCCGCGCTGGCGCAGCTGGGCCAGCCCGGCGACGGCGCGCAGGAAAACCCCTTCCTTCACCTCTCGATGCACCTGTCGGTCAGCGAACAGTGCAGCATCGACCAGCCCCCTGGCATCCGTCAGGCCGTCGAACTCCTGGCCGCGCGCCGTGGCGACCTGCACCAGGCGCACCACGAAGTGATGGAGTGCCTGGGCCGCATGGTCTGGGAAAGCCAGCGCTCGGGCCGCCCGCCCGACGGACAGGCCTACATCGATCAGGTGCGCCGCCGGGCGACGCAGGACTGAGACAGAAACCACCCAAGAAAAAAGCCGCTCATCGAGCGGCTTTTTTGTGGGGCGAGGCGCGGGATCAGCGGAAGCGCGATTGCGGCACGGTCTGCAGGTCGCCATCGAGCGACCCCAGGTACTTCGCGAGTTCGCGCATCTCGGCGGGCTTGAACTGCTTGGCCACGCCGCCCATGATGGGGTTGCCGCGACCGACCACATTGTGGCCTTCGACCGTGTAGGCCTTGAGCGCCACATACAGGTAGTCGGCGTGCTGGCCGGCGATCTTCGGGTAGGTCGGGTCGATCGGCTTGGCGAAGTTGGCGCCGTGGCACGACGCGCAAGCGCCCTTCTGGATCAGCTCGGCGGCCAGACCGGTCGCCGGGGCGGCGGTGTCGCCGGGCGCCTGACCGGCCTGCGACGAATAGAACGCGGCCAGGTCGGCCATGTCCTGATCGCTCAGGGAACCTGCAATGCCGCGCATCGACGGGTGCTTGCGGTCACCCTTCTTGTACGCGGTCAGCGCGGAGACGATGTACTTGTCGGACTGGCCCGAGATCTTGGGCACCTTGTGGATCTCGGGGAAGCTGTTCTGATAGCCCTTGATGCCGTGGCAGCCGATGCACATTTCGGCCTTCTTCTTGCCGGCATCGGCCGAGCCGGTCACGCCTTGCGCCTGCGCAGCCGGGATCGCTGCAAAGAGGGTCGCCGCGGCGACAACGGTACGGGCGATCGAGGTCAGCGATTGGGTCATTTTGCAAGCACAATGAAGTGAACGATTGATAAAAATCAATGGACGATTATATAGACTCGATCCCCAAAGCCGCCCTATTGATTACCCTGATCCGCGGGCCCGCAGGCCGCACCAACCATTGCACTCCATGAAGTTCCAAGGCTCTGAAAACTACGTCGCCACCCAGGACCTGATGCTCGCGGTCAACGCCGCCATCACGCTCAAGCGCCCGCTGCTGGTCAAGGGCGAGCCCGGCACCGGCAAGACCATGCTGGCCGAAGAAGTGGCGCAGGCGCTGGACATGCCGCTGCTGCAGTGGCACATCAAGTCGACCACCAAGGCGCAGCAGGGCCTGTACGAATACGACGCCGTGAGCCGCCTGCGCGACAGCCAGCTCAACACCGGCGACAGCGCCGAGCGGGTCAAGGACATCCGCAACTACATCGTGCAGGGCGTGCTCTGGCAGGCCTTCACCGCCGACCAGCCGGTCGCCCTGCTGATCGACGAGATCGACAAGGCCGACATCGAATTCCCCAACGACCTGCTGCGCGAACTCGACCGCATGGAGTTCTATTGCTACGAGACGCGCGAACTCATCAAGGCGAAACACCGGCCGCTGGTGTTCATCACCTCGAACAACGAAAAGGAACTGCCCGACGCCTTCCTGCGCCGCTGCTTCTTCCACTACATCAAGTTCCCCGAAGCGGAAACGATGAAGAAGATCGTCGAGGTGCACTTCCCCCATCTCAAGCAGGACCTGCTGACGGTGGCGATGAAGACCTTCTACGACGTGCGCAATCTGCCGGGCCTGAAAAAGAAGCCATCCACCAGCGAGCTGCTGGACTGGCTCAAGCTGCTGATGGCCGAAGACATCCCGCTCGAAGCGCTGCAGAGCGCCGACAGCAAGGTCAGCATCCCGCCCCTGGTCGGCGCGCTGCTCAAGAACGAGCAGGACACGACCCTGTTCGAAAAGCTGGTGTTCATGAACCAGAGAAACCGTTGAAGCGGAGGGCCATCCAATGAAATCAACGATCGGCCTTCTCGCCATCGTCCTGCTGGCGCTGGCGGCTTGCTCATCGACCGGAGGTCGCTGCGACAAGCTCAAGCGGAGCGATGGATCGCAGCCTTATGACCCCTACTGCAGCGGCGAGTACAACAAATAAAAGGTCGTCAACGACATGAGCGACACATCCCGCCTGCTCAAGGAAGGCCTGTCCGACGCCATCGGCTTCGTCGGCGGCGCGCTCGCGGCCTTCTGGATCGCGCGTGCGCTGGGCTTCGACCTGTTCGCCGAAGGTTACGGAGGCGGCAGCATCGGTGCTGTGATCGCCGTGGGCCTGGGTGGCGGGCTGGGCCTGCAGATCGCGCGGCGCTGGCGCGCGGCCAACGTGGCCAAGGACTGAGGTCCGACGGAGGGTTTCACCATGCTGATCGACTTCTTCTACACCCTGCGCGCGGCCAAGCTGCCGGTCTCGGTCAAGGAATACCTGACGCTGCTCGAAGCGCTGAAGGCGGACGTGGTCGGGCCGACCAATCCCGAAGCCTGCACCATGGACGACTTCTACTTCCTCAGCCGCACCGCGCTGGTCAAGGACGAGAAGCACTACGACAAGTTCGACCGCGCCTTCGCCGCCTACTTCAAGGGCGTGGAGCTGATCGCTGACTTCACCAAGCCGATTCCCGCCGACTGGTTGCGCCAGGAAATGGAGCGCATCCTCTCGGCCGAGCAGATCGCCAACGCGCCCAAGATGGACTGGGACGAGCTGATGGAGACGCTGCAGAAGCGGCTCGAAGAGCAGAAGGAACGCCACGAGGGTGGCAACAAGTGGATCGGCACCGGCGGCACCTCGCCCTTCGGTCACGGCGGCAAGAACCCGCAGGGCATCCGCATCGGCGGCAAGGGCGGCAACAAGTCGGCCGTGAAGGTCTGGGACCAGCGCGCCTACCGCGACTACGACGACACCCAGGAACTGGGCACGCGCAACATCAAGGTCGCGCTGCGCCGCCTGCGCAAGTTCGCGCGCGAGGGCAACGAGCTCGAACTCGACCTGCCCGACACGATCCGCTCCACCGCGGCCAACGCCGGCTGGCTGGACATCAAGATGATCCCGGAGCGGCACAACAACGTGAAGGTGCTGCTGCTGATGGACGTCGGCGGCACGATGGACGAACACATCCAGCGCGTCGAGGAGCTGTTCAGCGCGGTCAAGAGCGAGTTCAAGCACCTGGAGTTCTATTACTTCCACAACTGCGTCTACGACTACATGTGGAAGAACAACCGGCGCCGCTACGCGGAGAAGTTCCCGACGCTGGACATCATCCGCAAGTACAACAAGGACTACAAGCTGATCTTCGTGGGCGACGCGACCATGAGCCCCTACGAGATCCTGCAACCCGGCGGCAGCGTGGAATACAACAACGAAGAGGCCGGCGCCGAGTGGCTGCAGCGCCTGACGCACGCCTTTCCGAAGTTCGCCTGGATCAACCCCGAGCCGCAGGGCGTCTGGCAGTACCGCCAGAGCATCAGCATCATCCAGCAGCTCATGGGCCAGCGCATGCACCCGCTGACGCTCAAGGGTCTGGAAGACACGATGCGGCTGCTCAGCAAATAACAAGGATTCACCGATGCGGCTGTTCCGCGATGTGTGGTCGATTGCGGCCATGGAGGCGGGACTGTTCCGCCGTTTCCCGAAGCTGCGCCTGTCGGTGCTGGGCATCGTGCTCATTCCGGCCCTGTACGCGCTGATCTACCTCAGCGCGGTCTGGGACCCGTCCAGCCGCACCGCGGCGCTGCCCGCGCTGATCGTGAACCTGGACCAGGGCATCGACTACAAGGGCCAGCATGTCGACCTGGGCGATGAACTGGTCAAGACCCTGCAGGCGCGCCGCATGTTCGGCTTCACCGAGACCGCCGACGAAGAATCGGCCCGGCGCGATGTGCGGGCCGGCCGCAGCCTGTTCGCGCTCATCATCCCGGCCGACTTCAGCGCCCATGCCGTGCCCGGCGAGCAGGCCGGCGGCGGCAAGCTGGTGGTCTATGCGTCCGAGGGCAACAACTACACCGGCGCCGGGTTCGCCCGCCGCTTCGCCGGCGAGCTGGGCCACCAGGTCAACGAGACGCTGAACGAGAAGCGCTGGGCGCTGGTGCTCGGCGCTTCGGCCGGCGCGGCCGACAGCATGTCGCGGCTGCGCGATGGCGTGGGCAAGCTGCAGGACGGCGCCCACGTGCTGCGCGACGGGTTGCAGCAGGCCGACCGCGGCGCCAGGCAGCTCGCCACCGGCCAGGGCACGCTGGACGCCGGCATCGGCCAGGTCACCGGCGGCATGAAGCAGCTGGGTGCGGGCATCCGCACCATGGACGCGCGCAAGCCCGCGCCGCAGGATCTGCAAGCGCTCAAGTCGGGTGCCTCGCAGCTGTCGGCCGGCCACGCCGAACTGTCTACCGGACTGGCGCAGCTGGAGGCCGGCTCGCAGAAGCTGTCCGAAGGCGCGCTGCACATGAAGGAAGAAACGCAGTCGATTCCGCTGGTGGGCGGCAAGGTCTCGGCCGGCGCGCAACAGCTGGCCGGCGGCGCCGATCAGCTGACCCAGGGCCTGCGCAGCGCGCGCCAGGGCCAGGCGAAGTTGCAGGACGGCGCACAGGCGCTCGACAAGGGCGTGACAGCCCTGACCGATGGCATGGGTGCGCTGTCCGCCGGCATCGGCACCATGGCCAGCGCCCTGCCACCCGACGCGAAGCTCGACGCCCTGGCCGACGGCGGCCACGCCGCCCACAAGGGCTCGCAGGATCTCAGCCACGGCATCACGCAACTGGCCGACGGTTCGCGCCAGCTGGCGGGCGGACTGGACCTGCTCAGCGCCAGCCTGCCGGCCCACATCGACACCCTCGGCGGCACGGCCAAGGGGCTGGCGGTGTCGGTGCAGCCCGAAATCCAGATCGACGCACCGGTGGCCAACAACGGCAGCGGGTTCGCGCCCAACTTCCTGCCGGTCGCGGTCTGGCTCGGCGCGGTGATGACGACCTTCATCTTCCACCTGCGCATGCTGCCGGGCGCGGCGGCCACCCTGTCGCCCGTAGCGCGGCTGCCGGGCAAGCTGGTGCTGCTCGGTGGCATCGTGACGGTGCAGGCGCTGGTCGTGGTGATGATGGCGGCCTTCCTGCTGCAGATGCACATCCTGAACCTGCCGGGGCTGGCGCTGACCCTGGTCACCGCGGCGCTGACCTTCCTGCTCATCATCATGGCGCTGGTGCGCGCGTTCGGTGACGCGGGCAAGGCGGTGGCGCTGATCCTGCTGATCCTGCAGCTGTCGTCGGCCGGTGGCGTGGTCCCGATCGAGCTGAGCAGCGAGTTCTTCCGGTCGATCAACCCCTGGCTGCCGTTCACCTGGGTGGTGCGCGGCGTGCGGGCCAGCATGTTCGGCGCCTTCGACAGCCAGTGGCTGCAGTCGGTGGGCGTCGTGATGCTGTTCGGCCTGGGGGCCTTCGTGGTTGCCAGCGTCGTCGGCCGCTGGCGCTTCGTGGATGAGGCGGCCCACCGCCCTGCGCTGGACATCTGAGGCCCGGCCAGCAGGCCGGTCGCACGCGCCGACTTACAATCGGCGCGCTCCATCCGCCGCCATAGTTCAATGGATAGAACGAGCGCCTCCTAAGCGCTAGATACAGGTTCGATTCCTGTTGGTGGTACCACCCGCGAGACCGGGATGGCGCCGCAGTGTCAGCGCGCCCGCAGGGTGCGCGAGAGCATCATCACCGGCACCAGGCCAACCAGCACCAGGGTCAACGCCGGCAGTGCGGCCTCGCCCAGGCGCTCGTCGCGCGCCAGCTGGTAGGCCACCACGGCGAGGGTGTCGCTGTTGAAGGGGCGCAGCACCAGCGTGGCCGGCAGCTCCTTCATCACGTCGACGAACACCAGCAGGGCCGCGGCCGCGGTCGAGCGGCGCAGCAGCGGCCAATGCACGCGCCGGGCCAGCGCCAGGCCGGTGCTGCCCAGCATGCGCGCCGAGTCGTCCAGGCTCGCCGGCACGCGCGCGTAACCGCTCTGCACCGACTGCAGCGCCACCGCCGTGAACCGCACGAGGTAGGCCCAGACGATGCCCAGCACGGTGGCCGTGACCCAGTAGCCGACGCCACTGTCCGGGGCCACCTTCTGCAGCCAGCCGACCGGCAGCAGCAGGCCGACCACGATCACCGCCCCCGGCACCGCATAGCCCAGGCTGGCCAGCTGCACCACCGCGCGGGTGAACCCGTCGCCCCGCGTGCGCAATGCGAAGGCCAGGGCCAGCGCCAGCAGCGTCGCCGCCACCGCGCTGATCGCCGACAGCCGCACGCTGTTGCCCGCCCACTGGACAAACGAGGCCCAGGGCAATCCGTCCCAGCCGCCCAGCAAGGGGCGCAGCATGAACAGCACCGGCAACACGAAACCGAACAGGATCGGCAGGCCGCAGGCCAGCCCGGCGACCAGTGCCCGCCCACCCCGCAAGCGCACCGGTTGCGCGTCGGCGCTGCCGGCCCGCTGCCCGCGCAGCGAGGCAAAGCGCATGCGCGTCTGCGCCCGCCGCTCCAGCCACAGCAGCAGCGCCACCAGCGCCAGCAACATGGTCGCCAGTTGCGCCGCGGCCAGCGGCATGTCCATCGCCAGCCAGGCCTTGTAGATGCCGGCGGTGAAGGTCTGGATGCCGAAATAGCTCGACACCCCGTAGTCGGCCAGCGTCTCCATCAGCGCCAGCGCCACCCCGGCCGCGACCGCCGGCCGCGCCAGCGGCAGCGCCACCTCGCGGATGCGGCGCGACAGCGGCGCCCCCAGCAGCCGCGCGGCCTCCATCAGTTGCGCCGCGCGCTCGGTCAGCGCCGTGCGCGCCAGCAGGTAGACATAGGGGTAGAGCGAGAAGGTGAAGACCCAGACCGCGCCCGCGGTGTTGCGGATCTCGGGGAAGACACGCCCGCGCAGGCCGAAGCCCTCACGCAGCGCGGTCTGCAGCGGGCCGCTGAACTGCAGGAAGTCGGTGTAGGCGTAGGCCACCACATAGGCCGGCATCGCCAGCGGCAGCAGCAGCGCCCACTCAAAAAAGCGCCGGCCGGGAAAATCGAACAGCGTCACCGCGCTGGCCGAGGCCATGCCGACCACCGCCACCCCCAGCGCCACGCTCACGCACAGCACCAGCGAGGTCAGCGCGTAGTCGGGCAACACGCTGCGCCCCATCTCGGCCAGCACCTCGCGCGCCGCCGCGTCGAACTGCGCCCACGAGGCGAGCAGCGCCAGCACGGGCAGGGTCAATGCCAGCGCGAGCAAAAGCAGCAGTAGGGTGGTCCACCAGCGAGTCAACACAAATGAGAATTGTAGTCATCTACAATTGACGTCCATGTTCCTCCAGGTTTCCCAGCTGCGCGTCCGTTATCCCGGCCAGCCGCACGACGCGGTCAACGGCGTGTCGCTGGGCCTGCGCGCGGGCGACATCGGCGTGCTGATCGGGCCTTCGGGCTGCGGCAAGACCACCCTGCTGCGCGCGGTCGCCGGCCTGGAACGTGCCCACGGCGGCAGCATCACGCTGGAGCGCGAAACAGTGAGCGACGCAGGCCACCACCTGCCGGCCGAGCAACGGCGCATCGGCATGGTGTTCCAGGACTACGCGCTGTTTCCCCACCTCGACGTCGGACGCAACGTGGCCTTCGGCATCGCGCAACTGCCGCGCGGCGAACGCGAGCAGCGCGTGGCCGAGGTGCTCGCCCTGGTGGGACTGGACGGCATGCAGGCACGCTTTCCGCACGAACTCTCCGGCGGCCAGCAGCAGCGCGTCGCGCTGGCCCGCGCGCTGGCGCCCCGCCCGCGCCTGCTGCTGCTCGACGAACCCTTTTCCAACCTCGACGTCGACCTGCGCGAGCGGCTGGCGCACGAGGTGCGCGGCATCCTCAAGGCGGCCGGCGCGACCGCCCTCTTCGTCACGCACGACCAGCTCGAAGCCTTCGCCATCGGCGACGTGATCGGCGTGATGCACCAGGGCCAGCTGCACCAGTGGGACGACGCCTACGCGCTCTACCACCGGCCGGCCACGCGCTTCGTCGCCGAGTTCATCGGCCACGGCGTGTTCGCCCCGGCGCAGATCCAGCAGCACGGTGGCGAAGTGGTGGTGCAGACGCCGCTGGGTGCACTGCTCGACATCGAAGAGTGCCCCCTGCCCTCGGCCTACGAGGCCGGGCTGTGCGACGTGCTGCTGCGCGCCGACGACATCGTGCACGACGACCATGCGCCGGTGAAGGCGCAGATCGTGCGCAAGGCCTTCCGCGGTTCGGAGTTCCTCTACACGCTGCGGCTGGCCAGCGGCGAGACCCTGATGACGCACGTGCCCTCGCACCACAACCACGCGGTCGGCGAGTGGATTGGCATCCGCGCCGAGGTCGACCACGTGGTCACGTTCGCGCGCGGCGCGGCGGCGTCCACGCCGCCGGCACCCGGCGTCGCGGTGCGCCCGCCCGCCGCCTGAGCGCCGCGCCGCGTCAGATCCCGGTCACTTCGTGTGGCAGGTCAGGCAGACGCCGCTGCCCACATTGCTCACCCGCAGGAACGTCGGATTGAACACCGAGCCCGGGCCGGCCGAGGGCACGCCATGCGGGTCGTGGCACGACGCACACTCGACCTCGTAGCCCTCTCCGGTGTTGTAGAGCCGGATGTCGGAAGCATCGGCGCGGTTGTTGCCGTTGCTGTCGAAGAAGGCCAGGCGGGTTTCCTTGCGCGGCGGGTCCTTGAAGTCCGAGCCCGGCCCGGCATCGAGCGGATAGCGCACACCCACCGGGTGGTCGTTGCGCAGGTCGGTGCCGATCGCGAAGGCCACGAAGTCGGTCGCGTTGCGGCCCGAGGGCCCGGCGGTCGACGAATGGCAGGCCAGACAGCCGGTCTGCGACAGCCGCGCGTGGTCGCCATTGGGGTTCAGGCCCGAGGGGTTGGTCCACTGGTCGAGGAACGCGGTGTTCTCCGAGAACTCCTGCTCCTTGCGGTAGCGACCCGAGCCGGGCATGTTGATGATCGAGTCGACCGCCGTCTGCCCGTCGTGGCAGGTGAGACAGGTCAGCGAATTCGCGCCGGGCTGCGACACCGGCTGCGACAGGCTGGCGGTGTTGAGCAGGTCGTAGGTCTGGTAGGTGGTGGCCTTGACCGTGCGGTTCCACAGCGGCGCCGCCGGCAAGGTGCTGTTGGCGCCGTGGGGCGTGTGGCAGTAGACGCAGACCTCGGCGTAGTCGTTGCGGAAGGAGTCCATGGTCGTGCCCACCGGGCCGCCGCCGGAGACCTGGCGCTGGGTCAGGTTGTGGCGCGTGTTGCCCACGCTGCCGATATTGGTGAAGCGCGTGGGCCGGTCGACATCGGCCTGCGCCAGCAGCGGCAGCAACGCGCCCAGCAGCCCGAACGCCAGCACCGCAATCCGGTGCCACCACCGGCCTCGACCATCGACCGAAAACATCCCTTGTTGCAGCATGTGCGCCTCCTCCTGCGTCCGTCGTGTCGCGGGCGCGATGACCGGAGTCTGCAAAAGACATGCCCTTTTTCGGCATGGCCGACGAACGGTCACGGCGTGAGCGAGAACCCGCCAACAGGCGCCTTCGCGGACCGGACAAGGCTTCCCGGAATTGGGGAGCGGTTCCCGGAAGCGGGAGCTTTTCAGGCCGGTTCGCCCAGCCGCCGGATCACCTCGATCTTGTGGAAAAACTGGTCCACCACGTAGAGGAACCCGTGCTCGTCGCAGGCCAGCTTGGACGGCAGCAGATAGCGCCCCGGTGCGTCCTGCTCGCCACGCCCGCCGATCGCCAGCAGCAACTCGCCGCCGGGCTGGAACACCTGCACATTGCAGAAGCTGGCGTCGCTCACGTAGACCCTGCCCTGCGCGTCCACCGCCAGGCCGCGCGGCCGCGCGAACTGTCCTAGGCCGCTGCCCACCGAGCCGAACTGCCGCAGCGGCGCGCCGCCGCGGTCGAAGGCCTGCACCCGGAAGTTGCCGGCATCGAGCACCCACAGCGTGCCGTCGGGCGCCATGGCCGCATCGGTCGGCAGGTTGAATTCACCGGCCGCCTCGCCGCGGCGGCCGATCACCTGCAGGCGCCGGCCATCGGCGGCGTGGACATAGACCCGGTGGCTGTCGGTGTCGACGCGGCCGGTGTCGACCACGCAGATGCGGCTGCCGTCGGGGCTGACCGCCACGGCGGTCGGGTGCGCCCAGTCGTCGCCGTCGATGTGCCGCAGGTACAGGCCCAGCGCGTCGTACACCACCAGGCGGCGCGCCGAGCTGTCGACCACGTAGACCGTGCCCTGCGCGTCGACCGCGATGCCCGCGGGCATCTTCAATGCACCCTCGCGGCGGAAGCCGAACTGGAAGGTCTTGCGGCGCGGCACATCGAACACGAACACGCGCCGCCCCTCGGTGTCGGTGACGAAGATGCGCCCCTGGTGCGCCGCCACGCCCATCGGTTTGGAGAAGGTGTTGCGCGAGGCGTCGTCACCGGTCAGCAGGCGCTGCATCAGCGCACCGCCCGAGCCGTCGGCCACGCTGGCGGCGTTGCGCAGCGTGGCCTCGTGCATGAAGCGCGGCGGGTCGGGTGGCGCCGGCCACACGACCGGACCGGCTGCTTTCAACGGTGCGGCGGGCGGGGACTGGCACCCGGCCACGGCAAGGCCCAGCAAGGCGGTGTGGAAGCAGCGCCGGGACAGCATCGGTGTGGGCGCCGGGCACGACAAGGCGCCGTCGGGCGCGCTCAGACCAGTGCCTCGATCCGCACCGCGTTGTTGCGCCAGCAGCGGTCCACCAGTGCCGCGCCGTCGGCCCGCGCCCGGCGCGGTGGCAGCAACTGGGCCATCGCGCGGCACACGGTCTCGGTTTGGGCATCGACCATCTGCGCCACCTCGCGCAAGGTCGGCAACGACTGGCGGATGAAGCGCGCGCAATCGTCGCAGTCGCCCTGCGGCGGCTGACGGTCGAACCCCAGCAGGCGCAGCAGATGGGCAATGCGCTGCGGCACCGTGCCCGTGCGCAGGGCCGCCATGTCCTGGCAACGCGTCTGGTGCTGCAGCAGGGCCTGTTGCAGCAGCGGCTCGCGCGCATCGCGGTGCCCGTCGAGTGACACGCGCTCGAGCCGGCTCGGCGTGAACGCCACCGCGCTGAGCCGGTAGGGCTGGCCGCACAGCGCCTCCACGCCGATCAGGTCGCCGGGCAGGGCCAGCTGCACCGCCTGCGTGGCCGTGCCGTGGTGCCGGTCCAGCCGGACCAGCCCCCGCGACACGCGCCAGAGCGGGCCCTGCTCACCCGCGTGAAAAACCGCCTCTGCGCTGGAGCGGTTCAGCACCGCCAATGACATCGCCGACATGCTTGCCTCCGTGGAATCGCTGTCCGGGAAAGTGTCCGGTCCAAGCAATTCACGGGCCATGTGGCCGCCGCGGCGGGGTCCTCAGTGGTGATGGGCACTGTCCGCCGCGGCCAGGTTGCGCGGGGACTGCACCCACACCTCGAGTTCGTGGGTGCCGGCTTTCTCGAAACGCAGCTTCACCAGAAAGTGGTCACCGTCCTTGAGCGGCCCCTTCAGCTCCTGCAGCATCAGGTGGTATCCGTCGGGCGTGCCGTGCTTCATCCCCACGGTCGCGCCGGCCGGCAGATCCACCGCAGACGCGGCGCGCATCTGCATCACGTCGCCCTGCATCTGCATGCGGTGGATCTCGACCCGGCCGGCCACCGGCGTGCTCGCCGACAGCAGGCGGTCGGCGACATCGCCGGTGTTGCGGATGCCGCGGAAATACACCGCGCCCGTGGTCATTCCCGGCCGCGACGGTGTCGCATACGGATGATCGATGCGCAGATCGCCAGCCTTGAAATCGTGCGCCGCGGCGGCGCCCGCCCAGAAGGCCGTACACACCAGCAACAGGAAACGTCGGGGATTCATCGGTCGCTCCGGTTGGTGGATCAGCTCAGCCGCCGCTTGAGCGCCGGCAGGCGGGTCAGCAACAGCGCGTCGAGCAGCAGCACCCCCACCAGCACCGCGCCGGACAGCGGGAAGGCCACGGCCACCAGCAGCATCACGACCGCGCCGCTCTTCCACAGCGCGGCGTCGGCGGGCGCCATGGGCGCCACGAGGCGGCCGGCCCTGACCGGGCGGCGCTTCCACCACATGACCACGCCGCTGACGCACACGAACACCACCGCCAGGCAGAACACCACGTTGAGCCAGGCGCTCCACAGACCCAAGTCGCCCTGGTGCAGCGCGATGCCGACCGCCATGAACTGGGCCATGGGCGAATAGTCGGCGAACGACACCTCGGCCAGCACGCGGCCGGTGTAGCGGTCCAGGTGCAGGTAGCGGTCACCCGCCGGGTTGGTGAGGTCGCCGCCCATGCTGTCGGCGCTGACGGTGTAGACACCCTGCTCGTCCTGCGGCACGGCGATGCGGTACTGGCCCGAGAAACCGGCGCTGCGGGCATGGGCATTCACCGTGTCCAGATTGACCGGCTGGCCGCCCGCGATGCCGGGCCGGCCGGCGGCCGAGCCCGAGGCCGGCATGGGCACCTGCTCCAGGCCCCAGGGCACCTCCTTGAGACCGGGCGCCGACAGCGCACCGTGGGTCAGCGCCGACCTGGGCACGTCGTCCCACTTGCTCGCGGGGAAGCTGCCCCAGGGCTGCACGAACTTTCCGCCCCAGATGCCCGTCCAGGCCAGACCGGTCAGCAGGAAGAAGCCCAGCACCAGGCCCATCCAGAACGCCACGCTCACGTGCAGCGACTTCCACCACTGGCGCCCCCGGGCCGACAGGTCGGGCAGCAGCACCTCGCGCCAGCCACCGCCGACGCGGGGCCAGGCCATGTAGACGCCGGTGACGATGAGCACGATGCCCAGCCCGGCCGCGATCTCGATCAGCCGGTCACCGGCATCGCCGATCAGCAGCGTGCCGTGGATCTTCTCGGCCCAGGCGAACACCGTGTTCTCCTTGTCCACCGAACGCAGCACCTCGGCGGTGTAGGGGTTGACCGCCAGCGACTCGGTGCGCCCGTCCACCGTGACGGAGAACCAGGCCGGCAGCGTGGCACTCCTGGGCGACACGTACTCCTTGAGCTGTGCACCCGGTCGTTGGGCGAGCACGGCCTGCGCCTGCACGCCGACAGTCGTGGTCTGCGCCTGCGGCACGACGTCGATGTCCATGCCCAGCCGGCTCTGGAAGCCGGTGAAGAACACCATGACCAGACCGGTGATGGCCAGCATCAGCAGGAAGGGCACGACGTACAGCCCGGCGTAGAAGTGCCAGCGCCAGGCCAGCAGGTGGAACGGGCCCAGTGTCGGGCTGCGTGTGGCGGTGGTGTCGGAAGGCATGTGCATCTCCTGCCGTCAGCGGAAGGCCGGTTGGACCATCGGTCCGGCCGGAGACGACGGTGCCAGCCACGCGGCCAGCGACACCGGATTCAGGCGCGCCGGGCCGCTCTTGCGGCTGCGCGGCGGCAGCAGCTGCGCCAGCGCGCGGCAGACGGTCTCGGGCTTGGCGTCCACCATCTGGGCCAGCTCCTTGAGCGCCGGCAGCGCGGCGCGCAGCGCATCGGCCTGCCGGTCGTCCACCGTCTGGGCCCCCTGCCAGGGCAGACCCATCAGCCGCAGCAGGCAGGCCAGGCGCTGCAGCACGCTGCCGGTGCGCAGGGTGGCCATGTCGTGGCAGCGCAGCTGCTGCTGGCACAGCGCCTGCTGCAACAGGGCCTGGCGCTCGCGCTCGCTGGTCACCGGCACGGGTTCCAGCCGGCCATCGGTGAAGGCACTGGCGGTGAACTGGTAGGGCTGGTCGCACAGCGCCTCGACCCCCAGCAGGTCGCCGGGCAGGGCCAGCAGCACCGGCAGGCGGGCCTCTCCGTTTTCGCGGTCCAGCCGCGCGGTGCCTTCGACCACGCGCCACAGCGGGCCGCGGTCACCGGCCCTGAAAAAATGGTCCTGGCCGGCGCGTGCGCGCACCGGCATCGGGAATGGGTTCGACATGGAAACTCCTGAAACTGACGGGGGGACCGCGGCACACCGCCGCGGCGTCCTGGTGCAGCGGGTCACAGCCCGCCGCAAAGAAAGTCAGCTCAGGAAAGGCGGGCCGCGCGCGGCCGGCTGCGGCGCGGCCAGGGACACCGGCTGAAACGACCGGGTGTCGGGGTGGCCCCAGGGCGCGGCCACGGCGGCCACCACCGGCATGACCGGCAACAGCGGCGCCAGCCGTTCGGCGGCCAGGGTGCAATGCCCGCACAGGTCCAGCGCGTCCTGCCCGGGGACGGCCGGTCCGGCGGAGGGCTGTTGGCCGGCCTCCGCCGCTGTCACCCATTGCATGCCCTGCGCCGTGCAGAGCTCGACCCAGTCCCGCGCGTCCTGCGGCCCTGCCGCCAGCGCGCGCGAGATCGCGGGCGCCAGCGTGGCCAGCAACAGCGCGGCCAGCAGCCCGCCCGACAGGCGCCGGGACAGGCCGTGCCATTGCCGCAGGGTCACGGGAAACATCGGGGCCTCAGTCCGGGCTCAGGTGCGGACGATCACTGGTGCTTGTGTTCGCCGTGGCCGGCCGCATCGGCCTTGGCGGGTGCCGCCGCATTGCCCAGCGGACGCACGGATGCCTTGATCTCGACGTTCTCGCGCTTGCCGTCCTTGCCTTCGAACACCAGGGTGAACGGCACGGTGTCGCCATCCTTGACCGGGCCCTTGAGGTCCATGAGCATCACGTGGTAGCCGCCGGGCTTGAGCTCGACCGCCTTGCCGGCCGGCAGTGCCAGGCCGGGCACCTGGCGCATCTTCATCACGTTGTCGGCCATCGCCATTTCGTGGATCTCGACCACGCCGGCCACCGGCGACTTGACCTCGACCAGCTTGCTGTCGGCCTTGGCGGTCAGTTGCATGAAGGCGCCGGTGGACTTCTGCTGCGCCACGGTCGCGCGGACCCAGGGGTCCTTGATCTCGACGCTGGCGGTGCCCTGCGCCCAGGCGTTGGCGGTCAGGGCGATGAGGGCGGCGGAAATGAGGTGTTTCATGAAAACTCCGAGGGGTGGATGGAGAAAAGGACCGCGGCACCTGTGGTGGGGCTGCGGACGGAAAACGGAAAGCGGGGGTGGGAGACTGGCGCCTCCTGGAGCGGGACCACACGGCGCACCCGGTCAGGGGCGCGCGACGGCGCGGGGCCTCAGGAAGCCAGGGGAGGCGCGCGCGACTGGGCAGGAAGCCAGACGGTCGCGGCCGGCGGCGCGAAGAAGAACGCCGGGGGAAGTTCGGTCGACTGTGCGGGCAGCGTGGACAGCTGGTCGGCCGCTGGCAGACCGGCCATGCCGCCGTGCAAGGTGCACCAGGCGCATGGCTGGCTGGTGTTGCCTTGTGGTGCGTTGCTGGCGGGCGCCTGGTCGTCCTGCGTGGCGGCGTCCGCCTTGACCCAGACCATGCCGCTGACGCTGCAGATCTGCAGCCAGCCGTCGCGCTCACCACCGCTCACCATCGCCTGCGTCACCGTGGGCGCAAGCGCGCCCAGCACCAAGGCCAGCATGGCCAGCCAGGCAGTGAGTCGACGGTGCAGGCGCAAGAAAGCCATCGAACAAGTTTATCAGCCGTCGTCTGGGCGACGTGCCGCCCCCGGGTTAGCCCCCTACCATGCGGCTTCCCACAACAACGATCCGGAGACCACCCCATGCTGACACTCTGCGGCTTTTCCGCCAGCAACTACTACAACAAGGTCAAGCTCGCCCTGCTCGAAAAGGGCATCGCCTTCGAGGAAGAGCTGGCCTGGGTCGGCCAGGTCGACACCACCGCCAGCCCGCTGGGCAAGGTGCCGTATCTCAAGAGCGACGAAGGCACGCTGTGCGAGTCGACCGTGATCCTCGAATACCTGGAGGCGAAGTACCCGCAGCACCCGCTGCTGCCCACCGATCCCTTCGCGGCGGCCAAGGCGCGCGAACTGTTGCGCTTCATCGAGCTGCACCTGGAGCTGGTCGCGCGCAACCTCTACCCCGAGGCGTTCTTCGGCGGCAAGATTTCCGATGCGGCCAAGGAGAAGACCGGCCAGCAGCTGGCCAAGAATGTCGCGGCGTTCGCTAGGCTCACCAGCTTCTCGCCTTTCATCGGCGGCAACGAATTCACCCTCGCCGATGTCGGTGCGGCGGTGCACCTGCCGCTGGTCAGCAGCGCCAGCAAGATCATCTACGGCAACGACGTGCTCGCCGACCTGCCCGTGCGCGACTACCTCAAGCGCCTCGGAGAGCGCCCGGCGGTGCAGAAGGTCAACGCCGACCGCAAGACCGGCACCGAGCTGATGCTGGCCCGCGCGAAAGCGAAGTGACCCGGCACATTCATTCGGCGCCGGGCCGCCCCAAGCCGAATGAGCGCCCCCTCTGGGGGCAGCGACCCGCGCAGCGGCGGAGCGTGGGGGCCCTTACCCCTCGCGCAGTGCCATGACGGCGGTGCGCAGGTCCTGCGCCCATGTCCGGCGGTCGCGGCCCAGCGCGCGCTGCGGCTCGCCGTAGTGCACCACCGCCTGCAGACCGGTGGACCGCAGGGTGTTCCACAGCGACTGCAGCAGGGTGGTGTCGCCGACGAACAGCGGCCCGTCGTGGCGCTCGCCACTCTGTGCGTCGACGAAGCTCAGACCCACCGGCAGCACCGCCGCCTCGGCCGCGATCGCGGCCTGGATCAGGTTGGCGTGGAACGGCAGCAGGGTCTGGCCGTCGCCCGTCGTGCCCTCGGGAAACACCGAAAGGATGTCCTTTCCGCGCAGGTGTTCCGCCATCTGGTGCACCACCCGCATGGCGTCGCGCCGGTTCTCGCGTTCGATGTACAGGGTGCCCGAGCCGGTCGCCAGCGCGCCGACCACCGGCCAGTGCCTGACCGAGGCCTTGGACACGAAGCGCGAAGGACGCGCGCCGTTCATGACCAGGATGTCGAGCCAGGAAATGTGGTTGGCCACCTGCAGCAACGGGCCATGCGCCGGCGGCGTGCCGCGCACCACCAGCGTGACGCCCAGGATGTCGAGCATGCGGCGCGTCCACTCGCGCACCACCAGTTCGGTGGCCTCCGGCGTCAGCTTGCCGAACTCGCTGCGGATGACCCACACCCCATGCAGGATGTGCCCCAGGGCGCGCAGGATGCGCCACCCCGCCGCCAGCGCCGAACGCCGACCCGCGCTCACGCCGTGGCCCGCGCCGCCTCGTAGGCCACCTGGCCCGCCACCAGCGTGGTGCGCACGCGCACCGGCATCTCGTGTCCCTCGAACGGCGTGTGCTTGCCCTGGCTGCGCAGACCGGTGGCGTCCACCGCCCAGCTGGCGTTCGGATCGAACAGGCAGAGGTCGGCCGCGCCGCCGATGCTGATCTGGCCCACGCTGTGCTGCAGCGTGCCCAGCGCACTGCCCAGCACCGCCTGCGGCCCGCTGGTGACCACGGCCAGCGCCTGCATCAGACCCAGCCCGTCCTGCTGCGCCCACTTGGCCGCCAGTCCCAGCAGCAACTCCACCGCGGTGGCGCCCGGCTCGGCTTCGGCAAACGGCAGCACCTTCGCATCGGCGTCGACCGGGTTGTGGTCCGAGACCAGCGCATCGATGGTGCCGTCGGCCAGACCGGCGCGCAGCGCTTCACGGTCGCGCTGCTGGCGCAGCGGCGGCTGCAGGCGCGCGCGGCTGTCGTAGTAGCCGATGTCGACATCGGTCAGGTGCAGGTTGTGCACGCTCACGTCGCAGCTCACCGGCAGGCCCTCGGCCTTGGCCTGGCGGACCAGCGCCAGTCCCGCCGCGCTGCTGATGCGGCACAGGTGCACGTGCACGCCTTTTTCACCCGCCGCCTGCGCGGCGTTGTGCACGCCACGCAGCAGGTCGAACAGGGTGTGCAGCGCGATGGTCTCGGCGGCCGACGGCACGCCCGACAGGCCCATGCGCGTGGCCAGCGGACCACTCGCGGCCACGCCCTTGCCCAGCCAGAAGTCCTGCGGGCGCAGCCACACGGTGTAGCCGAAGGTGGCGGCGTACTGCAGCGCGCGCTGCAGCACCTGCGAATTGACGATCGGCACCTCGGCCTGGCCAAAGCCGATGCAGCCGGACTCGGTCAGCTCGGCCATCTCGGTCAGCACCTCGCCCTTGAGCCCGCGCGTGAGTGCGCCCAGCGGGAACACGCGCCCCTGGTGCAGCTTCTCGGCGCGGAACTTGAGCATGTCGACCAGGCCGGGCTCGTCGAGCACCGGGTCGGTGTCGGGCGGGCAGACCAGCGAGGTCACGCCGCCGGCCGCCGCGGCCGCCATCTCGCTCTCCAGCATGCCGGCGTGCTCCTGGCCGGGCTCGCGCAGGCGCACGGCCAGATCGACCAGGCCGGGCGCGACCACCAGCCCCGCGGCATCGATGGTCCGGTTGGCGTGGAAGTCGGGCGCGACGTTGCCGATGGCGATGATGCGGCCGGCCGCAATCGCGATGTCGGCCAGCTCGTCGCGGCCGCTGGCCGGGTCCATGACGCGGCCGTTCTGGATCAGGATCTTCATGGTGTGCCTATCGACGCAGTGGGCGGTGCCCCGGCCACCGGGGGGTTCCCGGCCGGGGTCTTGGAAAGGATGTGCCGCAGCGCATCGGCCAGCGCCTCGCACTCGGCCTGGGTGCCGATGGTGATGCGCAGGTGGTTGTCGATGCGGGGCTGGTGGAAATGGCGCACGAGGATACGGCGCTCGCGCAGGGCGGCGAACAGGTCGGCCGCGCGGGCACTCGCATGGCGTGCGAACAGGAAATTGGCGCTCGATGGCAGACAGTCGAAACCCAGGCCCGCGAGCTGCTGCACCAGCCATTCGCGGCTGGCGGTGATGCGCGCCGACAGCGTCTGCAGGTGCGCGTCGTCCTCGATCGCTGCCTGCGCGCCGGCCAGCGCCAGCCGGTCCAGCGGATAGGAATTGAAGCTGTCCTTGACCACGTTGAGCGCCTCGATGAGCGACACATGGCCCATGGCGAAGCCGACCCGCAGCCCGGCCAGTGCCGCCGACTTGGACAGCGTGCGCACCACCAGCAGCTGGGGGAAGCGTTCGATCAGCGTCACCGCGCTGTCGGCGCCGAAGTCCACATAGGCCTCGTCGACGATCACCACCGAGCCGGGGTTGCCTTCCAGCAGTTGCGTCAGCTCGGGCAGGGTCAGCGCGATGCCGGTCGGCGCATTGGGGTTGGGCAGCACGATGCCGCCATTGCCGCGGCGGTAGTCGGCGACCCGCACGCGGAATTGGCTGTCCAGCGGCACCGGTTGCGGCTCGATGCCGTACAGCGCGCAGTACACCGGGTAGAACGAGTAGCTGACGTCCGGAAACAGCACCGGCCGGCCGTGGCGCAGCAAGGCGCAGAAGGCGTGGGCCAGCACCTCGTCGGAGCCGTTGCCGACGAAGACCTGTTCCGGCGTCAGCTGGAACCGGCGCGCAATGGTCTGGCGCAGCGCCAGCGCGGTCGGGTCCGGGTACAGGCGCAGGCGCTCGTCGGTCGCCTCGCGCACCGCCTCCAGCACGCGCGGCGACGGCGGATAGGGGCATTCGTTGGTGTTGAGCTTGATCCAGCCCTCACCCTGCGGCTGCTCGCCGGGCACGTAGGCGCGCAACCCGCGCACCGCGGGACTCCAGAGCGCGCGCGCAGCGGCGTCCTGCTTCAGCGTCATGCTTCGTTCCCGGCCACGATGCCCAGCACGGCCATGCGCACGGCGATGCCGAAGGTGACCTGCGGCAGGATCACGCTCTGCGGTCCGTCGACCACGGCCGACTCGATCTCGACACCGCGGTTGATCGGCCCCGGGTGCATGACGATCGCGTCCGGCTTGGCCCAGCGCAGGCGTTCGGTGGTCAGGCCGAAGCTCTTGAAATACTCCTGGCTCGACGGCAGCAGCGCGCCGCTCATGCGCTCGTTCTGCAGCCGCAGCGTGATGACCACGTCGCAGTCCTTGATGCCTTCTTCCAGCGTGTGGCAGACGCGCACGCCCAGCTGCGACAGGTCGCTGGGCACCAGGGTGCGCGGGCCGACCACGCGCACGTCGGGGCAGCCCAGCGTGGTCAGGGCGTGGATGTCGGAGCGCGCCACGCGCGAATGCAGCACGTCGCCGACGATCGCCACCGACAGGTTGCTGAAATCTTTCTTGTAGTGCCGGATGGTGTACATGTCCAGCAGACCCTGCGTCGGGTGCGCGTGGCGGCCGTCGCCGGCGTTGACCACGTGCACGTGCGGGGCCACATGCTGGGCGATCAGGTAGGGCGCACCCGATTCGCTGTGGCGCACGACGAAGATGTCCGCCGCCATCGCCGACAGGTTGGCGATGGTGTCGAGCAGCGACTCGCCCTTGGCGGTCGAGCTGCGGGCGATGTCCAGCGTGTAGACGTCGGCCGACAGGCGCGTGGCCGCGATGTCGAAGGTGGTGCGGGTGCGGGTGCTGTTCTCGAAGAACAGGTTGAACACGCTCTTGCCGCGCAGCAGCGGCACTTTCTTGACCTCGCGGTTGCTCACGCTCACGAAGCTGGACGCGGTGTCCAGGATCTGGGTGAGGATGTCGCGGGAGAGGCCTTCGGTGGAGAGCAGGTGGATCAGCTCGCCGTTTTTGTTCAGCTGGGGGTTGCGCGCCACGTCAGTTTTCCTTGGTTTCCAGCACGAATCGGAAGCGCCCGTCGGCATCGCGCGCCAGTTCGAGCGACTGGTTGCGCGGCAGGTTCATGGTGGCCGCGCAGACGTTGGCCTGGATCGGCAGCTCACGCCCGCCACGATCGACCAGCACCGCCAGCTGCACGCTGGCGGGACGGCCATAGTCGAACAGCTCGTTGATCACCGCACGCAGCGTGCGGCCGGTGTAGAGCACATCGTCGATCAGCACCACATGGGCGCCATCGACTTCGTAGGGCAGCACGGTCTGGGCCGAGATCGACAGGCCACGCTGCGCGAAATCGTCGCGGTGCATCGACGACGAGATGACACCGGCGTCGCCAGGCAGCGCCAGGTCGCGCTGCAGCCGTTCGGCCAGCCAGGCGCCGCCGGAGGTGATGCCCGCGAGCACCACGGGCTGCGGCATGGTGGCAATCAGGCCCTTCACGCCTTCGCGCAACTCGGCGTACAGCAGCTCGGCGTCGAGCTGGATGGTTTGGGTCACGTCAGGCTCCTCAGAAACTGTTCCAGGATGATGCAGGCGCTGGCCGCATCGGCGTCGCGCGCGCCCAGGGCGTGCGCTTCGGTGGTCGAATACCGCTCGTCCACCTCGAACACCGGCAGGCCGTAACGGCCGCGCAGCTGGCGCGCGAACTTCTGCGCGCGCAGGGTGTTCTCGTGGGGAGCGCCGTCGGGATGAAAGGGCACGCCGACCACGATGGCGTCGGGCTGCCACTCTTTCAGGCGTTCGGTGATCTTCACGAATCGGGCATCGCCTTCGGCGGCGATGGTGGACTGCGGTGTGGCGGTCTGCGTCAGGCGGTTGCCGCTGGCCACGCCGGTGCGCTTGAGTCCGAAGTCGAAGGCCAGGAAGGTCTGGCAGGAAACCGGCACATCCGTCATGAATGCCCCGCGTCCGGCGACAGCATCCATGGAGCCAGCCCCAGCAGTGCCATGGCTTTCTCGTAGCGCTGCTCGACCGGCGTGTCGAAGATCAGCGCCGGATCGGCCTCGACGGTGAGCCAGCTGTTTTCGGTGATCTCGGATTCCAGCTGTCCCTGCCCCCAGGACGAATAGCCCAGCGACACGAACACACGCCGTGGCCCGGCGCCGGACGACATCGCTTCGAGCACGTCGCGCGAGGTCGTCATTTCCAGCCCGCCCGGGATCGCCAGGGTGGACGCGTACACCGACTCGCCCTCGCCCTCGCCGGCGTCGATGGCCTCGTGCAGCACGAAACCGCGCTCGGTCTGCACCGGCCCCCCCTGGAAGACCGGCAGGTGCATGAGATCTTCGCGCCCCAGGGCCAGATCGACCTTCTCGAACAGGCTGGGCAGCAGGATGTCGCTGGGCTTGTTGATGACCAGCCCGAGCGCCCCGCGCTCGCTGTGCTCGCACATGAACACCACGCTGCGGCCGAACAAGTCGTCGTTCAGCCCGGGCATTGCAATCAGGAAGTGATTGGTGAGATTGATCGAGGCAGAATCCGCAGACATGGCGCAATTTTAAGCGGCGCCCCTTCGTTCCACGGACCGAACGACCCATCCCACCACGAGCGCCCCCGAATGACACGCTACGACCGAGGACTGATGTGGTTCCGCCGCGACCTGCGGGCGCAAGACAACGCCGCGCTCTACCACGCGCTCAAGCAGTGCCGCCAGGTCTGGTGTGTGTTCGTGTTCGACACCGCCATCCTCGACCCGCTGCCCCGCGCCGACCGGCGGGTGGAATTCATCCACGCCTCGGTGCTGGAGCTCGACGGCGCCCTGCGCGAACTCGGACAGGAGCACGCCCACGAAGGCACCGGCCTGATCGTGCGCCACGCCCGCGCGCTCGACGAAATCCCCCTGCTGGCGCAGCGCCTGCATGTGCAGGCGGTGTTCACCAACCACGACGACGAGCCGGATGCGCTGGCGCGGGATGCACAGGTGCTCGGTGCGCTGGCCCACGCCGGGATCATGCTGCACAGCCACAAGGACCACGTGATCTTCGAGCGGCGCGAGGTGCTGACCCAGGTCGGCCAGCCCTTCGGCGTGTTCACGCCGTACAAGAACGCCTGGTTGCGCAAGGTGGAGCCGTTCTACCTCAAGGCCTACCCGGTCGCGAAATACGCCGCCGCGCTGGCGCCGCGGCCGCCAGCGTTCGACACCCCGCCCCCCCGCCTGTCGGACATCGACTTCGAGCCGAGCAACCTGTCGCGCCTGCCCATCCCCACGGGCGCCAGCGGCGCCCAGACGCTGGTGGAAGACTTCATGGAGCGCATCGAGCGCTACGACAGCGCCCGCGACTTCCCGGCGGTCAAGGGTCCGAGCTACCTCAGCGTGCATCTGCGCTTTGGCACGGTGTCGATCCGGCAGCTCGCCTCGCTGGCCTGGCAGATGCACCTGCAGGACCTCAAGGGGGCCAGCACCTGGCTCTCGGAGCTGATCTGGCGCGACTTCTACCACCAGATCCTGGCCAACTTCCCGCACGTGGTCGGCCACTCGTTCCGCCCCGAGTACGACAAGGTGCGCTTCGAACACGGCAAGCACGCGCAGGCGCAGTTCACCGCCTGGTGCGAGGGCCGCACCGGCTACCCGCTGGTGGACGCCGCGATGGCGCAGATCAACCAGACCGGCTACATGCACAACCGCCTGCGCATGGTGGTGGCCAGCTTCCTCGTGAAGGACCTGGGCATCGACTGGCGCTGGGGCGAACGCTATTTCGCCGAGAAGCTGATCGACTTCGACCTGGCGGCCAACAACGGCGGCTGGCAGTGGGCCGCCTCCACCGGCTGCGACGCCCAGCCCTGGTTCCGCATCTTCAATCCGGTGACCCAGAGCGAAAAGTTCGACGCACAGGGCAAGTTCATCCGGCGCTACCTGCCGCAACTCGCCGGGCTGTCGGACGCCACCATCCATGCGCCCTGGAAAGCCCCCGAACTGGAGCTGGTCGCGGCGGGCGTCGAGCTGGGCAAAACCTATCCGGCGCCCATCGTCGACCACGCGCTGGCGCGCGAAAAGACGCTGGAGCGCTACGGGGTGGTGAAGAACAAATGACCGGCGGTGCCGCCCGCCGCGGCGGCACCTGGCCGGTGCATCAGGCGTTCGCGGCCGCCTGCGTGTAGCTGGCGATCAGCGCCAGCAGCTCGTCTTCCGAGTACGGCTTGCCCAGGTAGTGGTCCACGCCCAGCTCGCGCGCATGTTCGCGGTGCTTCTCGGCGATGCGCGAGGTGATCATGATCACCGGCAGGCCCGACAGACGGGGATCGTTGCGGATGTTGCGCACCAGATCGAAGCCGTCCATGCGCGGCATCTCGATGTCCGACAGCACCACCGCCGGACGTTCCGTCTGCAGCCGCTCCAGGGCCTGCAGGCCATCGGCCGCCAGCGACACCCGGTAGCCTTCGCGCTGCAGCAGCCGCTGCGTGACGCGGCGCACCGTGATCGAGTCGTCGACCACCAGCACCAGCGGCACCGCATTGACGGCCATCTCCAGCGGCAGTTCGGCATCGCCCTTGGCCGCAGCGCCGGCCGCCAGATGCATCTGCCCTTCGACCCAGGGCTGCACCTGCGCGCCATACACCGTGGCCAGCGCCACCGGGTTGTAGATCAGCGCCACCGCGCCCGAGGCCAGCACCGACATGCCGGCCAGACCAGGCAGACGGGACAGTTGCGGGCCGAGGTTCTTCACCACGACTTCCTGGTTGCCCAGCACTTCGTCCACGTGCATCGCCACCCGCTGCGCCGCGCTTCGGAAGATCACCACCGGCAGCGTGCGCGCCTGGGCTTCCTGCGACTGCGGCGACGACTGCAGCAGCGCGCCGGCCCAGTAGAACGGCACTTCTTCGCCACCGACGGTGAGCGTCTTCTTCGCGTAGGCCTGCCCGAGTTCGTCGGCGCTGACGCGGCGCACCAGTTCGACCTGCGTCGATGGCACACCGATGGTCAGCGCACCCGCGCGCAGCATCACCACCTGCGTCACCGCGGTAGTCAGCGGCAGCACCAGCTTGAAGCCGGTGCCTTGTCCGGCTTTGGTATGGGTCTCGATGCGGCCGCCCAGTGCCACCACGTCGTTGCGCACCACGTCCATGCCGACGCCGCGCCCGGCCAGCGAAGACACTTCGCTGGCGGTGCTCAGACCCGGCGTGTAGATCAGCTGCATCGCCTCGTCGTCGCTCAGCTTCGCGGCCTTCTCGACCAGCCCCTGGGCCTTGGCCTTTTCCTGCAGGCGCGCCAGGTCGATGCCCGCGCCGTCGTCCTGGAACACCACCGACACGTCGTTGAGTTCCTGTGCCAGGCGCACATCGATGCGGCCTTCGGCGGCCTTGCCCAGCGCCAGACGTTGCTCGGGCGTCTCGATGCCGTGCACGACGCTGTTGCGCAGCAAGTGTTCGAACGCCGCGGTCATGCGGTCCAGCACACCGCGGTCCATTTCGATGTGACCGGCCGTGATGTCCAGCCGCACCTGTTTGCCGGTTTCCTTGGAGGCCTGGCGCACGACGCGGTAAAGGCGCTCCGAAATGCCTTCGAACTCCACCATGCGCGTGCGCAGCAGGTCGCGCTGCAGTTCGCGCGTCTGGCGGGCCTGGGCCACCAGACCGTCTTCGGTCGCTTCCACGGCGCGCTGCAGGTTGCGCTGCACGGTCGCCACGTCGTTCACCGACTCGGCCATCATGCGGGTGAGTTCCTGCACGCGGGTGAAGCGGTCGAATTCCAGCGGGTCGAACGACAGGTCGGCGTCGCGGGCCTGCGCCAGTCGCGACTGCATCTGTGTTTCGGCCTGCAGCTCGATGTCGCGCAGCTGGTGGCGCAGACGGTCCAAGTTGCCCGTGAGGTCCTTGAGCGATCCGCGCAGCGTGACCAGCTGCGACTCCATCCGCGAACGGGTGATCATCACCTCGCCGGTCTGGTTCATCAGACGGTCCAGCAGCTCCGGTCGCACCCGCACGGCCGCGGCCATCCGCTGCGGCACCGGCACCGGCGCCTGCGGCAGACTCAGCCCGGCCAGGCCACCCGAGGTCGACACCACCGGTGCGGCCACCGGTTGCTCGGTCACGGCCGGTGCCTCAGCCTCCTGTGCGGGTTCGTCCACCGGCATGTCGGAAACAGCGGGCTCGGGACGCAGGTCGGTGCGGATCTCGGGCGCGGTCTGCAGCACCCCTTGCGACCCCGGATCGGTGTTGCGCAGCAGATCAAATCGAGCGCTCAGGGCATCGTAGGAAGCCTGCAGCGGTTCAAGGTCCGCCGCCTGCAGGACGTCGGACCCCAGTCGCTCGACCGAGGTCTCCATGCGGTGGGCCATCTCGCCCAGCCGCAGGGCGCCGGCCAGACGGGCACTGCCTTTGAGGGTGTGGAGATTGCGCAGCACCTCGGCACGCGCACTGCCATTGTCCGGACGCGCGATCCACTGGCGCAGCGCGCCGCCGAGTTGCGGCAGCAGTTCCTGCGCTTCGTCCGCAAAAATCGGGAAGAGATCGGCATCGATGGTGTCCAGCGCATCGATGTCGTCGTCGATGTCCTGCGCCGGTCCGCGCAACTCCTCGACCGGTTCCAGCGGCGACAGCAGGGTTTCCGGCTCGGTTTCCGTTTCGCCGTCGGCCTCGGTGCCCCACTGGGTGTTGAGCTCGATGTCGAGCGACGGGTCGGGTTCCACCGCCTCCGCCGTGTCTTCCGCTGCGGCCTCCACCGTGTCTTCCGGCGCCAGGGGAACGGGGGCCTGGTGCAGCTGGTCGATCAGCCGCGCCAGCAAATCGGCGCTGGGTTCCTTGTAGAACCCGGCGGCGAACTGGTGCAGCAGGCGGCGGATGTCTTCCGCCGCGGCCACAAAAAGCCCGGCCTGATCGGTGGTGGCGGCTTGTCCGGCACGCTGGTGCGAGCCCACAAACCCCAGCGCATGCTCGAGCGCGCGGGCAATGTCGGACAGGGGCTGGAAGCCGACCGTGGCCGAACTGCCGGCCAGCGAATGGGCCAGCGCCTCGGCCTGGTCCGGCAGGGGCACATGGTGCTCCAGCGCCCATTCGGACAGCACGGTGCACAGTCGGCGCGACCACTCGTCGGCTTCGTTGAGATAGACGTTGTACAGGCGGATGCCGATGCGCAGCGGCCCGATGACACGGGTCTGCTCGTCGGGCATGTCGCCTTCGGCTCCGGACTCTTCGGCGTCGGGTTCCTGCGCCGGCGGAACGACTCCGTCCGCGTCGGAGACCGGTTCGGTGACGGGTTCTGCTGCGTCCTGGACCTCGTCGGCCACCGGCGTTTCTTCGGTGCCCGCCGCCTCGATCTCGGGCGGCCACTCTTCCGGCGCGACCGGCTCGGGCTGGGTGGCCAGCCCGTCCTCGGGCGGCACCACCAGCACGCTGTCCGGACGTTCCGGATCAAACAGGGGACCGGGCATCGAGTCCTGCAGATCCCGCGCCTGCGGCAACTCGGCCTCCAGGTCCAGCGAGATCTCGTCAAAGATCGACGGCGGGCCATCGTCGGCATCGGCATCGGCCTCTGTCTCGGCCACGCCGGTCACACCATGCGATTCCGGCAGGGCCTCGGCCGCCTGCGGCGACGGCGCACGGTTTTCCAGTTCGGCGAAATCGATCGGCGACAGCAGGGGGGCATGCGCCGACACCGGCGCATCGCCCGGCGGAAGATCGTCAAAAGCAAGGTCCTGCGGCGAGGTCTCGACGAAATCGACCAGCACATCCTGCGACACCGGCTCCGGCGTCTCGACCGTGATCGTCACCGGGGCCTCGGCTTCCACCAGGTCCTCGACATCCTCTTGCGGACCGGGGGTCTCTGCCACCGGTGCCAACGGCAGATAACGGTGCTCGTCGCGCCAGGCCTGGCCGCTGTTGCGGAAGGCCTGGGCCTGCCAGTGGGCGTCCTGCTGCGACGCAATGTCCTCGACCCAGCGGCCAAACGCCTCCATCGCTTCGCGCGACAGGGCGAGCACGGGCGCTTCGGCAGAACGCTGTTCCGACAGCACCCCGTTGAGCACCTGCTCCATGGCCCAGGCGGCTTCCCCGAACTCGTTGAGGCCCACCATGCGCGAACTGCCCTTGAGGGTGTGGAAGGCCCGCCGCAAGGTCGTCAGCTGCTCCAGATTGCCTGGCTCCAGATGCAACGCATCGAGCGCGGCCAGGCCGTTGCCGACCACCTCGCGACCTTCCTCCAGGAAGATCTCGCGCAAATCGTCTTCGTCGTCCAGGCTGTCGTCGACCGGCGCCGGTGCCGCCACAGGCTCTTCGGTGGCCCGCGTCTGTGCCAGCCCCACCAGGGCCTGTGCACCCGCTTCGGCATCGGTACCGACCACCGCCTGCGCAGCCTCGCGCGCGGCCTTGGCCACACCCTCCTGTTCGGCGAGCGACGCCTGGTCGGCCAGCGTACCGAGCTGCTCCGACAGCTCCGCCAGATTGACGTCGCGCTGGGCGTCTTCGACCACCCGCTGCACACCTTCATCCAGCGCCCTGGACGCGACCTTGGCGGCCGTGACGACCGGCCGCTCGGAAGCGATCCGGCCCATCAAGGGCTTGAGCTCGCCCGAAGCCTCGTCGAACACGAACAGCTTCTTGGCCAGCGCCGGCTGGTAGTTGAGCATGTCCACCAGGAAACTCAAGGCGCTGAGGTTGTTGCCCAGCTGCAGGAAGGTGCCCGCCTCGCGCGCCTGCACCTCGTCGACCTCGGTGTCCAGAATCTGCTCGACGGACGAACGCATGCGCGTCACGGTCTGCACCGCCTGGTCCAGGCCCAGCACCGACAGCACGCCGCGCATCTGCACCAGCTGCGAGACCGCCACATGCAGCCCCGCCTTCTCGCGCGGGGTGCGGAAAAACTGGTCGAGGGACTTTTCCGCTTCGCCCAAGGACACCTTGAGTTCACCGACCACGCTGCCCATCGTCTGGCGGTCACTCACCCGACGGTACAACTGCTCCATCCACGGTTCCAGCGGCTGCGCCGCTTCCCCGGCCAGCACCCTGTCGAGCCGGTCGGCCAGCATCTGGGTCCGGTCGGCCAGCGACGGATCGTTGGGATCGAAGTCATCGAACGTGGCTTCGAGATAGAGCGTGGTCGTGGCCACCTCCATCGACAGCTCGGGCTTGAGATTGCCGGGGGCTCGCGAAACCTGTTCGGCGGCCCTGACGAGAACCCGTGCCAGAGCAGCGCTGGCCGGATGCAGGCGCAGCAGCGAATCAGCGATCAGGCTGTACTGGTCGAGCACCGAGCGCGCGCGCGACACATCACCACCGGCCAGCAGGGACCAGGACTCCTTGCCGGCGTTGATCCGCTTGCGGGCCTGCACCAACAGGGCCGGGTCAAACTGGCCCAGCGTGGCCTTGTGGTAATCGACACCCACCGATTCCGTCAGTCCGAACGCATCGCGCACCGCCGACAGATTCGGAGCGGCCACGCCCTCCCTGGGGCGGGCCTGGGCACAGAAGAACAGCAGGTCGTGCAGCAAGGCCTCGGACACGTCGTTCTTCGACTTGTCCTGCATCAGCCCGGCCAGTTGCAGCAGGATGCGCGAGGCCGCCCGCTTGACATACACATCGGCACTGACGAGACCTTGGGACACGGCTTCGAAGTAGCCGGCTGCGATGCGCCAGAAGGTGGTCACGCGCGCCGTGTCTGCGCCGGCGGCCAGACCGGCACTCATGCGCGCCAGCTGTGCGGCCGCGGCCGGACTGTGCGACTTGACCAGCAACAGGACCACGCGGTCGAACAGCGAGCGGATCTGCGGGCTCACCTGCATCGGCTTGACATCGGCCGGTGCGGCGACCTCGATGCCGCGCTGCTCCAGACTCCACAGATCGGCCGGATGAACCCGCTCGGCCCCGGCCAGCTCTTGCACCTCGCGGTACTGGCTGAACAGCGCCACGGGAGGCACCGGCTTGTTGTTCAGAATGGCTTCCAGGTATTCGACCAGCGCAAAGCTGGCGCGCTCCACCCGGCCCGCAGCTTCATCGGTGCAGCTCAGTGGCTTCTGCACAAAGCGCTGCACGGCGGCTTCCATGCCGCGCAACACCTGCGCTGGCGCCGCCAGGCCAACCATCTCCAGGGCACCCACGGCCTGGTGCAACTGCTGGCGCGCCACGCGCAGCGAGCCGGGATCGACCGCTTCCAGGTCGCTGTGACGGGCCTGCTCCGTTTCACGGATGAAACGCCGGATCGCCTTGTTGGCGCTGTCCAGCGATTTGCGAAGTTCCTCGAACACCCACGCCAGCGGCCCGAGGTCGCTGAGGGTGTCGTCGGATGCCGGGCCTTCGGAATGGGTGTCGAGCATGATGTGTCGGGTCTGCCGGACCGCGGTCAGGCGATCTTGAATCGGGCCACCGATTGCCGCAGTTCTTCTGCCATGGCGGAGAGTTCACGCACCTGGGCGGCGGTCGACCGCGTACCTTCTCCGGTCTGCTCCGTCACCGCGAAAATGTGCTGGATGTTGCCGGCCACCTCGTTGGCCGACTCGGCTTCGCGGAGCGTCGCGTTCGAAATCTGCTCAATCAGCTCGGCCAGACGGCGCGACACGCGGTCGATCTCGGACAGCGCGGTACCGGCGTTGTCGGACAGCTTGGCCCCTTCGACCACACCCTGGGTGGAGCGCTCCATGGCGGCCACCGCGTCCTGCGTGTCGGTCTGAATCGCCTTCACCAGCGCCGCAATCTGGCGAGTGGCATCGGCGGAACGTTCGGCCAGTCGCTGCACTTCTTCCGCCACCACCGAGAAGCCGCGACCGGCTTCACCGGCCGACGCGGCCTGGATGGCGGCATTCAGGGCCAGCACGTTGGTCTGTTCGGTAATGTCCGAGATCAGCTCCGTGATTTCACCGATCTCCTGTGAGGACTCACCCAGCCGCTTGATGCGCTTGGAGGTTTCCTGGATCTGGTCGCGGATGGCGTTCATGCCGCCGATGGCGTCCTGCACGGCCTGCAGACCGGACTCGGCGGCCTGCAGAGAAGAACGCGCCACACGGGCCGATTCCTGCGCCTGACCGGACACCTGGTTGATGCGTTGCGCCATGTCCAGCACCGACTGGCCGGTTTCACGGATCTCACGCAGCTGTTCGGTCGACGCGGCCAGCAGTTCGGTCGATGTGCTTTCCACCGCCGACGTCGTCTGGGCGACTCGCGTGGCCGTGGCCTGCACGTTACCCACCAGCGAGCGCAGTTCTTCCACCGTGTAGTTCACCGAGTCGGCGATGGCGCCGGTGATGTCTTCGGTCACGGTCGCTTCCTGCGTCAGGTCGCCTTCGGCCACCGTCTGCAGCTCGTTCATCAGACGAAGAATGGCCGCCTGGTTGGCGTCGTTCACGCGCTTGGCGTCCTGCTGCTGCGATTCCGCCGCCACCCGCTGACCTTCGGCGATCAGCTGGCGCTGACGGCTTTCCAGCAGCTGCACATAGGCCAGTGCGGCGCCACAGGCCAGCGCAAACAGCGCCGCCCCGATCATGGAGAACAGCTCGATACCACCCAGACCCGAGCCCGCAGACAGCTGCGACTGCAACTTTTCCAGACCGGAGCGCAGCGGTTCGCTGTCGGCGATCACGGCGGCCTGCGCTTCGCGCGCGGCCACCAGACCCTGCAGGTTGCCCAGAATCGCGCCGGCGTCGGTGCGGGTCTGTTCGTACAGCTTGAGCAGTGCTTCCAGGCGTTCGCGGACCTGCGTGTCGCCAGTGGCCTTCAGCCGCAGCTCGGCACTGCCGTTGAGCAGGCCTTCGGCGATTTCCTTGAAGGTGTTCAAGTCCTTGCCCAGCAGGAACACGGCTTCGGGGCTCACGCCTTCCATGGTCAGGAATTCGTTGGCCGATTTGCCGATGCGCTGGGTCAGCATCACCAGCTGGCCGGAGGCGGAAATTTCGGTCGGTGGCGCACCCAGCTGAAGCTTGAGCGAAGACACGGTTTCGGCGATTTCCAGCAAGTCGGACGACTGGCGGTTGATCGAGCGCAGGGCGTCACCCACCTGGGTCAGGATCTTCTGCTGCGACAGCACGACATTGGCGTTGCGTTCCGCGGAGTCGACCTTGGGCATCAGTTCACCCAGCTGCGACTCGTATTCAGGCCCGAGCGCCGACAGGCCGATTTCGGTGTTGCCTTCCTTGAAGCCGCGCACGTTGCGGGCCAGCACGTTGGAACTCTCCTTCACCTCGGAGAAGGCTGCGGGATTGCCCACCAGTGCCTGCGACACGCTCTTGGCCAGACGTTGCGACTGCATCAGGGCCTGACCGCTGGACGCCACCTGCTGACCCAGCTTTTCGGTCTTGTTCAGCACGAAGAACACCACGGCCGCCAGCAGCACCACAGCCACCAGCAGCAGGGAGCCCAGAATCCGCCGGTGTTGTTCGGCGGTGCGCCGACCCAGCAACGGCAGGCTCACCACACCCAGCTCGATCTCCGCGTCTCCAGGCTCGGGCCCCATGCGGCTCTCGGCAAATTCGGCATCGGTGCGAGAGGGTGCGAGCCCTTCTGCGGCGGCTTGCGCCAGATCCTGGGCGGAGAGATCGCTCAGATCGGGATCGACGGCTCCCTTCTTGCGGAACATTCCCTGGATTCGATCAAGCATGGCCATGAAAAAACCTTCCAACTGAAAAGCGGAGCCGTGTCGGCTCCTTCAACCTTTGTCCGCCCTGACGTTCCGTGGCGACTCCCCTTCGGGAGCTCAAGCCGCGATCGCCAGGAAATCCGCGTCGCCGGCCAGGGCCTGCAGGTTCAGCTCCTGCCAGTCACGACCTTGTGTATCGGTGAACCGCCGGGAGAACCAGGCGGGAGACTGGGTCTGCGGACTCTCGTCCATCGCATCGAACATGGCCGGGTTGCGAAGCCCCAGCAGCCGATCGATCCACAGCACGGCATTGATGCCCAGCGCCGAATGAAGACTCACGAGCCGGGACTCCGAGGTCACCCGCTCCAGTGTGGACACCGCGCCCGGGGCCTGACCGCTAGCCGCCAGCCGCCCCAGATCCACGACGCCGTGAAGCCCGCCGCGCAGGCTGGCCACCCCGACATACCAGGGCTTGGTGTATGGCACCGGCTGCAGGTTGGCCCAGGAAAAGATTTCGCCGGACTGCACCAGGGGAATCAGGTACCGCTGCCCCCCCGCCTCCACCGCCAGCCACGACGCCGTGGCTGCCTCCGTTCGCGCCGCCGTCAGCCGCTCGGCAAGGCGCACCTGCAAATCCTTGAGTGATTGACGGTTGGCCATGCTTGGGGTTGTTCTTCAGACGGCACGCGACCCGGGTCAGCCCAGGGCGCGGATCTTGGTCAGCAATTCTTCGGCGTTGACCGGCTTGGTCACGTAGTCCCGTGCGCCCTGGCGCATGCCCCAGACGCGATCGGTTTCCTGATTCTTGCTGGTGCACATGATGATGGGGATGTCGGAATACTGGGGATCGCGAGCGATCGCCCGGGTCAACTGAAATCCATTCTGACCGGGCATCACCACGTCCATCAAAATCAGTTCCGGCTTTTCCTCGCTCAGCCGACGAAAGGCCTCTTCCGCATTCTCAGCGGTGCGGACTTTGTAGCCATTTTTTCCCAGCAGGTCCGAAAGAACCATCAGTTCGGTCTTCGAATCGTCCACAACGAGAATCTTCTGAATTGCCATCATGCAGCTCCGGTGAGGTGGGCGCCAAACTGCTGCACAGCCTGCAACAGCTGGTCCTTGGTGAAAGGCTTGGTGAGGTATTCCTGGGAACCGACCATGCGACCTCGCGCCTTGTCGAACACACCGTCCTTCGAGGACAGCATGACCACGGGAATGCTCGCAAAACGGGCATTGCGCTTGATGATGGCGCAGGTCTGGTAACCGTCCAGGCGCGGCATCAGGATGTCGCAGAACACCAGATCGGGCTGGTAATCGTTGATCTTGGCCAGGGCGTCGAAGCCGTCTTCGGCCAGCAGGACCTCATGGCCTCCCTGCTTGAGAAAAATCTCGGCGCTACGGCGGATGGTGTTGCTGTCGTCAACCACCAGAACCTTGAAAACAGGTGTCGTGCTCATGGCAAAGTCACTCCAGGCAGGTGGGGTTACACATCGGACGCGGGAGTCGGGATCACCTGACCAGGCCCCGGACTCCGTGCTGCATCAGATCTGGACCATTTCGAAATCTTCCTTGCGTGCACCGCACTCGGGGCAGGTCCAGTTCATGGGCACATCGGCCCAGGCGGTTCCGGGCGCAATGCCGTGCTCGGGCGACCCTTCGGCCTCGTCGTAGATCCAGCCGCAAATGAGGCACATCCAAGTCTTGGTTTCGGTCATGTCAGCGAGGGCATTGTCATAGAATCCGGCCATTGTATCGAGCCACGGAGGGCTGCCGGAGGGCTCAGGCTGCTGGTAATCCCCCGGATTCCGGCTGCAGCAAACACGCGACGGACCCTGCGCACTTCCATGCCCCAACTCCCCGACCCCTCCTCTCCCGCGGGCGCCACGCAACCCGGCGAAACCTCGCTGCCCTGCGTCATGGTCTTCAACGCCAACGACCCCAGCGGCGCCGGCGGCCTGTCAGCGGACCTGACGGCCATGTCCAGCGCGTCGGCCCATGTGCTGGCGGTGGTGACAGGCACCTATGTGCGCGACACCTCCGAGATCCACGACCACATCGCCTTCGACGAAGAAGCCGTCGCCGACCAGGCCCGCTGCGCGCTCGAAGACATGCCGGTGCAGGCCTTCAAGGTCGGCTTCGTGGGCAACCCCGAGAACCTCAGCACCATCGCCGGCATCACGACCGACTACTCCGAGGTCCCGGTCATCACCTACATGCCAGACCTGTCGTGGTGGGACGAGCTGGCGATCGAGACCTACCTGGACGCCTGCGTCGAACTGCTGCTGCCGCAGACCACCGTGCTGGTCGGCAACCACAGCACGCTGTGCCGCTGGCTGCTGCCCGAATGGGAGGGCGACCGTCCACCCAACCCGCGCGAGGTGGCCCGCGCCGCGGCCGTGCACGGCGTTCCCTACACATTGGTGACCGGCTTCAACGCGGCCGACCAGTACATCGAAAGCCACCTGGCCAGCCCCGAAGCGGTACTGGCCACGGCGCGCTACGAGCGCTTCGAGGCCACCTTCAGCGGCGCGGGCGACACCCTGTCGGCCGCACTGTGCGCGCTCATCGCCTCGGGCGCCGACCTGCAGTCGGCCAGCGCCGAAGCGCTCACCTACCTGGACCAGTGCCTGGACGCGGGCTTCCAGCCTGGCATGGGCCACGCCGTTCCCGACCGCCTGTTCTGGGCGCACGAAGACGACGAAGAAGAAGGCGATGAAGCCGCAAGCAATCAGGGAACCTCGCCGGACAGCCAGCTGGACGCCGACGACTTCCCGCTGGACACCACCAAACACTGAGCATTCCCATGAGCGACCGCAACCTCGACCTTTTTGAACGCGCCAAGCAGCTGATCCCCGGCGGCGTGAACTCGCCTGTGCGCGCCTTCCGCGCCGTCGGCGGCACGCCGCGTTTCGTGCAGCGTGCACAGGGCGCCTATTTCTGGGACGCCAATGGCCAGAAGTACATCGACTACATCGGCTCCTGGGGCCCGATGATCCTGGGCCACGGCCACCCCGCCGTGCTCGACGCGGTGCAGAAGGCCGCGCTGGAAGGTTTCTCGTTCGGCGCACCGACCGAGCGTGAGGTCGAGCTGGCCGAAGAGATCGTCAAGCTGGTGCCCAGCCTGGAGATGGTCCGGCTGGTCAGCTCGGGCACAGAGGCCGGCATGAGCACGATCCGGCTGGCGCGCGGCGCCACCGGCCGCAAGACCATCATCAAGTTCGAAGGCTGCTACCACGGCCACGCCGACGCGCTGCTGGTCAAGGCCGGCTCGGGCCTGGCGACCTTCGGCAACCCGACCAGCGCCGGTGTGCCGCCCGAGGTGGTGCAGCACACCCTGGTCCTCGAATACAACAACGTGGCGCAGATCGAGGCCGCGTTCGCCGAGCACGGCGCCGACATCGCCTGCGTGATCATCGAGCCGATCGCGGGCAACATGAACTTCGTGCGCGCCAGCGTACCGTTCGTGAAGCGCATCCGCGAGCTGTGCACGCAGCACGGTGCGCTGTTCGTGTTCGACGAGGTGATGACCGGCTTCCGTGTCGGCCTGGGCAGCGCGCAGGGCCACTACGCCTCGCTGATCCCCGGCTTCGAGCCCGACATGACGGTGATGGGCAAGGTCATCGGCGGCGGCATGCCGCTGGCGGCCTTCGGCGGCAAGCGCGCGGTGATGGAACACTTGGCGCCGCTGGGTGGCGTCTACCAGGCCGGCACGCTGTCGGGCAACCCGGTAGCCACGGCCTGCGGCCTGGCGACGCTGAAAGAAATCCAGAAGCCCGGCTTCTTCGAAGCCCTGTCGGCCAAGACCCGTTCGCTGGTGGATGGCCTGAAGGCCGCGGCCGATGCCGAAGGCGTGCCGTTCAGCGTGGACTGCCAGGGTGGCATGTTCGGCTTCTTCCTGATGCCCGAACTGCCGCAGAACTACGCGACCGTGATGAAGACCGAGGGCGCGAAGTTCAACACCCTGTTCCACGGCCTGCTGGACCGTGGTGTGTACATCGCGCCGGCGCTGTACGAGGCGGGCTTTGTGAGCGCGGCGCACACTGCGGAAGATATTGCGACCACCGTGGCGGCGGCGCGTGAGGTGTTCAAGCAGCTGGCTTGATCTTCACTTCTTCTGTTTGAACGGCCGGGGGTTCTCTCCGGCCGTTTTGTTTGGGTTCTCTGCGTTTCTCGCTCACAGACCTCGCGCAAGCCGGGTGGCGCGGGCTGGCGTTCTCCGGCTCACCTCGCGGGCGACGACCCGTGCCCGCCACGATGACTTCGTCAACACCGGGCAGGCATACGGGCTCTGTGGCAACCGCGAATGGAGCCTCCGCCCGCCAGCCCACGCCACCCAGCTTCAACCGGATTTGGGGTGCCCGCAACCAAAAGACAGAAACAAGAAACAAGGCCCATCTTTCTGCTCGCGCGCCCAAACGTCAGCAGGGCAGGAAGTCGGGGCAGTCCGGCCGGAGGCTCCATTCGCGGTTGCCACAGCGCCGGCGCGCCCGCACGGTGTTGATGAAGCAAAGGCGGAGAACCAGAAACATCCGCCCGCGAGGTGAGCCGGAGACCGGATGCACCGACCTCCTGCCCCACTCCCATGCAGGCACAAAAAAAAGGCCCCACACAGGAGCCCTTTTTTCCGAAGCAAGAAGCGATCAGTGACGGAAGTGGCGCACACCCGTGAACACCATCGCCACACCACGCTCGTTGGCCGCGTCGATCACCTCCTGATCGCGCATCGAACCGCCGGGTTGCGCCACGCAGGTCGCGCCCGCGTCGACCACCACGTCCAGACCGTCACGGAACGGGAAGAAGGCATCGCTCGCGACAACAGTCCCTTGCAACGACAGCTTCGCGGCCTCGGCCTTGATGCTGGCGATGCGGGCCGAGTCCAGGCGGCTCATCTGGCCGGCGCCCACGCCCATGGTCATGCCGTTCTTGCAGAACACGATGGCGTTGGACTTCACGTACTTCGCGACCTTCCAGGCGAACAGCAGGTCCTGCAGCTCTTCCGGCGTCGGCTGCTTGACCGTCACCACCTTCAGGTCGGCCAGCGCCAGCTCGTGGTTGTCGGCGGTCTGCAGCAGCAGGCCCGAACCGACGCGCTTGGCGTCCATGGCGTTGCGGCCCTGGTCCCAGGCGCTCGCGCCGCCAGCCGGCAGAGCGATCTTCATCAGGCGCACATTGACCTTGGGCTTGAAAATCTCCAGCGCCTCGGCGGTGAAGTCGGGCGCCATCAGCACCTCGACGAACTGCTTGACCACGGCCTCGGCCGCCGCCTTGTCCACCGTGCGGTTGAAGGCGATGATGCCGCCGAAGGCGCTGGTCGGGTCGGTCTGGAAGGCCTTGGCGTAGGCCTCGTGCGCGTCCTTGCCCACGGCCACGCCGCAGGGGTTGGCGTGCTTGACGATCACGCAGGCCGGCACCTCGAAGCTCTTGACGCATTCCCAGGCCGCGTCGGCATCGGCGATGTTGTTGTAGCTCAGCTCCTTGCCCTGCAGTTGCACGCCGGTGACCAGCGAGCCGGGGGCCGGGTACAGGTCGCGGTACAGCGCGGCCTGCTGGTGGCTGTTCTCGCCGTAGCGCAGGTCCTGCACCTTGATGAACTGGCCATTGGACTGGCCGGGGAACAGGTTGCGCGCGGGCACGTAGCTTTCGCTCAGTTTTTCTTCCTCGAACGTCACCGACGACAGGTAGTCGCTGATGGCGCCGTCGTACTGGGCGATGCGGTTGAACGCGGCCACCGACAGGCCAAAGCGCGTCTTGTCGGAGAGCTTGCCGTTGGCCTTGAGTTCTGCGATCACGCCGGCGTACTGCGCCGCGTCGGTCAGCACCGCCACGTCCTTCCAGTTCTTGGCCGCGCTGCGCACCATCGCCGGACCGCCGATGTCGATGTTCTCGATGGCGTCCGCCAGCGTGCAGCCGGCCTTGGCCACCGTGGCTTCAAACGGATAGAGGTTGACCACCAGGATGTCGATGGTCTCGATGCCGTGTGCGATCAGCGCGGCCATGTGCTCGGGCACATCGCGGCGCGCCAGCAGGCCACCGTGCACCTTGGGGTGCAGGGTCTTGACGCGGCCGTCGAGCATTTCGGGGAAGTGGGTGACTTCGGCCACCTCGGTCACCGGCAGGCCCTTTTCGGCCAGCAGCTTGGCGGTGCCGCCGGTGGAGATGAGTGCCACGCCAAGGCCTTGCAGGGCCTGGGCCAGCTCGACGATGCCGGTCTTGTCGGAAACGGAAAGGAGTGCGCGCATAGGGTGGGGTCAGCAGGTTTGAAAAAGAGGCGATCGCGTTCAGTCGATCAGTTTGTGTTCGAGCAGCTTCTTGCGCAGGGTGTTGCGGTTCAGGCCCAGCCACTGCGCGGCGCGCGACTGGTTGTTCTGCGATTGCTGCATCACGACCTCCAGCAGGGGTTTTTCGACCGCCTTGACCAGCATGTCGTGCAGGCCGGCCGGGTCGGTGCCATTGAGGTCGCGGAAATAATCTTCGATGCTGGCACGCACACAGTCGTGCAGTTTGTTGTTGCTCATGCCGCCAGTTTCCAGTCTTCTCGGGTGTTGTTGTTTTCGCTGTGCCCGGCCATGGCCCAGGCATCCAGGCTGTCGCGCACGCAGTCCAGCTGCGCCTGCGCGGAGGTGATCGCGTTGATGCGCTGGCGGAACTGCATCGCTTCGCCAGCGGCCAGGGGCAGCGCCTGCGCGTACCAGCCCAGGTGCTTGCGCGCGCTGCGCACGCCGGTGTACTCGCCGTACAGGCTGTAGTGATCTTCGAGGTGATCGAGCAGCCAGGCCTTGACCTCGATCAGATCGGGCGCAGGCAGCGCTTCGCCGGTGGTCAGGTAGTGGGCGATCTCGCGGAAGATCCAGGGCCGGCCCTGGGCCGCGCGGCCGATCATGAGGGCGTCGGCACCGGTCTGGCGCAGCACCTCGGCCGCCTTGTGCGGGCTGTCGATGTCGCCGTTGGCGACCACCGGAATCTTCACCGCACGCTTGATCGCGGCCACGGTGTCGTGCTCGGCAAAGCCCTTGTAGCCCTGCTCGCGCGTGCGGCCATGCACGGTCAGCATCTGCACACCCGCCGCTTCGGCGGCCCGGGCGATCACCGGCGCATTCTTCACGTCGGCGCACCAGCCGGTGCGCATCTTGAGCGTGACCGGCACGCCGTGCGGCGCAGAAGCCTCGACCACCGCCTCGACGATCTGCAGCGCCAGGGTTTCGTCCTGCATCAGGGCCGAGCCGGCCCATTTGTTGCAGACCTTCTTGGCCGGGCAGCCCATGTTGATGTCGATGATCTGCGCGCCGCGGTCGATGTTGTAGCGCGCGGCGTCGGCCATCATCTGCGCGTCGGTGCCGGCGATCTGCACCGCGATCGGGCCGGGTTCGCCGCTGTGGTCGGCGCGGCGCGAGGTCTTGAGGCTGTCCTGCAGGTCGGGCCGGCTGGTGACCATCTCGCTGACCGCGTAGCCCGCGCCCAGGCGCTTGCAGAGCTTGCGGAACGGCCGGTCCGTCACTCCCGCCATGGGTGCAACGAACAGGGCATTCGGCAGGGCGTACGGACCCAGTTGCATGGCGATGGGAGAATGGTCTGGAGGGCGGGTGTCGCGGCGGAGGCGGCGTCGCCCCGCGCGAAAGGGATGCGCATTGTATCTGCCTGTTTTTTCAGCAGGCGATATCCACACCCCGCTGTTGCAAGCCGATACCTGTGTCCGACGAATGCCCGACTGGCTGATTTCCATCCTGCACTGGCTGGCCATGCCCGAGGCCGGCCTGGGCACGCTGTTCGTGGTCTCGTTCGTCTCGGCCACCCTGCTGCCGGTCGGCTCCGAAGCCGCCCTGTTCGGTCTGCTCAAGCTCAACCCCGACCTGTTCTGGTCCGCGATCGCGGTGGCGACCGTGGGCAACACCGCCGGCGGCGCGCTCAACTGGTTCATCGGCGCCGGCGCCCACCGCGTCATCGATCAGGCGCGCCACAGGAAGACCGAGCTGCATGCGCTCGACTGGCTGCAACGCTTCGGCCCCAAGGCCTGCCTGCTGTCCTGGCTGCCGGTCATCGGTGACCCCCTGACCGCGGTGGCCGGCTGGCTGCGGTTTCCGTTCTGGCCCTGCGTGGCCTACATGGCGGTGGGCAAGCTGCTGCGCTACCTGGTGCTGACCGCCGTGCTGCTGCAGCTGTTCCCTGGGGGACTGCCGCTGTGACCCGGCGCGGCCCCTGACCGCCATACTGGGCGCCATGACCCCATCGAGCCCGCGCGGCGCTTCGTCCCCGTCGGCCCTCTGGGCGCTGATGACCGGCAACTTCGTGATCGGCACCGGCGTGATGGCGGTGCCCGGCACGCTCAATGACATCAGCCGCTCGCTGGACGTGTCGATTCCGCAGGCCGGCCTGCTGATCACCGCCGGCGCGCTGGTCATGGGGCTGGGCGCACCGCTGCTGGCCACCCTGGTCGCGGGCTGGGACCGCCGCCGCCTGCTCACGCTCACCCTGCTCTGGTACGCGCTGTTCCTCGGCCTGTCCGCGTTCGCGCCCGACTACGCCTGGCTGCTGCCGCTGCGCGTGCTGGCCGTGATCGCGCCGGCGGTGTTCACACCGCAGGCGGCCGCCTGCATCGGGTTGCTGGTGCCCGAGGCGCAGCGGGGACGCGCCATCGCCTTCGTGTTCCTGGGCTGGTCGGTGGCCTCGGTGCTGGGCATGCCGCTGTCGGCCTGGATCGGCGGCATGTTCGGCTGGCGCTGGGCCTTCGGCCTGGTCGCGGTGCTGGCGCTGGTGGTGGCGGCCTGGGTCTGGCGGGCCATGCCCGACCAGGTGCGGCCCGCCGCGCTCTCTCGCGAAGCCTGGGGCCAGACACTGGGAGACGCGCCGCTGACGCTGGCCCTGGGCGTGACCCTGCTGTCGGCCTTCGGGCAGTTCACGCTGTTTTCCTATTTCGCGCCCTACCTGCAACAGACCCACGGCGCCGATCCGGTGCTGCTGTCGGTGATCTTCTTCTGGTTCGGGGCCTTCGGCCTGATCGGCAACATCGCGCTCACGCGCTGGGTCGACCGGCTGGGCACGCCACGCGCGGTGCTGATCGCGTTGTCGCTGATGGCGCTCAGCCTGGCGCTCTGGCCGCTGGGCCGCGCGGGCCTGGTGCCGCAGGCGCTGGTGATGGTGCCCTGGGCGCTGGGCTGCTTCTCCTGCAATTCCGCGCAGCAGGCACGGCTGGTGCAGCTTTCACCGGTGCTGGCGCCCGCGTCGGTCGCGCTCAACACCTCGGCGATGTACGCGGGTCAGGGTCTGGGCGCGGCGCTGGGCGGCGCACTGATCGCGCAGGGCCACCTGCTGCAGCTGCACTGGGTCGGGCTGGCGCTGATGCTGCTGGCGATCGGTGTCAGCCAGCGGGCGGCCCAAGCTCAGAAACGCTCGTAAGCCAGCAGGTAGCGCCACTGCCCGGCCGGCAGCCCCGCCAGGGCGATGCGCCCCAGACGCAGGCGCCTCAAGGCGGTCAGTTGCACGCCCGCCCGCTCGCACAGGTGCGCAACCTGACCGGGCCGGTTGCCCTTGATCGCCAGCCGCAGGCGTTGCTCGCTCTGCCAGCTGGCACGCGCCGACGGCACGGCCCAGCCGTCGAAGAACAGCGGCTTGCCCAGCGACTTGAGCACCGCGTCGCGGCGGTCCTCGTCTTCGAGTGCCGGATCGGCCGCCACCTCGGCCAGCCATTCGTGCTCCAGCTGCGTCGCGTCTTCGGTCATCTTGCGCGCCACGCCCGGGTTCTGGGTGAACACCATCAGCCCGCTGGCGAGGTCGCCCAGCGGCGCGACAGCCAGCAGCTTGTGGCGATGCGCCTTCAGCGGGCGCACGCCGGAACGGTCTCCGGCAAAACGCAGCTCGGGCGTGAACCAGTGGGCGGCGAGATCGTCGGGAAGAAACGGCGCGTCGGGCAGCGCATGCCCGGCCGGCTTGTGCCAGATCAGCGTGACCGAGTCCAGCGATTCGAGCTTCGCCTTCGGGTCGAGGGTGACGACCTGCTCGTCGCGCACCCGCTCCATCGGCTCCTCGACCACCCGGCCGTCCACCCTCACCCAGCCACCGGCGATGTAACGCTCGGCGTCGCTGCGCGAGCAGGGCAGCTGGGCCGCCAGGCGTTTGGCCAGACGCTGGGGTTCGGGCCGGCCAGTGTCGGACATATGGGCGCTTACGAGGAGAACAGGAAGTTCATCACGTCGCCATCCTTGACGACGTATTCCTTGCCTTCGGCGCGCATCTTGCCGGCGTCCTTGGCACCCTGTTCACCCTTGAACTGGATGAAGTCGTCGAACGCAATCGTCTGGGCGCGGATGTAGCCCTTCTCGAAGTCGGTGTGGATCACGCCAGCCGCCTGCGGGCCCGTGTCACCGACGTGGATGGTCCAGGCGCGCACTTCCTTCACACCGGCGGTGAAGTAGGTCTGCAGGCCCAGCAGCTTGTAGGCGGCGCGGATCAGGCGGTTCAGGCCCGGCTCGTCCTGGCCCAGCTCCTTGAGGAATTCCAGCCGGTCGGCGTCGTCCATCTCGGAGAGTTCGGCCTCGATCTTGGCGCAGATGGCGACCACGGGCGCGTTCTGCTTCTCGGCGAAGGCCTTGAGGCGGTCGAGGAAGGGGTTGTTCTCGAAGCCGTCTTCCGACACGTTGGCCACGAACATCGCCGGCTTGGCGGTGATCAGGAAGAACTGCTTGAGCTGGGCCGCTTCTTCCTTGCTGAAGTCGATGGTGCGCACCGGCTGGCTGTCGTTCAGCGCGGTCTGGCACTTCTCCAGGATGGCCAGCTGCTTGATCGATTCCTTGTCGCCCGAGCGCGCGGTCTTGCTCACGCGGTGGATCGCTTTTTCCACCGACGACAGGTCGGCCAGGCAGAGCTCGGTCTGGATCACTTCGATGTCGGCGATCGGGTCGACCTTGTTGGCGACGTGGATCACGTTCGGGTCTTCGAAGCAGCGCACCACGTTGACGATGGCGTCGGTCTCGCGGATGTGGGCCAGGAACTTGTTGCCCAGGCCTTCACCGGTGCTGGCACCGGCCACCAGGCCGGCGATGTCCACGAACTCGACGATGGCCGGCACGACGCGCTCGGGCTGCACGATCTCGGACAGCTGGGCCAGCCGCGGATCGGGCACTTCCACCACGCCGGTGTTGGGCTCGATGGTGCAGAACGGGTAGTTTTCGGCGGCGATGCCGGCCTTGGTCAGGGCGTTGAAAAGGGTGGACTTGCCGACGTTGGGCAGGCCGACGATGCCGCATTGGAGACTCATGGAATACCTCGAAAAATCAACCCGAAAGTGTATGCGATGGCCCCGCTTGCGGTAGGCTGTGCGGTTCTGGCAGATCCCAGACGCGCTCGGAGACAACACAGATGGAAGTCCAGGCCACCGGCAATTCGCCCCTGTACCTGTTCGAAAAATTCGAGGTCGGTGTGATCCACCTCGACGCCGGGCGCAACGTCGTGGCGATGAACGATTTCGCCCGCAAGGTGCTGCCGGTGGGCGAAAAACAGCCCTTCGACAAGCTCGTCACCTCGTTCCACCCCGAGCGCTCCAAGCCCAAGGTCAACTTCCTGCTGGACCAGGCCTCGGGCTGCCCCGTGGCCAGCTCCACGCCCATGACCATGATCATCAACATCCCCGAACAGGTGCTGCTGATCAAGGTGACCCGGCTGGGCGACCACCTGGGCGCGACCACCGGCTTCGTGCTGGTGTTCTACGACGTGACCCAGGTCGTGAGCCAGGAAACCCCGGCGACCGCCGATCTGCCCGCGCCGGCGAACCTGCGCCTGAACCGCATCCCCATGGTGGCCAACCACAAGGTCGCCTTCGTCGACACACGGGACGTGCTCAGCCTGGAATCGCAGGCGCACTACACCCGCATCCTCACGCGCGACGGCTTCCATTTCTGCAACCTCAGCATCGGCGACCTGCAGGCCCGGCTGGACCCGGCGCAGTTCATGCGCGTGCACCGCTGTTTCATCGTCAACCTGCACGCGGTGGCCGAACTCGGGCGCGAGGGCAGCAAGACGCAGATCGTGCTCAAGGGCAAGCACCGCGAGCCGATCCCGGTGGCGCGTGGCGAGGTGGCGCGGCTGCGCGAAGCGCTGGGATTGCTGGCCAAACACTGATTTTTCGGCCGTTTCGCGGCCTAGGACATACCCGTATTGCCACGCTGCGCGCGCCTGATCTGAGCGTTTCGTGCAGCCGCAGGTGCAGTTCGTGCGAAAAACCGGTCGTTTGATGAACGCCCGGGTTCAAGACCCGACGGTGGTGTCGGAAACGGGGTCTCCCCCAGACTGGGTCGGCGTTGACAGAGGTCAATCGCCCCACCCGGAAGACAGGAGACAACACGATGATCCCACCGCGTTTCGAGTACCACGCGCCCAAGTCCGTCGGCGAGGCCGTGGCCCTGCTGGGCCAGCTCGGGTCCGAGGCCAAGCTGCTGGCCGGCGGCCACAGCCTGCTGCCCATGATGAAGCTGCGGTTTGCGCAGCCGGCCCACCTGATCGACATCAACCGCATCCCCGAGCTGCGCGGCATCCGCGAAACCGGCGGCACGGTGGTGATCGGCGCCATGACCTCCGAGAACGAGCTGATCGCCTCGCCCATCGTGCAGGCCAAGCTGCCGCTGCTGGCCGAGGCGGCGAAGCTGATCGCCGACCCGCAGGTGCGCAACCGCGGCACCATCGGCGGCGACATCGCCCACGGCGACCCGGGCAACGACCACCCGGCCCTGTCGCTGGCGATCGAGGCGTCTTTCGTGCTCGAAGGCCCCAACGGCCGCCGCACCGTGGCGGCCGACGGTTTCTTCCTCGGCACCTACATGACGCTGCTGGAAGAGAACGAGGTGATGTGCGAAATCCACGCGCCCGCGTTTGCGCAGGGCACCGGTTGGGCCTACGAAAAACTCAAGCGCAAGACCGGTGACTGGGCCACGGCCGGCTGCGCGGTCGTCATGCGCAAGACCGGCAACGCCGTCAGCCACGTGCGCATCGCGCTGACCAACGTCGCACCCACCGCGCTGCGCGCCGAAGCGGCCGAGGCCGCCCTGCTGGGCCAGGCCTTCACGCCCGCCGCCGTGCAGGCCGCCGCCGACGCCGCCATCGCCATCTGCGACCCCGCGGAAGACCTGCGCGGCGACATTGAATACAAGACCGCCATGGCCGGCGAAATGGTCAAGCGCGCCCTGGCCAAGGCCTGGGCCCGTTGCGCCTGAACACAAGGAGACACCCCATGGCCAAGAAACTCATCACCGTCAGCGTCAACGGCAAGAACGAAGAGAAAGCGGTCGAGCCGCGCACCCTGCTGATCCACTTCCTGCGCGAAGAACTCAACCTCACCGGCGCCCACATCGGCTGCGAGACCAGCCACTGCGGCGCCTGCACGGTCGACATCGACGGCCAGTCCGTCAAGAGCTGCACCCACCTCGCGGTGCAGTGCGACGGCTCCGAGGTGCTCACTGTCGAAGGTCTGGCCAACAAGGGCGTGCTGCACGCGGTGCAGGAAGGCTTCTACAAGGAGCACGGCCTCCAGTGCGGCTTCTGCACCCCCGGCATGCTGATGCGCGCCTACCGCTTCCTGCAGGACAACCCGAACCCGACCGAAGCCGAAATCCGCATGGGCATGAGCGGCAACCTCTGCCGCTGCACCGGCTACCAGAACATCGTCAAGGCGGTGCAGTACGCCGCCAAGAAGTTGCAAGAACCGGCCACGGCCTGAACCCCTTCACGGAGAACCCCACATGAACGCACCGGTACAAACCGCCGAAGCCCGTGAAATCGCCCTGGCCGGCATGGGCGTCTCGCGCCTGCGCAAGGAAGACGCCCGATTCATCCAGGGCAAGGGCAACTACGTCGACGACATCAAGATGCCCGGCATGCTGCACATGGACATCGTGCGCAGCCCGCTGGCCCACGCCCGCATCAAGAAAATCAACAAGGAAGCCGCGCTCGCCATACCCGGCGTGCACGCGGTGCTGACGGCCGACGACCTCAAGCCACTCAAGCTGCACTGGATGCCCACACTGGCCGGCGATGTGGCCGCGGTGCTGGCCGACGAAAAGGTGCACTTCCAGATGCAGGAAGTGGCCATCGTCATCGCCGACGACCGCTACATCGCCGCCGATGCGGTGGAAGCCGTCGAGGTGGAATACGAAGAGCTGCCGGTGGTGATCGACCCCTACGCCGCGCTGCAGCCCGACGCACCGGTGATCCGCGAGGACCTGGCCGGCAAGACCAGCGGCGCCCACGGCCCGCGCGAGCACCACAACCACATCTTCACCTGGGACGCGGGCGACAAGGCCGCGGCCGACGCGGCGTTCGCCAGCGCGCCGGTCAAGGTCAGCCAGCACATGTACTACCCGCGCGTGCACCCCTGCCCGCTGGAGACCTGCGGCTGCGTGGCCAGCTTCGACCCGGTGCGCGGCGACCTGACCACCTACATCACCAGCCAGGCGCCGCACGTGGTGCGCACCGTGGTGTCGCTGCTCTCGGGCATCCCCGAGTCCAAGGTCCGCATCGTCAGCCCCGACATCGGCGGCGGCTTCGGCAACAAGGTCGGCGTCTACCCCGGCTACGTCTGCGCCATCGTCGCCTCCATCGTGCTGGGCCGCCCGGTCAAGTGGGTCGAGGACCGGGTGGAAAACATCTCCACCACCGCCTTTGCACGGGACTACCACATGGACGGCGAACTCGCCGCCACGCCGGACGGCAAGATCACCGCGCTGCGCGTGAACGTGGTGGCCGACCACGGCGCCTTCGACGCCTGCGCCGACCCGACCAAGTTCCCGGCCGGCATGTTCCACATCGTCTCGGGCAGCTACGACATCCCGGCCGCGCACTGCTCGGTCAAGGGGGTGTACACCAACAAGGCGCCCGGCGGCGTGGCCTACCGCTGCAGCTTCCGCGTGACCGAAGCCGTGTACCTGGTCGAGCGCATGGTCGACGTGCTGGCGCAGAAACTGGGCATGGACAAGGCCGAGATCCGCGCCAAGAACTTCATCCGCAAGGAGCAGTTCCCCTACACCAGCGCCTTCGGCTTCGAATACGACAGCGGCGACTACCACACGGCCCTCAAGAAGGTGCTGGACGCGGTCGACTACCCCGCGCTGCGCGCCGAGCAGGCCGCGAAGCGCGCCGACCCGAACAGCCCGACGCTGATGGGCATCGGCCTCGTCACCTTCACCGAGGTGGTGGGTGCCGGCCCCAGCAAGATGTGCGACATCCTGGGCGTGGGCATGTTCGACAGCTGCGAGATCCGCATCCACCCCACCGGCTCGGCCATCGCCCGCATGGGCACCATCACGCAGGGCCAGGGCCACCAGACCACCTATGCGCAGATCATCGCCACCGAGCTGGGCATACCGTCGGAGGTGATCCAGGTCGAAGAAGGCGACACGTCCACCGCGCCGTATGGCCTGGGCACCTACGGATCGCGCTCCACGCCGGTGGCGGGCGCCGCCATCGCGTTGGCCGCGCGCAAGATCCACGCGAAGGCGCGCAAGATCGCGGCCCACATGCTCGAAGTCAACGAGAACGACCTCGACTGGGAAGTGGACCGCTTCAAGGTCAAGGGCGACGACAGCAAGTTCAAGACCATGGCCGACGTGGCCTGGCAGGCCTACCACCAGCCGCCCGCCGGGCTGGAGCCGGGCCTGGAAGCCGTCCACTACTACGACCCGCCGAACTTCACCTTCCCGTTCGGGATCTACCTCTGCGTGGTCGACATCGACCGCGCCACCGGCGAGACCAAGGTCCGCCGCTTCTACGCCCTGGACGACTGCGGCACCCGCATCAACCCGATGATCATCGAGGGCCAGATCCACGGTGGCCTGACCGAAGGTTTCGCGGTGGCCATGGGCCAGCAGATGCCGTTCGACGCGCAGGGCAACCTGCTGGGCAACACGCTGATGGACTACTTCCTGCCCACCGCCGTGGAAACACCGCACTGGGAGACCGACCACACCGTCACGCCCAGCCCGCACCACCCCATTGGCGCCAAGGGCGTGGCCGAGTCGCCGCACGTGGGGAGCATTCCCACCTTCACCTCGGCGGTGGTCGATGCGTTCTCGCACATCGGTGTGACGCACATGGACATGCCGCACACGGCGTTCCGCGTCTGGAAAGAACTCAAGGCCCGCGGGCTGAACTTGTGAAACACCCCCGCCGCGCTGCGCGCGACCCCCTCAAGGGGGCGGCACTGGCCGTCCGGCAAAGCCGGCCCGGCGGTGCCCTGGGCTGGCGCCCTCTCGTGCGTCGCCCAGCGCGCTCCGGTGCGAAGGCGTCCTGATCACTGCCACCAAGAAAGAACACGACATGGAAGTCAAACTCGACAAACGCTACCCGCTCGACGTGGACCCGGCCCGCGCCTGGGCCATCCTCGGCGACCTCCACGCCGTGGCTGGCTGCATGCCCGGCGCCGAGCTGACCGAACAGCTCTCCGACACGTCCTACAAGGGCGGGGTCAAGGTCAAGGTCGGCCCGGCCGTGGCCCAGTTCGGCGGCCAGGTCGACGTGCTGGAGAAGGACGAAGCCGGTCGCAAGATGGTGCTGCGCAGCAAGGGCGCGGACAAGGGCGGTTCGTCCGCGACCATGGACCTGGCCGCGACCATCGAGGCCGACCCTGCCAACCCGGCCCACAGCGTGCTGCACGGCGACGCGGCCGTGATCGTCAACGGCAAGTTCGCGCAATTCGGCGGCCGCATGATGGTGCAGGTGTCCGACATGATCCTGGTGCAGTTCGTGGAGAACTTCCGCCAGGCCGCGCTGGCGCTGCCAGCGCCGGCCGCGACCACCACGACCGCATCCACCGACGCGTCCGCGCCCACGGCATTGGTCGCGACAGAAACACCCGCGCCGGCGGCTGCACGCGTGGCACCACCCGTGGCGCAGGAGATCAACGGTCTGGCCATCGTCTGGGCGCTGATCAAGAGCTGGTGGCTGGGCCTGTTCGGCAAAAAAGCCTGAGCATGGACACCGCCGCCGCCACCGACCGCCAGCTGCGCGAATCGCTGCAGCAGGTGGGTTACCTCGCCGACGCCGACCTGGCGACCACGGTGTGGCTGGCCGGTGAATTGCAGCGGCCGCTGCTGCTGGAAGGCGATGCGGGGGTGGGCAAGACGGCGCTGGCCACCGCGCTGGCACAGGCGCAAGGCGCGGTGCTGGTGCGGCTGCAGTGTTTCGAGGGCCTGGACCTGGCGCAGGCGGCCTACGAATGGAACTACGGCCGGCAGCTGATGGCGATCCGGCTGCACGACGGCCAGCCCGGCACGGTCAAGGAGTCCGACGTCTTCAGCCGAGAGTTTCTGCTGGAGCGTCCGCTGCTCAAGGCGATCAGCCAGGACGGCCCCTGCGTGCTGCTGATCGACGAGATCGACCGCGCCGACGAGGCCTTCGAGGCCTTCCTGCTCGAAGTGCTGGCCGACTACCAGATCACCGTGCCCGAGATCGGCACCCTGCGCGCGCGCCACATCCCGCGCGTCATCCTCACCAGCAACGGCACGCGCGAGCTGTCCGACGCGCTGCGCCGCCGCTGCCTGTACCACCACCTGGACTACCCCACGCTGGCGCGCGAGATCGCCATCGTCAAGACCGCCCTGCCCGAGGCCGACACACGGCTGGTGGAAGAGGCGGTCCAGTTCGTGCAGCGCCTGCGCCACGAAGACCTGAGCAAGATTCCCGGCATCGCCGAGACGTTGGACTGGGTCAACGCGCTGCACCGCATGCACCACCACACCCTGCCCGAGGACATGGCGGTGCTGCTGACCACGCTGGGCTGCCTGCTCAAGACGCGCGAAGACCGCTTCGTGCTCGGCGCCGAGCGCGCGCGCCAGCTCATCGAAGGCCGGCGCACCGTGGGCGTGGCCGAAAAAGCCCCGGCCAACGCGGCCGCCTCATGAACCACACGCCCGCGCTCGCCCCCAGCGAATCCCTCGCGGGTTTCGCAGCCCTGCTGCGCGACCACGGGCTGGCGGTGGGCGTGGCCGAGCAGCGGGCCATGTTGCAGGCCGCGCTGGCGCTGGGGGCGCTCAACGGTGCCCGACTGAACGCCGCCTGGCGCGCCATCGCCTGCCACAGCGCGCGCGAATGGCGGCTCTGGCCCGATCTGTTCGACCGCTACTGGCATCCCGAGCGACTGCGCGGCACGGTGCGCGTGAGCGGGCAGACCCGACCGTCGCGCGACCTGCGCCAGTCGGTGCAGCAGATGCGTGAGCAGATGGACGCGGCGCAGCAGCCCCCCACGCCTGCCAAGTCGGCCCCGCAGAGCGCGGCAGACGCACCCCAAGCGGGCGCGGGCGACAGCGAGGCCGGCAGCCCGCGCGCCATGGGCGGCGCCAGCCGCAGCGCGCCGCAGCTGGAAGCCCTGCACCAGCGCGACGGCCAGATGTGGCTGCCGCAGGAGCTGGGCACGTTGCAGCGGCTGGCGCGCCAGATCACCGCGCAACTGCGCCCGCTGCCCACGCGGCGCTGGCGCAACGCCCACCCGGGCCGGCGGCTGGACCTGCGCCAGACCCTGCGCCGCAGCGTGGCCTGGGGCGGCGAGCCGCTGGCACCGGCCTGGCAGGTCAAGCGCGTGGAGCCGCCGCGCCTCTTCATATTGGCCGACGTGAGCCGCTCGATGGAGGCGCACGCTGCGCTGTTCCTGCGCGTGGCGCGGGCCTTCGCCATCGAGGCGCAGGCCCGCGTGTTCGTGTTCCACACCCGCCTGGCCGAGGTGACGCCGCTGATGCAGCGCGACTCGGCCACGGTGCAGGAAAAGATCAATGCGGTCACCGCCGGTTTCGGCGCCGGCACCCGCATCGCCGCCAGCCTGCAGGACTTCGCACGCACGCACGCACGCGCCCAGCTGCGGCGCGGCGCGCGCGTGTGGGTGATGTCCGACGGCTTCGACACCGATCCGCCCGAACAGCTGGCCGAGGCGCTGCAGGCGTTGCGCGGCCACGGCGCGCGCATCACCTGGTTCCACCCCACGCGCGGCGTGCCCGCGGCCGCCGCGGTGCGCAATGCCCGCGAACACATTGACCGCTTCGTCCCGCTGGCCAGCCTCGCCGACCTGGCGGCGGCGCGGCCGGTGCTGCACTAGATAGATACACACAGGAGACACGCCATGAACCGCAATGACTGGATCGCCGACGCCGCCCGGCTGCAGGCCGAAGACCGGCCCTTCGCGCTGGTCACCGTGCTGCGCGCGCAGGCGCCCACCTCGGCCAAGGCCGGCGACAAGGCCCTGGTCACGGCCGACGGCCAGATCCACGGCTGGATCGGCGGCGGCTGCGCGCAACCGGCGGTGGTCAAGACCGTGCGCCAGGCCCTGGCCAGCGGACAGCCGCAGAGCATCCGCATCGCGCCCACCGACGAGACCGCCGAGCGCACGCTGGGCGACGTGCTGGAGTTCGGCATGGCCTGCCACTCGGGCGGCACGCTGGAGCTGTTCATCGACCCGGTGCTGCCCGCGCCGCAGCTGGTGGTGTTCGGCGACTCGCCGGTGGCGCGCGCGCTGACCGGGCTGGCCCCGCGCATCGGCCTGCAGACGGTGCTGGTGGCCGAGGGCGCGATGACCGGCGACTTCCCCGACGCGGCGCGTGTGATCGGCAGCGACCGCAGCGAGGCGGTGGCGCAGGCCCTGCCGGCCGGTGGCCTGGTGGTCGTCGCCACGCAGGGCCGGCGCGATCTGCCCGCGCTGCGCGCGGCGCTGGCGCTGCAGCCGCAGACCCTGTGGTTCGTGGCCAGCGAGCGCAAGGCGGGCGTGCTGCGCGAGAGCCTGATCGGCGCGGGCGAAGACCCGGCGCGGGTGGCGGCCATCGTGGCGCCGGCGGGGGAGCCGATCGGCGCGCAGACGCCGGAAGAGATCGCGCTGGCGGTGCTGGCGACCGTGGTCGCGGCGCGGCGTGGCCGGCCGGTGCGGACGGCCGCGACCTCGACCACCACCACCGCAGCAACCGCCAAGCCGGCGCCGAAGTTCAAGCTCGATCTGCCGCCGATGGAGATGGGCAGTTGCTGCGGCGGTGGTGCGGCCCAGGCCGCCGACGCAGAATCCGTCAGCGAAGCGGCCCCGCCGGTGGTGGCCGCCAAGTCCTGCTGCGGAGGAAACTGAGTCATGCGACCCCCACGTTCATTTCATTCACTGCCCCCCGAGGGGGCCTCATCGCCCTTGGGGCGGCCCGGCGGGCGCTGACATGGGTTGCATTCTCAAAGGCGGTGGCGGTCTGTACAGCCGCGTGGTGGTGGGCGCGGTGCTGCTTGCGGCGGGTTCGGGCTCGCGCATGGGCAACAAGCCCAAGTGCCTGCTGGAGCTGGGCGGCGTGCCGCTGATCCGGCGCCAGTTGATTGCCCTCTCGGGCGCGGGTGTGGACGAGCTGGTGGTGGTGCTGGGCCATTACGCCGACCGCATCGAACCGGTTGTGCGCGACTTCCCGGTCACGCTGGTGCGCAACCTGGACCCCGACGCGGGCCAGGTCTCGTCGCTGCGGCTGGGACTGCAGGCGCTGGCCGGCAAGATCGACACCGTGCTCGTGGCCCTGGCCGACCAGCCGCTGATCAACTCGCAGGACATCAACGACCTGATCGGCGCCTACAAGAAGCGGCCCGCGGGCACCGAGGTGGTCCAGCCCACGGTGGATGGCCTGCCAGGCAACCCGGTGATGTTCAGCCAGAGCGTGCGCGAGCAGATCCTGGCCGGCGAGGCGCGCGTGGGCTGCAAGCAGTGGCAGGCGGCGAACCCGCAGGCCGTGCACCCCTGGGCCAGCAGCAACCAGCGCTACCGCACGGACGTCGACAGCCTGGAGGACATCGAAGCGCTGGCGTCCCGCACCGGCCACCGGCTCCTGTGGCCAAGCTGATGGAACACCCCCGCCGCGCTGCGCGCGCCCCCCTCAAGGGGGCGGCACTGGCCGTCCGGCAAAGCCGGCCCGGCGGTGCCCTTGGATGGCGCGGCGGTGTGCGAGATGTGCGGCGCTCCGGATGCACGGAGAACTGAGATGGCGCCCGATCCGCTGCTCCCGCTCTGGTCCACGCCGCTGGGCGTGCACCGGTTCGCGCAGGCCCATGAAGTCAACCCGCTGCTGGTGCGCGTGTTCCGCAGCCTGCGGACGACCGACGACAGCGCCGATCCGGGCGCCGCGTTCTACGCCAGCCGCGACGACCTGCTGCAGCGCGTGCGCCTGCCCGAGTGGGACGAACTGCTGCGTTTCCTTGTCGACGGCCTGCGCCAGACCGTGGCGCTGGCCAACCAGGGCGCCTGGCCCGAGGCCGCGCCGGGCCTGCAGATCGCGCTGCGTGGCCTCTGGTTCCAGATCGCCAACCGCGGCAGCCACCACGACGTGCACACGCACGGCAACTGCTCGTGGTCGGGCGTGTACTGTCTGCAGGTGGACGACAGCGCCCCGCGCCAGGCCCACCCGCTGCTGGGCGCCACCAACGGCGTGACGCGCTTCTACGGCCCGCACTTCAATCACCTGGGCGGCGCCCACATGGACTTCGGCAACGCCTACCTGCAGTCGGCACACCTCGACGTCGCCCCGCTGCCGGGCCAGCTGATCGTGTTCCCCTCCTGGCTGCCACACCAGGCCATGCCCTACGACGGCGCGGCCGACCGGGTCATCGTGTCGTTCAACGCCAGCGTGCACGCCGCGACGGGCAGCGACCAGCTGCACACCTACGGCCATGTCTGAACGCCTGCACCGCTCTGCTCTCGCCGCGCTGCGCCAGGCCGACGCGCTGGCGGCCTGGGTGCTGCTGGGCTGGCTGGGGCAGCGGCTGGGCTGGTCGTTCGCCAGCGGCGTGTGGCCGGTGGTGCTGTGGTGGGGCGTGCGCTGCGGTGGCGGCGTGTTCCTTGAGCGCGGCCCGTCGCCCCGTGTCTGGCTGGCAGGGGCTGCAGCGCTGCTGCTGTCGCTGACCGTGCTGCCGGCGGGTGGTGCGGCACTCCCGATCCTGCTGACCGCCGCCGCCCTGTGGGGTGGCTGGAGCGCGTCGCTCAACGCGGCCGCCGGCGCCACGGCGCCCACCCTGCCCGGCCAGGCCATGGGTCTGATGATGGGCAGCCTCTGGCTCAGCGGCCAGTGGTGCCTGGGCCCCGGCTGGACCGGTGCGCAGGCGGTGGCGCTGCACCTGGGCCTGATGGTGGGGGTGCCGCTGCTGCTGTCTGTACTGCGCGGGCTCGGCCATGAAATGCCAACTGGCGCCGCCTGGCAGCCGCCCGCGCTGCTCGCCGCCGGCGCGCTGCTGATGGCCTGGCCCGGAAGCACCGCCTGGCGGCTGGCGGGCATGGTGCTGCTGGTGCTGGCCTGGTCGCTGGCGGCACAGGGCACGGCACCGGCCCGGCATGGCGCCATCCCTCTGCCCGCCGCCCTGGGCCCCTTGTTGCTGCTGGCCGTGGGCCTGGCCAGTCCCACCCACGGCCCCGAGTCCCTGCAATGGGCCTACGGTGCGCTGGGTGTCCTGGCCTTGCTGACCGCACTGGCCGAAGGCCTGACCGATGATCCGCAGACACCGCCCCCGCTGACCTGGAAGGACGCCTCATGAACAGCCTCGACATCGATGTCATCCGCACCGCCCTCGACTGGCAGTCGCGCGGCCAGCGCGTGGTCATGGGCACGGTGGTGCGCACCTGGGGCTCGGCCCCGCGCCCGCCGGGCTCGCTGATGGTGATCCGCGACGACGGCCAGGTGGCGGGGTCGGTGTCGGGCGGCTGCATCGAGGACGACCTGATCGGCCGCGTGGCGCGCGGCGAACTGGCGCTGCGCCGGCCAGAGACCACCAGCTACGGCGAAACCGCCGAAGAGTCGCGGCGCTTCGGCCTGCCCTGCGGCGGCACGGTGCAGCTGGTGCTGGAGCCGCTCTCGCCCGCCTCGCAGCTGCGCGAACTGCTGGCCGCGATCGAGAACCACCAGCGCGTGCAGCGCCGGCTGGACATGGCCACCGGCGTGGCGCGCCTCACCCCCACCGACGAAGGCGACCGCGTGCGCTTTGACGGCCAGACCCTGACCACCGTGCACGGCCCCAGGCTGCGCCTGCTGATCATCGGCGGCGGCCAGCTCTCGCGTTACCTGGCGACGATGGCGGTGATGCTGGATTACCAGGTGACGGTGTGCGAGCCGCGCGAGGAGTACCACGAGGGCTGGGAGCGGTTGGAGGGCGTTACGCTGTCGACCACCATGCCCGACGACCTGGTGCTGGCGATGCGGCTGGACGAACACAGCGCGGTGGTGGCCGTGACGCACGACCCGAAGCTGGACGACCTGGCGCTGATGGAGGCGCTGCGCACGCCGGCGTTCTATGTGGGTGCGCTGGGCTCGCTGCAGAACAACGCGAAGCGGCGCGAGCGTTTGCTGGAGTTCGACGTGAGTGCGGAGGAGGCTTCGCGGTTGCATGGGCCGGTGGGGCTGAACCTGGGCGCACTGACTCCGCCGGAGATCGCGATGAGCATCGTGGCCGAGATGACGGCCATCCGCCGCGGCATGGACCTCTCGGGTCCGCTGAGCAACTGGTCGGGGTCGAAGACGGTCTGTCTGTCTTGCTGATTTTGCGTGTTTGCCTTCGGCGCTCGTGGTGTGTGGACAGGGGCAGGCGGTGCGGGTGGGCGTTCTCCGTCCCACGCTCGCGGGCGACGGCCCGGGTCCGCCGCCAGCGCTTCGTCAACACGGTTTCTGCGCACACCCGCACGGGCAACCGCGAATGGGGACTGCGCCCGCCCACCCGCACCGCCTGCCCCGAAGTGAGGTCTGAGCGAGCCGCCAGGAACGCCTTGGTGTCTTTGAGGCCGATGGCGGTGGCCCCGTGCGCAGGCACCATTCGCCGTTGCCACAGAGGCCGCGCGCCGGGCCGGTGTTGACGCAGTACCCGGTGCCTGCCCGGGCTGTCGACGGCGAGCGTGGGCCGGAGCACGGGGCCACCGCCATCGGCCTGCGCGAGGTGCAGGCAAGGGCCGGCCAGCCGACCAACCAGTCAGCGAGTCAGTCGAACTTCCAGTCGGCCGCCACCGCCTGCCCCACCCGCAGCACCAGCCCGTCCCCCTCCAGCACGATCGCGTTCATGCCGAAGGTGATGGCGCCGTTCAGCCGCGGGTCCTGCCGGTAGGCCTGCAGCGCATCGCTGACCGCCGGGGTCGAGGTGGCATTGGCCGGATCGATGTTGGGAATCGGGCAGCGCGCGCAAGGCTTCACGTTCTCCAGCGCCGCCACGCCACCCTCCGCCTGCACCCGCCAGGCGCCGATGCGGTCCTCGTCGGCCGATTCGACGCCGCCCAGCACGATGTTCGGCCGGAAACGCCGCAGGTCCACCGGCGCTTCACCCGCCTTCGCCAGCCGCGCATTCAGCTCGTCCAGCGACGCCGTGCTTGCCACCAGCACACCAAAACCGTCGGCAAACTGCGTCACCGACTCGCGCCCGCCGGTCCACTTCGCGCTGCACAGCCGCTTCACCTCGGGATCGAAGCGAACCAGCCGCAGCTTCTTCAGGTCTTCGGGCGCCTCCGGCCCCAGGAAGTCGGAAAACCATTGCGCCGCCAGATCACCCATGTCCCAGGCGTCGACCTCGTCGTCCCAGACCCGCACCCGGCGGGCGAACTCGACACCGTCCAGCGACAGGTGCAGCGCCAGCATGCCCGGCGCGCGCAGCACCAGCTGGTCGAGCTTGAAGGCCGGCTGGATCAGGGCCATGCGCGGCAGCTCGCGCTGGGTCACGAACTCGCCCTGGGCGTCCACCACCATCCAGGCGCGGTCCCATTCCAGGCCGGTCGGGGTGAGCAGGGCCTGGTCCAGCCGCAGGCCGGCACAGGACTTGACGGGATAGATCCAGAGCTGGTCGATGCGGGCCTGCAGATCGGGGTCGGTCAAAGCATTCATGCCCGGATTGTGGCCTGCTCCTAAAATCCCGGGATGGCTCTCCCCTCCCCGTCCCCGGCCGCATCCCGGCGTTTTGATGTGTGTATCCGTGGCGCCGGCGTGGTCGGCCAGACGCTGGCCCTGCTGCTGGCGCGCGAACGCCTGAAGGTCGCCCTGGTGGCCGCACCCCGCCCGGCCAGCACCACACCCGATGTGCGCGCCTATGCGCTGAACGCCGCGGCGCGCGATCTGCTGGCGTCGCTGCGGGCCTGGCCCGAGGCCGACGAAGCCAGCGATGTCACGCCCTCTGTCACCCCCGTGACCCGCATGGAGGTGCACGGCGACGACGGCGGCGACCTGAATTTTTCCGCCCACGACCAGGGCGTTGCGGCGCTGAACTGGATCGTCGACGTGCCGGCGCTGGAAAAGCGGCTGGCCGATGCGGTCGGGTTCCAGGGCGGCATCGAACGCGTGAGCGAACCCGTGCCTGCGCCGCTGACCGTGATCTGTGAAGGCAAACGCAGCGCCACCCGCGCCGATCTGGGGCTGGAATTCGACGTCCGGCCCTACCCGCACAAGGCGATTGCCGCCCGGCTCACCACCGAAAAGCCGCACGGTGGCGTGGCCCGGCAGTGGTTCGAACGTGGAGAAATCCTCGCCCTGCTGCCGCTGGCGGGTGAATCGGGGAACTCCGTGGCCCTGGTCTGGTCAGTCCCGGTTCAGCAATCCGAAGATTGGCTCCGCGCAGAACCGCAAGCGCTGGCACAGGCGGTGCAGGAACGTTGTGGTCAGGTGCTGGGCGACATGCAACTGGATGGTCCGGCGCAGGCCTGGCCACTCGAACTCTCCCGCGCCCGGCGCTGGATCGCACAAACCGCACAAGGGAGTGTGGCGCTGGCCGGTGACGCGGCACACGCCATGCACCCGCTGGCCGGGCAGGGCCTGAACGTCGGACTGGCCGATGCGGCGGAACTGGCGCGCGTGATCCACGAGCGCGAGTTCTGGCGCGAACTGGGCGACCTCAGGCTGCTGCGGCGCTACGAACGCGCCCGGCAGGCCGAAGTCACCACCATGGGCTGGCTCACCGACGGCCTGTTCGGCCTGTTCGGCCAGACCGACAGCCGCGTGCAGGCTGTGCGCAACTGGGGCATGAGCGGCGTGGACCGTCTCGGACCGCTGAAACACTGGCTGGCCCGCAAGGCCATGGGCCAGGTGGCCTGATCCGCTGCCGGCTTTCTTTCAACTTCACGCCTCAGGCAATCCCATGAAACTTCTGACCCGATCCCTTGTTGCCGCGGTGCTCGCCATCGCGGGCCTGGGCGCTTTCGCCCAGGAGGCGATCATCCGCAAGAACCTGGCGGAGCGCTACCCCAACCTGCCCAAGATCGACGAAATCAGCAAGACGCCCGTCCCCGGCCTGTACGAGATCCGCCTGAACCAGAGCGACATCATGTACTCCGACGAACAAGGCAATTTCCTGATCCAGGGCAGCCTGATCGACACGCGCACGAAAACGGACCTGACCGAAGAGCGCCAGTCCAAGCTGTCTGCCATCGACTTCAAGGACCTGCCCTTCAAGGACGCCTTCACCATCGTGCGCGGCAACGGCAAGCGCAAGCTGGCGGTGTTCGAAGACCCCAACTGCGGCTACTGCAAGCGTTTCGAGCGCGACCTGGTCAAGATCGACAACGTGACCGTCCACGTCTTCCTCTATCCGATCCTGGGTGGCGACTCGCCCGAGAAGTCGCGCAACATCTGGTGCACCAAGGGCGACAAGGGCAAGATCTTCCTGGACTGGATGACCCGCGACGTGATGCCGCCCGCAGCCAACTGCGACGCCACCGCACTGGGCCGCAACCTGGAGTTCGGCAAGAAGTCCCGCATCACCGGCACCCCGACCCTGATCTTCGCCAACGGCGTCCGCGCGCCCGGCGCCCTGAGTGCCGACCGCGTCGAGAAGCTGCTGGCCGACGCCAAGTAAACCGCCACCCTCCATGAACTTTCCCCTGCACGATCCCGACGACGCAGCGCTTGCGCGCACCCTGGGCCAGGCCGGTCTGGTGCCCTTTGTCATGCTGGCTGTCCTGCTGTGGGTGGTCGACGTGCGGCTGCAGGCCTGGGTGGCGATCGCGATGACGGCCTACGCCGCGCTGATCGTGTCGTTCCTGGGGGGCATCCACTGGGGCATCGGCTGGCTCGGCGGCCGGCACGAGCAGGGTGTGCCGCACAGTCCGCACCACCAGCGCAACCATTTCCTCTGGGGCATCGTGCCCTCGCTGATGGCCTGGCCCGGCCTGCTGATGCCGGCGTTTGCGGGGCTGGCCTGGCTGGGCTTCACGCTGATCCTGTGTTACCTGGCCGACCGCACGCTGTACAAGCGCGCCGGCCTGGAGGCCTGGCTCACGCTGCGCTTTCGGCTCTCGGCGATTTCTTCGCTGAGCTGCTTCGTCGGCGCGGGGGCGCTGTGAGCCGCGCCCGCCCCGCCGCACCCGCCCTGCGCTACCGCGTCGAGGCCCTGAACCACCGGGCCCACCTGTTCGCGGTCACGCTGGAGATCGACCGCCCGGCCAAGGCACAGAAGCTGGCGCTGCCGGTCTGGATTCCCGGCAGCTACCTGGTGCGCGAATTCGCGCAGCACCTGCAGCACCTGCAGGCCTCGCAAGGCGGCCAGCCGCTGGCCGTGAAGCAGCTAGACAAGCACCGCTGGCAGGTCGACAACGACGGCCAGCGCACGCTGAGCCTGCGCTGGGAGGTCTACGCCTTCGACGCCTCGGTGCGCACCGCCTTCCTCGACGCCACGCGCGGCTTCTTCAACGCCACCAGCCTGTGCCTGATGGTGGCCGGCCGCGAGGACGAGCCGCACGCGCTGGAGATCGTGCCGGGTGACACACCCGCCGGCTGGCAGGTCGCCACCGGCCTGAGCGCGGCCGAGGTGGACGCCAACGGTTTCGGCCACTACCTGGCGCCCCACTACGACGAGCTGGCGGACTGCCCGGTCGAGATGGGCAGCTTCTGGAGCGGCGAATTCAGCGCCTGCGGTGTGCCACACCGCTTCGTGGTCAGCGGCACGGGCGGCTGGTTCGACGGCCAGCGCCTGCTGGACGACACGCGCCGCATCTGCGAACAGCAGATCCGCTTCTGGCACGGCGATGGCAAGCCGCCGTACGAGCGCTACGTGTTCATGCTGCACGCCAGTGCCGACGGCTACGGCGGGCTCGAACACCGCAACTCGACCGCCCTGATCGCGCAGCGCAGCGACCTGCCCAAGGTCCGGAAGAAGGACGACAAGCCGGCCGCGCTCAAGGCCACGGACGGCTACACCACGCTGCTGGGCCTGATCAGCCACGAGTACTTCCACACCTGGAACGTCAAGCGCCTGCGGCCGGCCGAGTTCAAGCGCTACGACTACAGCCGCGAGAACCACACCGAGCTGCTCTGGTTCTTCGAGGGCTTCACCAGCTACTACGACGACCTGATCCTGCGCCGCGCCGGCCTGATCGACGACGCAACCTACCTCATGCTGGTCACCAAGACCATCAACCAGGTGCAGCAGAGCCCGGGGCAGCGCGTGCAGAGCGTGGCGCAGGCCAGCTTCGACGCCTGGACCCGCTACTACCGCGTCGGCGAGAACACGCCGAATTCCACCATCAGCTACTACACCAAGGGTGCGCTGGTGGCCATGTGCCTCGACCTCACCCTGCGCGCCGAAGGCCACAGCTCGCTGGACGCCGTGATGCGCGCGCTCTGGCAGCGCACGCAGGGCGGCCCGATGCGCGAGGCCGACCTCGCGACCGTGCTGCGACAGCTGGGCCAACGCAGCTTCGCCAGCGAACTGGCGCAATGGGTCCACGGCACCGACGACCTGCCGCTGTCTGCCCTCCTGGCCGCGCGCGGCGCCAAGGTGCACCAGGACAAGACGCCGCTGGCGCAACGCCTGGGCCTGCGGGTGGCGGAAAACGGCGGCCTCACGGTGAAGAACGTGCTGCGCGGCGGCGCCGGCGAAGCCGCCGGTCTGGCGGCCGGCGATGAATGGCTGGGCGTGGAGTTTCCGCCGGCCAAACGGGGCCAGCCGGTCGAAGCCTGGCGCGTGCGCAAGCTCGACGAGATCGACGGCCTGCGCGGCACCCGCACCGCGCTGACCGCCCTGGTCGCGCGCGACGGCCGCCTGCTGCGCTGCCCGCTGACCTGGCCCGACGACAACGCACCGGGCACCACCGCCGTGCGCCTGACGGTCGAGGACGCGGTCAAGCTCGGCGCCTGGCTGGGTTGAAACGCCTCAGCGCTTCCTGAGGTCGACCACCCGCTTGGCCTTGCCCTGGCTGCGCTCCACGCCGCCTTCGGGCCGCAGCTCGATCTCGACGCTGGAGCCGACAAAGACCTTGATCTCGTGCCGCAGCAGCGTGGCGGCGGCGCGGGCCTCGATGCTCTCGGGCGAGAGACCCGGCCGGGTCTCCACCGCCACCGTCAGGTTGTCCATCGGCCCTTCGCGCGTCAGCACGCACTGGTAGTGCGCCGCCAGCTCCGGCCGCTTGAGGATCAGCTCCTCGATCTGGGTCGGGAACACGTTCACGCCACGCACGATCATCATGTCGTCGCTGCGGCCGGTGATCTTTTCCATGCGGCGCATGGTCCGCGCCGTGCCGGGCAGCAGGCGCGTGAGGTCGCGCGTGCGGTAGCGGATGATGGGCAGCGCCTCTTTGGTCAGGCTGGTGAACACCAGTTCGCCCAGCTCGCCGTCGGCCACCGGCTCGCCGGTCTCGGGGTCGATGATCTCGGGGTAGAAGTGGTCTTCCCAGATCGTCGGGCCGTCCTTAGTCTCGACGCATTCGTTGGCCACGCCCGGCCCCATCACTTCCGACAGGCCGTAGATGTCGACCGCATCGATGCCCATGCGCTGCTCGATCGCCAGCCGCATGTCGTTGGTCCAGGGCTCGGCGCCGAAGATGCCCAGGCGCACGCTGCTCTCGCGCGGGTCCAGCCCCAGGCGATCGAACTCGTCGGCGATCGCCAGCATGTAGCTGGGCGTGACCATGATGATGTCGGGGCGGAAGTCCTGGATCAGCTGCACCTGGCGCTCGGTCTGGCCGCCGCCGAAGGGCACCACGGTCAGGCCCAGTTTCTCGGCGCCGTAGTGCGCGCCCAGGCCACCGGTGAACAGGCCGTAGCCGTAGCTCACATGCACCATGTCGCCCGGCCGCGCACCGCTGGCGCGGATGCTGCGCGCCATCACCGTCGCCCAGGTGTCGATGTCCTTGAGCGTGTAGCCGACCACGGTCGGCTTGCCGGTGGTGCCGCTGCTGGCATGGATGCGCGCGCACTGTTCGCGCGGCACCGAGAACATGCCGAACGGGTAGCTGTCGCGCAGGTCCTTCTTGGTGGTGAAAGGGAACTTCGCGAGGTCGGCCAGCGACTTGCAGTCGTCGGGATGCACACCCGCCTCGTCGAACTTGCGGCGGTAGACCGGCGAGTTGGCGTAGGCGTGGCGCAGCGTGCCCTGCAGGCGCTTGAGCTGCAGCGCGCGCAACTCGTCGACGCTGGCCTTCTCGATCGGTTCGAGCGGAAATGCTTTCATGCGCCCTCCTCCTCCGGAAAGACGGTGCCGGGGATGACCGCGCTCTTGCCGCGGAACATCGCCACCACCTCGCCCTTCTGGTTGGTGACCTTCATGTCGTAGATGCCGTGGCGGCCCTGCAGGGTCTGTTCCAGGCCTTCGCAGGTCAGCACATCGCCCGCGTGCGCCGGCTTGAGGAACTCGATGCTGCAGCCGGCCGCGACCGCGTTCTTGTTGTGGCTGTTGCAGGCGAAGGCGAAGGTGGAATCGGCGAGGGTGAAGATGAAACCGCCGTGGCAGATCTGGTGGCCGTTGAGGTGCAGCGGTTTCACGGCCATGCGGATCACCGCCCGGCCCGGTTCGACCACCAGCAGCTCCATGCCCATGGTGTCCTTGCTGGCCACGTCGACGGCGAACATGGTCTCGCCGACCCGGGATGCACGTTCTTGCGGACCCATCATTCCCCCTTGAACTGCGCCGGGCGCTTCTGGCGGAACGCCATCACGCCTTCGATGTAGTCGTGCGTCTGGCCCAGCGCCGACTGCGTGTCGCGCTCCGCGTCCAGCTGCTGGTTCAGCGTGCGCGTGGAGGCGTCGCGCAGCAGCGCGCGGGTGGCCAGCAGCGCCTTGGTCGGCATGGCCGCCAGCTTGCCGGCCATGGCCAGCGCCGCTTCCAGCGGGTCTTCCTGCACGTCCCAGATCATTCCCCACTCTTTCGCCTGCGCCGCCGGCAGCTTGTCGCCGGTCATCGCCAGCGCCATCGCCCGCGCCAGCCCCAGCCGCTCGACCAGGAACCAGCTGCCGCCCGCATCCGGAATCAGGCCGATCTTGCTGAAGGCCTGGATGAAGCTCGCGCCCGGCGAAGCGATGGCGATGTCGCAGGTCATGACCAGCGAGGCACCCGCGCCGGCCGCCACGCCGTTGACCGCGGCGATGGTCGGCATGCGCAGCGACTGCAGGCGGCGCACCGTCGGGTTGAAGGCCTGGTCGATCACCGGGCCCGGGTCGGCACGCTTCACGAGATCGGGGCCGGGTTCGAAGTCGAACTCCGCGAGGTCCGCGCCGGCGCAGAAACCCCGGCCCGCACCGGTGATCACCAGCGCGCGCACCGCCGGATTCGCCTCGGCGCGGTCCAGTGCGGCCCAGAGTCCGCGGTGCATCTGGCGCGTGAAGCTGTTGAGGGCGTCGGGACGGTTGAGCGTGACCAGGGCCACGGCGCCGCGTTCTATATAGAGAACGCTGGCCTCTTCGGTTGCGGGGCTCATGAAAAGCTGTCTCCTGTCGTTCTGGAACGTGGCATTCTGGCATTAACCGACCCATCGGTCGGTTAATGTTTTCCCTTGGGTGGCCCGGCGACAGACGGGCGGCTATAGTTGACGTTTACGTCAATCATCCCCCACCACCCGAGGACACACCATGAGCGAAAACGCCAACCCCGAACTGATCACCGTGCGCACCGAAGGCCGCGTGGGCATCGTCACCCTGAACCGCCCCAAGGCGCTCAACGCGCTGAACGACCAGCTCATGACCGAACTGGGCACCGCCCTCAAGGCCTTCGATGCCGACGAGGGCATCGGCTGCATGATCATCACCGGCAGCGAAAAGGCGTTTGCGGCCGGCGCCGACATCGGTGCCATGGCCAAGTACACCTTCGCCGACGTCTACAAGGGCGACTACATCACCCGCAACTGGGAAACCATCCGCAGCGTGCGCAAGCCCGTGATCGCCGCCGTCAGCGGCTTCGCCCTGGGCGGCGGCTGCGAGCTGGCCATGATGTGCGACTTCATCATTGCGGCCGACAACGCCAAGTTCGGCCAGCCAGAAATCAAGCTGGGCATCATCCCCGGCGCCGGCGGCACGCAGCGTCTGCCGCGCGCGGTGGGCAAGAGCAAGGCCATGGACATGGCGCTGACCGGCCGCATGATGGACGCCACCGAGGCCGAGCGTGCCGGCCTGGTCAGCCGCGTGGTGCCGCTGGACAAGCTGATGGACGAAGCCCTGGGCGCCGCCCTCTCGATCTGCGAGTTCTCGCTGCCCAGCGTGATGGCGGCCAAGGAGTGCGTGAACCGCGCCTTCGAAGGCGGACTGGCCGACGGCGTGATGTTCGAGCGCCGCATGTTCCACGCCCTGTTCGCCACCGACGACCAGAAGGAAGGCATGGACGCCTTCGTGAACAAGCGCAAGGCGGCGTTCAAGCACGGCTGAGCCCGGACCGCCTGACGACGTTGAAAGGTGGCACCCATGTGGCTGGTAGGTCTCATCGTGCTGTGTGGGTCGGCCCTGCTGGCACTGACGCTGGCGGGCCTGCTGGCCCTGCTGCACACCGCTTACTGGTACGCAGCGCCGCCTTTGTCCCCGCAGGCACAGGCCTTCGAGGCAAGCGCCCAGAATTTGCCGTCCTCGCCGGACAACGCCTACCGGGTGGAGGGACTGTTCGCGCCGGCGGCGCTGGACTCGCTGGCCTACGGCAAGTGTGCCCACCCCTTGCTACAGCTCGCCAAGGACGATGAGACCCAGAGGCAAGCTGGTCTGGCGCGCTGCGCCCAGGGCCAGCCAACGCTGACCCTGCCGCCCGCACTGGAACAGGCCAAGGTGTCGCCCGCCTGGACCGAGCGGGAATGGCTGGCGCTGGCACAGGCCGTGCCCGACGACACGCTGCTCGCCAGATCGAAGGCGATTGCCGCCGCGGGCCCGCGGAGCTTCGGCTACCGCTATCTGGACCCGCTGCCGCCGGTCCGCCCTCTGGGTGCGTTGAACCTGTGGCACAGCGCCCACGCCCTGGCCCTGTGGCGACAAGGCCGGACCGCCGACGCGGTGTCGGCGTTTGAGGGCGCCGTCGCGGAAAACCTGCAGTCGGCCGACGACACGATCCTCGAAGCCATGTTCTCCGTGCGCGGGCTGAGCGAGAACCTGCTCGCCCTCCAGCGCGCCCTAGCCCAGTCACCACCAACGGACGAGGCAATCACCCAGCGCCTGCGACAAGTGCTGGACGCGGTAGACAGCATGCCCGCTCAGGGTGTCAAGGCCATGGATGCGGAATGGAGGTCGTATTCCTCTGCGGTCGATTTCGAGGAACTGTTCAAGCAGTCGGACCGCCGTGGCGCCCTCGGCTGGGTCAAGACCGTCCGCAATCATCTGGCGTTTCGAGAGGACACCCTCAACCGGTTGGCCATCCAGTTCGGGGACGCCCGCCAGCGGGTGCTCGCGGGTGCCCAAGGCGCCTGGACGGATCAGAAACCGCCGGCTCCGGCCGACACCAACCCCTGTCCCGTCTTGGGCAACGCTGGGTATCTGTGCTACGCGGTCATGCCCAATCCCACCGGACGCTACGTGCTGGCCTCCACGGGCGACATCGCCATCGGCTACACACGCTACGGCATCCGCATCGCCGACGTCCGCAACCTCGCTGCCGCCACCCGGCTGACGCTGGAAGCCCGGCGGCAGCGCCTCTCCGGTGACGCGCTGACCGCCTTCGTGTCCAGCGCTCCGCCCAACATGCGGGACGTGTTCACCCGGCAGCCATTTGCCTACCACCCGGTGACGCACAAGCTGGGCGTGATCCTGCGGAACAAGAGCTCGGTGCTCGGCGAGCCCGGCGTCTACGAACTGGTTCTCTGAGCCAAGGCGGCCGCCGTGCCGGCCGTACATCTCGTTGCAAACACACCGGCACCGGTCAACCCCGTCCGGCCCGCTGGTTCGTTTCAGAGGCATCACCACCCCACCGGAGTCCATGATGCCCCTGAAGTCTCCCCGTCTGACCCGCCTGTTGTGCGCACTGCTCAGCGCACAGTGGCTGTTCTCTGCCGCCCCGGCCGGCGCCCTGACACCCCCCGCGCAGCCGGGCGCTGCCGTGCCGTTCACGCCGCCCAGCGCCACCGACTGCCGCCGCCCCATCCGCACCCACGAAGTCCCGGGGCAGGTGTCGGTGACCGGGAAGGCCGCGCCCGAAGGGGCTTCGATCGCGCGCGGGCGGATGTTCGGTGGCGCGCCCGGCGCTCCGGTGGCCAGCCCGCCAGCGGCCAAGTCCGCCGCGCCCGCTTCCGCCCCCTTGCGGGAGAGTGCGGTCGCCGACAGTGCGCGCGGCGCTCCGTCGCCGTCCCCCGCGCTGCAGGCGCCCGCGGCGCCGGTCGTCACCGCCGGCATGGTCGACGACAACGCCGACTTTGGCGAGTACCTGGCCTTCCGTGCCCGCACCCCGGTCGAGCACCAGGCGCGTGACATCCGCGAACGATATCTGCTGCAGGTCAGGGACCGCGCCGGGCGCGGCGTGGCCGACGCACAGGTGCAGGTGCGGTCGCCGGATGGCGCGGTGCTCTGGGCGCGCACCGACACCGGTGGCCAGGTCTGGCTGCACCCCGACGCCTTCGACAAGGCCTCGTCCACGCTCTACCAGGTGACGGTGCACCACGCCGGCCAGACCGCCCAGGGCTTTCTGCGCCGTGGCCAGAAAGACGCGGTGCAGGTGCAGCTGGACGAGAAGCTGGCGGCGCAACGCGCGCGCCTCGACCTGGTGTTCCTGGTCGACGCCACCGGATCGATGGGCGACGAGATCGACAAGCTCAAATCCAGCCTGCACAGCATCGCGGCCGAGGCCGCCCGCCTGCCGAGCCATCCCGACCTGTGCTTCGGCCTCGTCGCCTACCGCGACCGGACCGACCCCTTCGTGCTGCGCAGCCACGACTTCACCAACGACCTGGGCGCCTTCCAGAAGGTGCTCAACCAGCTGCAGGCCGACGGCGGTGGCGACTATCCCGAAGCCATGAGCGAAGCGCTGGGGGAGACGGTGCACCGCTTGAGCTGGCGCGGGGACGGTGCGACCCGCATGGTGGTGCTGCTGGCGGACGCGCCGCCACAGCTCGGCCCCGACCGCCCGCCCTACGACGAAGAGATGCTGGCCGCGCTGGCCAAGGGCATCAAGATCTTCAGCGTCGGCGCCAGCGGACTGGACCGCCAGGGCGAGTTCATCCAGCGGCAGATGGCCCAGTTCACCGGTGGCCGTTTCGTGTTCCTGACCTACGACCGGGCCGGGCAGCCCGCCAGCGGCCCGGGGCGCGAGACGGTGCACGACGTGAAAAACTACTCGGTTGCCACGCTGGACCACCTGATCGTGCGCCTGATCCGCGAGGAACTGGCCCGCCTGCCCGCCAAGGCGTCTTGAAGGGGCGCAAAAGATGTTCTATAATGCGCGGCTTCGGCGATATAGCTCAGTTGGTTAGAGCGCAGCATTCATAATGCTGATGTCGGTGGTTCAAGTCCACCTATCGCCACCAAACATCAAAAGCGGGTCCGGCAACGGAACCCGCTTTTTGCATTCATGGCCATCAAATCCACCATCTTCAAGGCGAACCTCCAGCTCGCCGACATCGACCACGGCTACTACGCCGACCATGCGCTGACGCTGGCCCGCCACCCGAGCGAGACCGACGAACGCATGATGGTCCGGCTGGTGGCGATGGCGCTGCAGGCGCACGAGCTGCAGGACACCTGCGGCGGTGACGGCACGCTGGCCTTCGGCGCCGGCCTGTCCGACCCGGACGACCCGGACGCCTCGCTGACCGATTTCACCGGCCGCAAACGGGTCTGGATCGAGGTCGGCCAGCCCGAGGACAAGCCGCTGTCCAAGGCCTGCAGCCAGGCCGACGCGGTGTTCGTCTACGCCTTCAGCTCGGCCGCGGACGTGTGGTGGAAGGGCATCGAGAACAAGCTCACGCGGATGGACAAGCTGCAGGTCTGGCGCCTGCCGACCGAGGTCGCGCCCGCGCTGGCGGCGCTGGCCGAACGCAGCATGCAGCTGCAGGCCACGGTGCAGGACGGCGCGCTCACGCTGTCGAGCCAGCAGGGCAGCGTGCACATCGAGCCGGTGCGCTGGAAGTGAGCGCGAACCGGGCCGCGTGAGACAATCGCGGCCCCGGCGGACCCGTCCGCCTCCCACAGCCTCTGGATCTACACCATGAACCGCTGCTCTCCGTTGTCCGCCTCGCGCCGCGTCCTGCTGACGCTGGCCGGCCTGGGTCTCTGCACCCTGGCCCACGCCCAGATCCAGGTGCGCAACTTTCCGGCCAGTGCCCTGCGCGGCACCATGGTCGTGACCCAGCCTCCGATCATCGCCATGGACGGCAAGGCCACCCAGCTGTCGCCCGGCGCGCGCATCAAGGGCGCCAACAACCTGCTGGTGCTCTCCGGCAGCATCGTGGGTCAGGAACTGACGGTGAACTACACCCTCGAGTCCAGCGGCATGGTCCACGACGTCTGGATCCTGACCGAAGCCGAAGCGGCCGAGAAGCGCAAGCGCGCCGGCCAGTAACCCCAACCCAACCACTGCAAGGCCCCGTCCAGCACGCGCCGTGGCACCGGCTTCGCCGGGCCACTGGCGTGGTCCTCCTTCCAGGGGGACGCCGCGTCAGCGGCGCAGGGGGTGATTCATCATGAAAAAAGTCTTCATCAAGACATTCGGCTGCCAGATGAACGAGTACGACTCGGACAAGATGGCCGACGTGCTCGGCGCCGCCGAGGGCTTCGAAAAAACCCAGGACCCCGAAGAGGCGGACCTGATCCTGTTCAACACCTGCTCGGTGCGCGAGAAGGCGCAGGAGAAGGTGTTCAGCGACCTCGGCCGCGTCAAGCACCTCAAGAAGAAGGGTGTGCTGATCGGTGTGGGCGGCTGCGTGGCCAGCCAGGAAGGCGCCGAGATCATCAAGCGCGCACCGTATGTGGACGTGGTGTTCGGCCCGCAGACCCTGCACCGCCTGCCCGAGATGCTCAAGGCGCGCGACCGCCTGAACCAGCCGCAGGTGGACATCAGCTTCCCCGAGATCGAGAAGTTCGACCACCTGCCGCCTGCGCGCGTGGAAGGCGCCTCGGCCTTCGTCTCCATCATGGAAGGCTGCAGCAAGTACTGCAGCTACTGCGTGGTGCCCTACACCCGCGGTGAAGAAGTCAGCCGCCCGTTCGAAGACGTGCTGGTCGAGATCGCCGGCCTGGCCGACCAGGGCGTGCGCGAGGTCAACCTGCTGGGCCAGAACGTCAACGCCTACCGCGGCAAGATGGGCGAGACCGAAGAGATCGCCGACTTCGCGCTGCTGCTCGAATACGTGGCCGAGATCCCGGGCATCGAGCGCATCCGCTACACCACCAGCCACCCCAACGAGTTCACGCCGCGCCTGATCGAGGCTTACGCCAAGATTCCGAAACTGGTGAGCCACCTGCACCTGCCGGTGCAGCACGGCAGCGACCGCATCCTCATGGCCATGAAGCGCGGCTACACCGCCATGGAATACAAGAGCACGATCCGCAAGCTGCGCGCGATCCGGCCCGACCTGTCCCTGAGCAGCGACTTCATCGTCGGCTTCCCGGGCGAGACGGAAGAGGACTTCCAGAAGATGATGAAGCTGATCACCGACGTCGGCTACGACGCCAGCTTCTCGTTCATCTTCAGCCCGCGCCCCGGCACGCCCGCCGCCAATCTGCCCGACGACACGCCGCACGAGGTCAAGCTGCAGCGCCTGCAGCACCTGCAGGCCGTGCTGGAGGAGAACGTGCGCCGCATCAGCGCCAGCCGCGAAGGCACGGTGCAGCGCATCCTGGTCGAGGGGCCCTCACGCAAGAACGCCGCCGAGCTCATGGGCCGCACCGAGTGCAACCGCATCGTCAACTTCGACGGCGGCCCGAACAGTGCGCGCCTGGTGGGCCAGATGGTCGACGTGAAGATCACGCAGTCGCTGCCGCACTCGCTGCGCGGCGAGGTGCTCACGACCGAACAGGTCGCCTGACCAGGGGATTCAGGCGCCAGGCCGTCCCAAATCAGTTCTGCGGTGGTTTGAGGTAGCGCTGGTCCGACCAGGTCGCCAGCCACTGCGGCACGAAGGCGACGAAGATGGCGCCGAACATGCCGGTGAGGAAGGCATCGCCCCAGGCCATCAGCCAGCGCGCCACCAGCGACCACTCCCGCCCCGGCTCGCCGGCCACCCACTGCAGGCCCTCGAACAGCAGCCCCGACAGGAACACCGCCACGGCGGTGCCGAAAAACGCACGCCCCAGCGTGTAGACAAACGGGTTCGGCGGCAGCCAGCGGCGCAGCACCGCGCCAATCGCCAAGGCCAGGAGCGCCGGCACCAGTCCGGTCCAGACCCACTGCATCAGCACCACCTCGGGGTCGGCCTGTCCCACGAACCAGACCACGGCGGCAACCCCACCGAGCACCAGCACGGCCAGCGGCCAGCCCAGCATCAGCACCAGCAGGCAGGCGCCCGAGAGCTGCACCTGCAGACCCTGCGGCATCTTCTGCGGCAGCAGCCAGAGCCAGGGCAGCAAGACCAGCGCCGCCAGCGCGGGCGTGAACAAGGGCCCGCGCAGCATGCGCCAGGGCCGCAGCCACAGGGCCACCGCCACACAGGGCACCGCAATCAGCAGGTTCAGAACCATCCACATGGGAGGCGAGTATCGGCGTGCGCGCAGACAGGCCGCTTGACTTCCGTCAACCCCACCGGAGCGCGGGGATTGATCCAGAAACGCCGTGGAACTGGCTTCGCCAGGCCACAGGCGTTGCCCCCCAGAGGGGAAGACGCGCAGCGGCGCAGTGGGGTCACATTTTCGGCATGCCCTTCATGCCACCCATGCGCTTCATCATCTTCATCAGGCCGCCGCCCTTCATCTTCTTCATCATGCCCTGCATCTGCTCGAACTCCTTGAGCAGGCGGTTGACTTCCTGCACATGCACGCCGGCACCGGCGGCGATGCGGCGCTTGCGGGTGGCCTTGATGAGATCGGGCTTGGTGCGCTCGCGGGGCGTCATGCTGCAGATGATCCCTTCCTTGCGCTTGATGTCTTTCTCGGCGCGGGTCAGGTCGGCCTCGCTGGCCTTGGCGGCCAGGTTGCCGGGCAGCTTGTCCATCAGGCTGGACAGGCCACCCATCTGCTTCATCTGGCGGATCTGATCGAGGAAATCGTTGAGGTCGAAGTCGCCACCGCTCTTGACCTTGGCGGCCAGCTTCTGCGCCGCCTCCATGTCCACACCGGCGGTGACCTGCTCGACCAGGGCCACGATGTCGCCCATGCCCAGGATGCGCCCCGCGTGGCGGTCGGCGTCGAACACCTCCAGGCCGTCGATCTTCTCGCTCACACCAGCGAACTTGATTGGCGCACCGGTGACCTGGCGCACCGACAGCGCCGCGCCGCCGCGCGAGTCGCCATCCATCTTGGTCAGCACGATGCCGGTCAGTGGCAGCGCGTCCTTGAAGGCCTTGGCGGTGTTGACCGCGTCCTGGCCCTGCATCGCGTCGACCACGAACAGTGTCTCGACCGGATGGATCGCGGCGTGCAGCTCCTGGATCTCGCGCATCAGCACTTCGTCGATCGCCAGGCGGCCGGCCGTGTCGACCAGCAGCACGTCGAAGTAATGTTTCTTCGCGTAGTCCAGCGCCGCGCGGGCGATGTCCAGCGGCTTCTGGTCGGGCGAGCTGGGGAACCACTCGGCGCCGGCCTGCGCCGTCACCGTCTTGAGCTGTTCGATGGCGGCCGGGCGGTAGACGTCGCCCGAGACCGTCAGCACCTTCTTCTTGCGCTTCTCGATCAGGTGCTTGGCCAGCTTGGCCGTGGTCGTCGTCTTGCCGGCGCCCTGCAGGCCCGCCATCAGGATCACCGCCGGCGGCTGGGCCGCGAGGTTGATGTCCGCCACGCCTTCGCCCATGGTCGCCGCCAGCTCGCGGTTGACCACGCTGACCAGCACCTGCCCGGGCGTGAGCGAGCCCACCACCTCGGCGCCCAGCGCCTTCTCTTTCACGCGGGCAATGAAGTCGCGCACCACCGGCAGGGCCACGTCGGCCTCCAGCAGGGCCATGCGCACCTCGCGCAGCATGTCGGTGACGTTGCTCTCGGTGATGCGCGCCTGACCCCGCATTTCCTTGACGATGCGTGACAGACGGTCGGAAAGGGCTGAGGCCATGTTGGGGTCGGGGAAGTGGGGGACGGCGGGGGGTGACAGCGGCGAAACGCCGGGGTCGGGTCGCGTGGCGGAACCGGCGGCTCGCGCGGCCAAGACGCTTTAAACTCCAAGGGCGATTTTAGCTGCCTGCCCCCTCTCCCAACGGCCGCCACGCCCATTCATGACCTTCCTGCCCGCCCTCACCAGCAACCCGCCCGCAGCCCTGCTGTCGGCGGTGGCGGCGCTGTCGTACGCCTTCATCGCCTGGGCCCACCCGCGCCTGACCCAGCAGCAGACCCGCAACATCCTGGCCGTGGCCTGGCTGCTGCACCTGCTCGTGCTGGGTTCGGCGGTGCTGGAAACGCCGGCCCGCTTCGGGTTCGCGCCAGCCCTGTCGGTCACCGCCTGGCTGGTGCTGACGGTCTACCTGATCGAGAGCCGCATGTATCCGCAGCTCAAGGCGCGCTGGACGCTGGCGGTGCTGGGCACGGTGGCGGTGCTGCTGGCGCTGTTCTTCCCCGGCGCCCAATACCATGCCCTGCCCTCGAACTGGATGCCGCTGCACTGGGCGCTGGGCATCGCCTCCTACGGGCTGATCGCCGCGGCGGTCGTGCACGCCTGGCTCATGCAGCGCGCCGAGAAGGCCATGCGCCTGGGCACCACCAGCGACACCTCGATGCCGCTGCTGACGCTGGAACGACTGACCTTCCGCTTCGTCGCCGCCGGCTTCGTGCTGCTCAGCGCCACGCTGCTGGTCGGTGGCTGGTTCTCCGAACTCATCAACGAGCGCTGGGTCTGGAACCACAAGACGGCGTTCTCGGTGCTGGCCTGGCTGACCATGGGCGTGCTGCTGCTGGGTCGCTGGCGCCTGGGCTGGCGCGGTCGCGTCGCGGTGCGCATGCTCTACCTGGGCGCAGGCTTCCTGCTGCTGGGCTACGTCGGCTCGCGCTTTGTGCTCGAAGTGGTGCTGCACCGGATCGGCTGACGATGAAATTCCTTCTGGTCCTGACCGTGCTGCTGGTCGCCTTCTGGATCTGGCGCAACAACCGCCAGTCCGAACAGGACGACGCCGCACCGAAACGCAAGGAGCCGGCACGCCCGATGCCGATGATTGCCTGCGACCAGTGCGGCACCCACCTGCCCGAGAGCGAAGCGGTCCAGGGCAACCGGGGACGCTACTGCTGCCAGGAGCACCGGCGCCAGCACGAAGCCGCCGTGCGGTGAGCCACTGACTCCGGACTCGGCACACCCATGGCATCCGATCCGAACTCCCAGTTTGCCCCCTCCTGGTACTCCACCCTGGAGGCCGGCAGCAGCCTGCAGGACCAGGCCCACCACGTGCGCGCCTATGTGCGGCTGTGGAAGGCGTTCATGCGGGCCCGCGTGCTCATCGCCCTGGTGCTGCTGGCGCTGCAGGTCTTCCTGCAGAGCAACGGCGGTGGCGGCGCGAAATGGCTGGCGGGCGTCTGCGCACTGCACCTGGGCGCAACGATCGCCGTGCTGCTGTGGACCAAGCGCATCGAGCCGGGCCGGGCCTTCCGCGTCCAGTGGCTGCTGACGATTGCCGTCGACCTGGTGGTTTTCGGGCTGCTGGACCACTTCCAGCAGGCGGGCATCAACTACACGCCGCTGTTCGCGTTGCCGGTGCTGCTGGCCGCCATCCTCGGCTCCATGACGCTGGCGCTCGCCACGGCGGCGGTCACCACACTCTACCTGCTGGGCGACGCACTGCTCGGCGCGCCCCTGCTGAGCGACGTCTCGACCTCGCGGCTGCTGCAGTCGGGACTGAGCGGCACCGGTTTCTTCGTGGTCGCATTCCTGGCCAACCAGCTGGCCCAGCGCCTGGCGCGCGAAGAGGCGCTGGTGCAGAAGAGCCAGGCCGCGGCGCGCTCGCAGGCCGAGGTCAACGAACTGATCATCGAGAGCCTGAGCGAGGGTGTGCTGGTGGTCGACCGCCACGGCGTGGTGCGCAACGCCAACCCGGCGGCACAGGGCATGCTGATGGGCGACCACTACCCGCACGCCGCCAAGCTGCTGCTGTCGGCGCGCCCCGAATGGGAGAGCCTGTCGTTCCTGGTCGACCGGACCTTCCAGGTCGGTCAGGGGCTGGAGGCAGAGGTGCAGCTGGCCCCGGACGAATACACCACCTTGCGCCTGTTTGCCCGCACCCGGCTGACCAATGCGCAGAACTGGCGCCCCAACGACCTGTGCGTGCTGTTCCTCGAAGACCTGCGCGAGGTCGAGGCGCGGGTGCGCACCGAGAAGCTGGCCTCGATGGGCCGCATGTCCGCCGCCGTCGCCCACGAGATCCGCAACCCGCTCTCGGCGATCACGCAGGCCAATGCCCTGCTGGACGAAGAGGTCACCGAACCCGGCCAGAAGCGCCTGACGCGCATGATCGAGCAGAACGCGCAGCGCCTCTCGCGCATCGTCGACGACATCCTCAATGTGGCCCGGGCCCAGCCCAGCCAGGACGAAGGGCTGCCGGCCCTGCCGCTGGACCAGACCCTGCGCCAGATCACCCACGAGTGGACCCGCCAGAACCAGGCCAAGGGCGTGCTGGGCGTGCATCCGCATGCCCCGGGCCTGCACATCACCTTCGATCCCGAGCACCTGCGGCGCCTGATGATCAACCTGCTGGACAACGCCCTGCGCCACGCCAGCGGACAGGCCTCCTCGATCCGCGTGATCTCGCAGCCCGCCGGTCCGGACCGCGTGCGCATCTCGGTCTGGAGCGACAGTGCACCGCTGGAGCCCAGCGTGCTCAAGCACCTGTTCGAGCCCTTCTTCTCTTCCGAGAGCCGCTCCAGCGGCCTGGGCCTCTACATCTGCCGCGAGCTGTGCGAACGCTACGGCGCACAGATCGCCTACCAGCGCAGCCGCCTGGACCAGCGCGAGGGCAACGAGTTCTACGTGCTGGCGCCGACCACGCAGGGCGGCCCGCGCGCGCCGGTCCAGCAGAGCCTCTCCTATCCGCCCGGTGACTCGCTGCCGCCACCGACCCGGCCCGGCACGTCCACCAACGGCCCGCCCTCCCTTTCCACGCTCTGACGTTCTTCATGCCCGCCTCTCCCACCGCATGCGTGCTGGTCGTCGACGACGAACCGGACCTGCGCACCCTCTACGAACTCACGCTGCTGCGCGAAGGGTACGAAGTCGTGTCGGCGCCCGATCTGGCCCAGGCCCGCGAATGGCTGGCCCAGCGGCGCTTCGATGTGCTGATCTCCGACATGCGCCTGCCCGACGGGCTCGGACTGGAACTGCTGCGCGAACTCGGCGAACAGCAACGCAGCGAGAAGACCATCGTCATCACGGCCTACGGCTCGGCGGAGAACGCGGTCGAGGCCCTCAAGAGCGGCGCCTTCGACTACCTGACCAAGCCGGTGGACCTCAAGCAGCTGCGGTCCGCGGTGCACGCGGCCCTGCAAAGCCAGCGCATGGAGCCGGCGGCCGACCAGCGGCGCGCACCGGTGAGCGAACCGGTGCGCAGCGCGCCACCGCCACCCGGTGGCATCCGGGCGCTGGCGCGCATCGTGGGCACCTCGGCCCCGATGGTGCAGATCCGCCAGCGCATCGAAAAGGTCGCCACCAGCATGGCGCCGGTGCTGATCCTCGGCGAGTCGGGCACCGGCAAGGAACTGGTCGCGCGGGCGGTGCATGAGTGCAGCCACCGCACCGACGGTCCGTTCGTGGCGGTCAACTGCGGTGCGATTCCCGACAACCTGATCGAAGCCGAATTTTTCGGCGCCCGCAAGGGCGCGTACACCGGCGCCAGCCACGACCGCGAAGGCTATTTCCAGGCGGCGCGTGGCGGCACTCTGTTCCTCGACGAGATCGGCGACCTGCCACTGGGCATGCAGGCCAAGCTGCTGCGGGTGATCCAGGAACGGCGCGTGCGCCCGCTCGGCGGTGTGCAGGAAGAGGCGGTCGACGTCCGGCTGGTCAGCGCCACGCACAAGGACCTGTCGGCCCTGGTCAAGAGTGGCGATTTCCGCCAGGACCTGTTCTACCGGCTCAACGTCATCGGTCTTCGCACCCCGCCGCTGCGCGAGCGGCGTGAAGACCTGCCGGAGCTGGTGCTGGCCCTGCTGCAGCGCATCTGCGCCGAGTCGGGCCAGACCGCCCCGGTCCTGTCCGACGCCGCCCGCGCGTACCTGCAGTCGCGCGAGCTGCCCGGCAATGTCCGCGAACTGGAGAACCTGCTGCAGCGTGCGCTGGCACTGAGCAGCGGGTCGGTGCTGGAGGCCTGCGACTTCGAGGATTCCAGCGACAGCGCCGAGGTGCCGTTCCGGCCTTCCCAGCCGGACCAGATGGCCGAGCCGCCCGCACCGGCCCAGGCCACCGAAAACGCTGGCATTCCCGCCGACCTGCAGAGTTACCTCGATGAGCAGGAACGCCAGGTGCTGCTCAAGGCGCTCAAGGAATGCGACTTCAACCGCACCGCCGCCGCCAGCCGGCTGGGCTTGAACCTGCGCCAGATGCGTTACCGCATCCAGCGCCTGGGCATCACCATGCCCTCGGACGATGAAGACACCCAGAGTTGATGCCTTGAAGGCCGGTGCGGCGGGCGACTGGGATGGAGGCTGGCTCCGGACCGCGCGCGCCGTGGCCTCGCCCAACTTCGGCCCCCGCCCCGATGGCGCCCGCATCGACCTGATCGTGCTGCATTCGATCAGCCTTCCACCGGGTGTCTACGGCGGTCCGGAAGTCGAGCAGCTGTTCACCAACCAGCTCGACTGGTCGGCCCACCCCTACTTCGGGCAGATCCGGGGCATGGAGGTTTCGGCCCACTTCTTCGTGCGGCGCACCGGTGAACTGGTCCAGTTCGTCGACGCCGGCGCCCGCGCCTGGCACGCCGGTGCCTCGTGCTGGCGCGGACGCACCAACTGCAACGACGATTCGATCGGCATCGAGCTCGAAGGACTGGAAGGCGAATCCTTCGAGGCTCCGCAATACGCCACCCTGACCCAGCTCTGCGAGCAGCTGCGCGCGCGCTTCCCGATCGAGCACATCGCGGGCCACGAACACATCGCGCCCGGCCGCAAGCAGGACCCCGGTCCGGGCTTTGAGTGGTCGCGGCTGCAACGGTCCCTGGGCTGGGATCATCGGTATTTTCCCGGGTGCGTCGGCACCACAGAAAACGCCAGCGACTGACCGCGCGCCGCCGCCAGAAAACCTTCCGGCGTCCCGCCAGCAACGGCGCGGACTTGCGCCACAAATCCCGCCAGAAACCGCGCCGCCATTGGCGCCCTGAAAGCGAACGCAGAAGTTTCGCTGGCCCGCGGCATCCCGCGTCAGGCGCCGGAGGCTGCGCCATTTTTGCCAGACGAAAAGCAAACCGAAAAACCGCACGAAACACTACCGGTAGTGGCTTGTACCCCCACGAGACACCAGATATAGTGTGCGCTGCGCCAGACCACCTGGCCCTGTGCCCCGCGCCCCGCCGCCGGCACCCACACAAAACAAACGAAAGAGGAACCATGCTGACAGCCACGCCCACCGCATCCCCGAACGCCCCCCAACTGTTGACCGGCAGCGCCGGTGTCGCCGCCGAGCCGACCAGCTCGACCGTGTTTGCCCAGTACCAGATCATTCGCCGCAACGGCGCCGTCGTGCCGTTCGAGCCGAGCAAGATCGCGGTGGCGATGATGAAGGCGTTTCTCGCGGTGCATGGCACCCAGGGCGCCGCGTCGGCCAGCGTGCGCGAGACGGTGGATGCACTGACGCAGACCGTGGTGCGTGCGCTGGTGCGTTCGCGTCCGGGCGGCGGCACCTTCCACATCGAAGACGTGCAGGACCATGTCGAACTGGGCCTGATGCGCAGCGGACACCATGAAGTGGCCCGCGCCTACGTGCTCTACCGCGAACGCCGCACCCAGGAGCGCGCCCAGCAGGTGCAGGCCGCGCAACCCGCCGAAGCCGTCCTGCACGTGGTGGATGGTGGCCAGCGCGTGCCGCTGGACATCGCCCGCCTGCAGGGCCTGATCGAAGCCGCCTGCGCCAACCTGGGCAAGGACGTCAAGGCCGATCCCATCGTCGCCGAGACCAAGCGCAACCTGTACGACGGCGTGCCGATCGAAGAGGTCTACAAGGCCGCCATCCTCGCTGCCCGCACCCTGATCGAAAAAGACCCCGACTACACCTACGCCACCGCGCGCCTGCTGCTGCACACCGTGGTCAAGGAAGTGCTGGGCGAAGACGTGCCACAGGCCCAGCGCGCCGAGCGCTACGCCGACTACTTCCCGCAAGCCATCAAGAAGGGCGTGCAGAACGAACTGCTGGACGAGAAGCTGCTGCAGTTCGACCTGGCCCGCCTGGGCGCCGCGCTCAAGCCCGAGCGCGACCTGCAGTTCGACTACCTGGGCCTGCAGACCCTGTACGACCGCTACTTCCTGCACGTGCGCAAGACCCGCATCGAGCTGCCACAGACCTTCTTCATGCGCGTGGCCATGGGCCTGTCGCTCAACGAGATCGACCGCGAAGCCCGCGCCATCGAGTTCTACGAGGTGCTGTCCTCGTTCGACTTCATGTCGTCCACGCCCACGCTGTTCAACGCCGGCACGCTGCGCTCGCAGCTCTCCAGCTGCTACCTGACCACGGTGCCCGACGACCTCGACGGCATCTACGAGTCGATCAAGGAAAACGCGCTGCTGTCCAAGTTCGCCGGCGGCCTGGGCAACGACTGGACCCGCGTGCGCGCCCTGGGCGCCCACATCAAGGGCACCAACGGAGAATCGCAAGGCGTGGTGCCCTTCCTCAAGGTGGTCAACGACACCGCCGTCGCGGTCAACCAGGGCGGCAAGCGCAAGGGCGCGGTCTGCACCTACCTGGAAACCTGGCACCTGGACATCGAAGAGTTCCTGGAGCTGCGCAAGAACACCGGCGACGACCGCCGCCGCACCCACGACATGAACACGGCGAACTGGATTCCCGACCTGTTCATGAAGCGCGTGATGGAAAAGGGCGACTGGACCCTGTTCTCTCCCAACAACGTGCCCGACCTGCACGACCTGTTCGGTGCCGAGTTTGAAAAGGCCTACGTCGCCTACGAAGCCAAGGCCGAGCGCGGTGAGATCAAGCCCAGCCGCAAGGTGCCGGCCACCGACCTGTGGCGCAAGATGCTCTCGATGCTGTTCGAGACCGGCCACCCCTGGATCACCTACAAGGACGCCTGCAACGTGCGCAGCCCGCAGCAGCACGCCGGCGTGGTGCACAGCTCCAACCTCTGCACCGAGATCACGCTCAATACCAGCGACACCGAAACCGCGGTCTGCAACCTGGGCTCGGTCAACCTGCTCCAGCACGTCAAGGATGGCCAGCTCGACCACGCCAAGCTGCAGAAGACGATCAACACGGCGATGCGCATGCTCGACAACGTGATCGACATCAACTACTACGCGGTCAAGAAAGCGCGCGACTCCAACCTGCGCCACCGTCCGGTGGGCCTGGGCCTGATGGGCTTCCAGGACGCGCTGTACGAACTGCGCATTCCCTACGCCTCCAACGAAGCGGTCGAGTTCGCCGACAAGTCGATGGAAGCGATCTGCTACTACGCCTACTGGGCCTCGACCGAGCTGGCGCGCGAGCGCGGCCGCTATTCGAGCTACCGCGGTTCGCTGTGGGACCAGGGCATCCTGCCGCCCGACACGCTGGACCTGCTGGCGCGCGAACGCGGCGGCTATGTGGACGTGGACCGCTCGGCCACGCTGGACTGGGACGCGCTGCGCAAGAAGATCGCCGCCGATGGCATGCGCAACTCCAACTGCGTGGCCATCGCCCCGACCGCGACCATCTCCAACATCATCGGCGTCGACGCCTCCATCGAGCCCTGCTTCGGCAACCTCTCGGTCAAGTCCAACCTGTCGGGCGAGTTCACCATCATCAACGGCTACCTGGTCAAAGACCTCAAGCGCCTGGGCCTGTGGGACGACGTGATGGTCATGGACCTCAAGCACTTCGACGGTTCGCTGCGCCCCATCGACCGCGTGCCGCAGGACGTGAAGGCGCTCTACGCCACCGCGTTCGAAGTGGAGCCGCTGTGGCTGGTGGAGGCCGCGGCGCGCCGCCAGAAGTGGATCGACCAGGCACAGAGCCTGAACATCTACATGGCCGGCGCTTCGGGCAAGAAGCTCGACGACACCTACAAGCTCGCGTGGCTGCGTGGTCTCAAGACCACCTACTACCTGCGCACGACCTCGGCCACGCAGGCCGAAAAATCCACCGGCCGCACGGGCCAGCTCAACGCGGTTGCGGTGCACGGCCACGATGTCGCAATGAGCGCACCGGTCGCTGCCGCGGCGACGGCAGAACCTGCGACCGACATCAAGTTCTGCGCGATCGACGACCCGGGCTGCGAAGCCTGCCAGTGAGCTTCATGCGCCGATGCGAATGACCGTGATGAAACTTCTCACCGATTTCGATGCAGCACCGCAACACAATGCATTCGCTCGGCACATGATTGCTTTGCAATTCATGTCGACGCTTCGATAATCCACCGAATTGGACACCCCTATGTTGACCTGGGACGATCAAGTCACTCCCGCTGTTAAGCCCGCACCGATTTCCCCGACTGCTGTTTCGTCGGGTGTGCAAGCGTCACTGTCCTCCGCCGCACCGTCTTCGTCCGACAGCGCCCGACGTGTCAACGTCGCCGACAAGCGCATCATCAACGGACAGACCGACGTCAACCAGCTCGTTCCCTTCAAGTACAAGTGGGCCTGGGAAAAATACCTCGCCACCTGCGCCAACCACTGGATGCCGCAGGAAGTGAACATGAGCCGCGACATCGCGCTCTGGAAGGATCCCAACGGCCTGACCGAAGACGAGCGCCGCCTCGTCAAGCGCAACCTCGGCTTCTTCGTCACCGCCGATTCGCTGGCCGCCAACAACATCACGCTGGGCACTTACCGCCACATCACGGCGCCCGAGTGCCGCCAGTTCCTGCTGCGCCAGGCCTTCGAAGAAGCGATCCACACGCACGCCTACCAGTACATCGTGGAGTCGCTGGGCCTGGACGAAGGCGAGATCTTCAACGCGTACCACGAGGTCCAGTCGATCCGCGACAAGGACGAGTTCCTGATTCCGTTCATCGACGCGATCATGGATCCGATGTTCAAGACCGGCACGCCCGAGAATGACCAGACGCTGCTCAAGTCGCTGATCGTGTTCGCCTGCCTGATGGAAGGCCTGTTCTTCTACGTCGGCTTCACGCAGATCCTCGCACTGGGCCGCCAAAACAAGATGACCGGCGCTGCCGAGCAGTACCAGTACATCCTGCGCGACGAATCGATGCACTGCAATTTCGGCATCGACCTGATCAACGCGATCAAGCTCGAGAACCCGATGCTGTGGACGCCGCAGTTCAAGGCCGAGATCAAGGCGCTGTTCGAAAAAGCCGTGGAACTCGAATACCGCTACGCTGAAGACACCATGCCGCGTGGCGTGCTGGGTCTCAACGCCTCCATGTTCAAGGGCTATCTGCGCTACATCGCCAACCGCCGTGCGACGCAGATCGGCCTAGAGCCACTGTTCCCCAACGAAGAGAACCCGTTTCCCTGGATGAGCGAAATGATCGATCTCAAGAAGGAACGCAATTTCTTCGAGACCCGCGTCATCGAATACCAGTCCGGCGGCGCGTTGTCCTGGGATTGAAGGCCCGACGATTGATTGACATGTTCACCGTTTCACAAAGCCCTGCTCCAGACATCCCGGTGTCCGGGACAGGGCTTTGTCACAGCATTCAAGGCCTTGGCGCCACCCGTGGATGCATCCACGGCGCCAGGGTCCTGAATCACTTCTCCGGCGTTCGGTCGGTGGAAGTGCTCTTTGCAACTTGATCAAGGAGAAAACAATGGCAACTGCGAAAAAAGCTCCGGCCAAGAAAGCCGCCCCGGCTAAAAAGGCCGCTGTGAAGAAGGCCGCTCCGGCCGCCAAGAAGGCTGCACCGGCGAAGAAGGCTGCTGCTCCCAAGAAGGCCGCTCCGGCCAAGAAGGCTGCACCGGCAAAGAAGGCTGCTGCTCCTAAGAAGGCTGCACCGGCGAAGAAGGCTGCTGCTCCTAAGAAGGCTGCACCGGCAAAGAAGGCTGCTGCTCCTAAGAAGGCTGCACCGGCGAAGAAGGCTGCTGCTCCTAAGAAGGCTGCACCGGCAAAGAAGGCTGCTGCTCCCAAGAAGGCTGCACCGGCGAAGAAGGCTGCTGCCCCTAAGAAGGCTGCACCGGCAAAGAAGGCTGCTGCTCCCAAGAAAGCCGCCGCCCCCAAGAAGGCCGCCGTCAAAAAGGCAGCCCCAGCAAAAAAAGCTGAGCCGGCCAAGAAGCCGGCAGCCCCTGCGGCACCTGCAGCTCAAACCAAGCTGAACCCTCAGGCTGCCTGGCCGTTCCCGACGTCCAGCAAGCCCTGAGTCATCCTCACGGATGATTGACAGGCCCGGTGCGCAAGCGCCGGGCCTTTTCGTTTTCAGAGCTGGTAGTTCTGGCCGCCGCGGCAGGCAATCTTGGTGGCCCCCAGGCGATTGCCCAGCTCGGCACAGCGTTCGAGCGACCAGCCCTGTGACAGGCCGTGCAGCAGGGCTGCGCGGAAGGCATCCCCGCAGCCGGTCGGATCCACCACCGCCGTCGCGGCCACGCCGGCCACCCGGGTGACCTGGCCGTCCACATGCACATCGCAGCCATGCTCGGCCAGCGTCACGATCAGTCCGCTGACCTGGCGTGCAATCTCCGGCAGGCTCAGGCCGGTGCGATCGCTGAGCATCTTGCCTTCGTAATCGTTGACCGCCACCCAGCTGGCCATCGAGACGAAGTGGCGCAATTCTTCGCCGTTGAACATCGGCAGGCCCTGGCCCGGATCGAAGACAAAGGGGATACCGGCAGCGTGCAGTTGTTCGGCGTGCTGCAGCATGGCGTCGCGCCCGTCGGGTGCCACGATCGCCAGGCGGATGCCGGCGTCGGTGGGCACACGGTTCTCGTGCGCCTGCGACATCGCACCGGGGTGGAACGCGGTGATCTGGTTGTTGTCGCGGTCGGTCATGATCATCGCCTGGGCGGTGTAGTTGTCCGCCGTGGTGCCGATGAACCGCGTGTCCACGCCCAGCCCCTGCAGCCGCGCGAGATAGTCCTGCGCATCGTTGCCCACCATGGCCAGCGGCACCGCGTCCGAGCCCAGCTGGCGCAGGCCGTAGGCGATGTTGCCTGCGCAACCGCCGAATTCGCGCCGCATGCCGGGCACGAGAAAGGACACGTTGAGGATGTGCAGCTGGCTTGGCAGGATCTGCTCGGCGAACCGGCCCTCGAAGGTCATGATGGTGTCGAAGGCGAGCGAGCCGCAAATGAGGATGGACATGTTGGAAGGTTCTCAGGGATAAAAGACCAGGGCACGGTAGCCCGACATGGACGACACGCCCTGGTCCGCGATGGACAGGCGCAGACTCAGGGACAACGCGCCCTGTGGTGGCAGCAGCTGGGGCGCCCCCGGAAGCTCTTCCGGCAGGAACACCCTGCGGACGATCACGGCTTCGCGCGTGTCCGTCAGGCTCAGCTCCAGCGCCGGCATGGCGACCGCGTAGGCCGCGCTGTTCTTGAGCACCAGATCGAACGAGTAGAAGTTGCCCAGACGCCGCACCAGGTTCGAACTGTCGATGACCACCGATTCGATCTGCCGCGCAGGCCCGACTTCACACCCCATGGGTCGGCACAGGGCCACCAGCAGGGATTCCGTCGCCGGATTCCAGGCCGCCAGCCGGTTGCGCTCGTACACGGCGATCTGGAGCAGCAGACCCAGCACCAGCAGCACCGAGGCCAGCCACAAGGCCGCGCGCGTGCCCCGGGATTGCCAGAACGCCCGCTTGCGCGCCTGCACCACAAAACTCGGCTCCAGCACCGGCGGCTCCGCCGGGGCTGTTTCCCCTGCTTCGGACGCGGGGATGGGCGTCGGCGACGCTGGCTGCGCATCACCGGCAACGGCCTCTTCTTCCTCGACCGGAGCCACGTCAGAAGCGGACGACTCGACCGAGGGGTCAGGCGCTGGCGGCGCAGGAGAAGGGACCGGCGGAGTTGCCTCGCTGGTGGACGACACCGCAAAGCGCCGGATCTCTTCTTCGAAGGTCTGATCGGCCTGGACCCGGTCCATGCCCGGAACCGAGCGCGGCCCCTGTGGCGACGGCCCGGGCTCTTCGGTCCGGCGGGGCCTCAGCAGCCAGCCGTCGTCACCCTCACCGGGCGGCGGTACCACCGGAGCCGAGATCACCACCTTGCGCGAGGGCGACGGCACCGGAGGCATGGTCTCCTGCACCGGGGCGGGCGGCGGAGGGGCGACAGGTACAGGCTCGGGCGCCGGGCCTTCCCCTTCCAGAAACAGCGTGGCATCAAACACATCGGCGCAATGCCCGCAACGCACCCATCCGTCGGAAATCTTGAGCTGGTCGGGAACGATCTTGAACGTCGTTCCGCAAGCAGGACAGCGGGTGGTGAAACTCATGCGGCGATTATTGCAGGCACCTGCACCGCCCCCGGCCCGACGGAGCCGGTCTCAGACCTTGGAAGCGGTCATCAGGATCCAGCCGTCTTCCTCGTCGCTCACGCGCAGCTTCACCCAGGGCGCATAGGCTTCGCGCAGCTCTTCTTCCTGCCGGGCCAGGATGCCCGCCAGCACCAGATGCCCGCCAGCACGCACGCGCTCGCACAGCAGCGGCGCCAGCACCTTCAGCGGCGTGGCCAGGATGTTCGCCAGCACCACATCGAAGTCGCCATCGACCACGTCGGGCAGGCCGGTTCGCAGCACGACCCCGTTGGCATCGGCATTGAGCCGCGACGACTCGACCGCGGCCGGATCGATGTCCACCGCCACGATGGGATCGGCACCGAACTTGGCCGCACCGATCGCCAGGATGCCGGAACCGCAGCCGTAGTCGAGCACCCGCTGACCGCGCGGCGCATGCCCCGCGATCCAGCGCAGGCACATGCGGGTGGTCGGGTGGGTGCCGGTGCCGAAGGCCAGGCCAGGGTCCAGGCGGATCACCTCTCTGGCCGCGGCCGGAGGCTCGTGCCAGGTGGGCACGATCCAGAAGGTCGGCGTGATCTCGACGGGATCGAACTGCGATTGCGTCAGCCGCACCCAGTCCTGCTCGGCCACAGTGCGAACGCCCATCACCTGCGAACCGTCGAAGAAGTCCTGCGGCAGCAGCAGCGCCGCCGCCTCGCGCGCCAGCGCTTCATCGGGGAACAGCGCCACCACCCGCGATCGGTTCCAGCCCTCCTTGGGCGGCGGCATGCCGGGTTCACCAAACAGCGCCTGCTCGGCCGGGGTCAGTGCGTCGGCGTCCTCGACCGACACGCTCAGCGCATCCAGGGCCACCAGCGCGTCGCCGACCGGCTCCACGCCGGCCTCGGGCACCAGCAGCACCAGCTCGAACAGCGAGCCGCCGGACACGTCAGCGCTCACGCTGCGACAGCCACTCTTCGAGGTAGTGGATGTTCGTTCCGCCGGCCACGAAGCTGGCGTCGACCATCAGCTCGCGGTGCAGCGGGATGTTGGTCTTGATGCCTTCCACCACCGCCTCGGCCAGCGCGGTGCGCATGCGGGCCAGGGCCTGCTCGCGCGTGTCGCCGTGCACGATCAGCTTGCCGATCATGGAGTCGTAGTTGGGTGGCACGAAGTAGTTGGTGTACGCATGCGAGTCCACGCGCACCCCCGGGCCACCGGGCATGTGCCAGGTGGTGATGCGGCCGGGCGACGGGGTGAACTTGTAGGCGTCTTCGGCGTTGATGCGGCACTCGATGGCGTGGCCGCGCAGCTGGATCTGGCGCTGCGTGAACGGCAGCTTCTCACCGGCCGCGACCGCGATCTGGGTGCGCACGATGTCCACGCCCGAAATCCACTCGGTCACGGGGTGCTCGACCTGGACACGCGTGTTCATCTCGATGAAATAGAACTCGCCGTTCTCGAACAGGAACTCGAAGGTCCCCGCGCCGCGGTAGCCGATCTTCTTGCAGGCGGCGGCGCAGCGCTCGCCGATCTTCTCGATCAGGCGGCGCGGAATGCCCGGGGCCGGCGCCTCTTCGATCACCTTCTGGTGGCGACGCTGCATCGAGCAATCGCGCTCACCGAGGTACACCGCGTTGCGGTGGGTGTCGGCCAGGATCTGGATCTCGATATGGCGCGGGTTCTGGAGAAACTTCTCCATATAGACCTCGGGATTGCCGAAGGCCGCACCGGCTTCCGCCTTGGTCGTCTGCACGGCGTGCAGCAGGGCCGCTTCCGTGTGCACCACGCGCATGCCGCGCCCACCACCACCGCCGGCGGCCTTGATGATCACCGGGTAACCCACCGCCTTGGCGGTGCGCTTGATCACGGCCGGGTCGTCCGGCAGGGCGCCCTCAGAACCGGGCACGCAGGGCACGCCGGCGCGGATCATGGCCTGCTTGGCCGAAACCTTGTCGCCCATCATGCGGATGGACTCGGGAGTCGGGCCGATGAAGGTGAAGCCGCTGCGCTCGACACGCTCGGCAAAGTCGGCGTTCTCCGACAGGAAGCCATAGCCGGGGTGAATGGCTTCTGCGTCGGTCACTTCGGCGGCCGAAATGATGGCCGGCATGCTGAGGTAACTCTGGCCCGAGGGCGCCGGGCCGATGCAGACGGCCTCGTCGGCCAGCCGGACGTACTTGGCGTCGCGGTCGGCCTCTGAATAGACCATCACGGCCTTGATGCCCATTTCGCGGCAGGCACGCTGCACACGAAGGGCGATTTCGCCGCGGTTGGCGATGAGGATTTTCTTGAACATGGGGCGAGGGTCCCCTTTATTCGATGACGAACAGCGGCTGTCCGTATTCCACCGCCTGGCCGTTCTCGACCAGGATCTGCGTGATCGTGCCGCTCTTGTCGCACTCGATCTCGTTGAGGATCTTCATGGCCTCGACGATGCAGATGGTCTCGCCTTCCTTGATCGACTGGCCGACCTCGGCAAACGGCTTGGCACCGGGGCTGGACGCGCGGTAGAAGGTACCCACCATGGGAGACTTGACGATGTGGCCGGTCGGCTCGGCAGCCACGACGGGCGCGGCAGCGGGCGCTGCGGCTGCCGCTTCGCCGGCGGCAGGTGCCGCGGCCAGCACGGGCGCGGCAGGGGCAACCGCCATCACTTGTGCCACTGCCGACGCCGGAGCACTCTTGACGATCCGCACCTTGCCTTCGGCCTCGGTGATTTCCAGTTCCGACACGTTCGACTCGGACACCAGGTCGATCAGCGTCTTCAGTTTTCTCAGATCCATGATTTCTCCAACGAATTGCAGTCAAGTTGGTTTAACTTCGCTCTATTTCAGAAAAAAGGCGACGCCAACTTGCCGGGGTGCGCAGTGTACACGAGGGACGGTATCGCGCAAGTTACCGTTCGTCACACCTTGAGGGAAGAGCAGCCGGATGACGGCTGACAACAAACAGACACAAGATGGGCGAACTTTAACCCTTTTTTAATCCCGTTCGCAACGCGTGGCTTGCACCGCCCGTCTGTTCCCCGTTCAGGCCAGTTGGGCCCAGAGCGCCAGCTCGTCCGGACTGACTTTGCCCAGTTTGCGGTGCAGGACCGTGCCGTCGGCACCAAACACTACGCTGAACGGCAAGGCACCACTGACGTTGCCCAGGCTGCGGGACAGCTCGGTGCCCGCGAATCCCGCGAGCGCCACCGGAAAGTCCAGTGGCGTGTGAGACAGGAAGCGCGCGACCGGCGCCGCCTGGTCGACCGCCAGCCCCAGCACCTGCCAGCCCTGGGAAGCGTGCTCCCGGTGGAACCGGTTGATCAGGGGCAGTTCGTCCACGCAGGGCGGACACCAGGTGGCCCAGAAGTTCACCAGCAACGGACGGCCGCGCATCGGCGACATGGCGATCGTTTCCCCCTTCACGCCGGGGAAGGCGCTGCCCCAGAATGCAGCCTCGGCGCCATCCAGCGAAGTGCCGGGTCGCAACCGCCACCACGCGACCCCGGCGCCGGCCGCCATCGCGGCAACACCCACCCCGGCCATCCACAGTTGCCGGCGGTTCATGCGTTCGCCTCCGGACTCGCAGTGACGAGAGCCCGCACATCCCCGGCGTCGCCACGCGGCCTGCGACCCTGAGCATCCGGCTTCAGCGCTCCGCGCATGGCATCGTGGTCCAGCACCAGAAGGTGTACCAGCACCCACTGCTCCAGCGCCGGACAACGCAGGCGCAGCGTCAGCGCCTCGACCGGATCCCCCAGTGCGTTGCTGGCGGTGCCGGGGTGGTACTCGACCCGGTGATCCAGCAGCGCCCATTCGGCCGCCTTGGGGTCGTCGCAGTACAGCTGTATATAGATGTCGCTGTGGCGCGTGGCCGTGCCGTGCCAGACGGCGCCGCACAGGTGCGGCCGGAAGGCAGCCAGCCGTTCCATCCAGACCAGGGCCAGCTCGCGCAGCGCCTGCAATTCGACGGGCTGGGTGTCGTCGCAGAAAATGGCGATGTGTTCCCGCACCGCCGCCTCCAGCTGGTCGTTGTCCGGCCAGGGCGTACGGGCCGTCGACAGGCCCAGCTGTTTCGCCGCCCGCCGCTTGGCCGCGGCGTACTCCAGGCCTTCGTCCACCACCAGACGGGCTGCCACCGCAGCAATCTCGGCGGTCGTGTCGGAACGGAAGGTATCCATGGGGCGGATTGTGCCCGGGGTGCCACCTAGAATCGGCGCATGCACATTCATATCCTGGGCATTTGCGGCACTTTCATGGGCGGACTGGCCGCACTCGCCCGCGAGGCCGGCCACCGCGTGACCGGCTGCGACGCCGGCGTCTATCCCCCCATGAGCGACCAGTTGCGTGCCCTGGGCATCGACCTGATCGAAGGATTCGGGGCCGACCAGATGGCCCTGGCGCCCGACATGTATGTGGTCGGCAACGTGGTCAGCCGCGCCCGCCTGCCCGACGGTGCGCCGAAGTTTCCGCTGATGGAAGCCATCCTGGAAGCCGGCGCGCCCTACACCAGCGGTCCGCAATGGCTGGCCGAGCACGTGCTCCAGGGCCGCCATGTGCTGGCGGTCGCCGGCACCCACGGCAAGACCACCACCACCTCGATGCTGGCCTGGGTGCTCGAAGCCAACGGGTTGAATCCGGGTTTTCTCGTGGGTGGGGTACCGATGAACTTCGGCGTGTCGGCGAGGCTGGGCGCCGGCAAGACTTTCGTCATCGAAGCGGACGAGTACGACACCGCCTTCTTCGACAAACGCAGCAAGTTCGTGCACTACCGCCCGCGCACCGCCGTGCTCAACAACCTCGAGTTCGACCACGCGGACATCTTCGACAACCTGGCCGCGATCGAGCGCCAGTTCCACCATCTGGTGCGCACGGTGCCCGGCAGCGGCCGGCTGGTGGTCAACGGGCTCGAAGAAAGCCTGGACCGCGTCCTGCACATGGGCCACTGGAGCGAGGTGCGAACCTTCGGCGCTGCGGTCAGCGACTTCAGCGCCATCGGCGAACCGCACGCCTTCGACGTGCAGGAGCGCGGCCAGACCGTTGCACGCGTAGAGTGGGCACTCACTGGCGAGCACAACCAACTCAACGCGCTGGCCGCGATTGCCGCCGCCCAGCACGTCGGCGTGGCACCGGCCGATGCGGCGCGGGCGCTGTCCGGTTTCCAGAACGTGCGACGCCGCATGGAGGTGCGCGGTACCGTCGCGCGGGCCGACGGGCCGGTCACGGTCTACGACGACTTCGCCCACCATCCGACGGCCATCCGGACCACGCTGGATGGCCTGCGCCGGCGCCTTGGCGCGAACGGTGGCCGCATCCTGGCGGTGTTCGAACCACGCAGCAACACCATGAAACTGGGCACCATGAAGTCCCAGCTCCCCTGGAGCCTGGAAGCTGCCGACCTGGCGTTCTGCCACAGCGGCGGGCTCGACTGGGACGCGGCGGAAGCGCTGGCACCCATGGGCACGCGCGCCAGCGTCGGCCAGAACATCGAGGCGCTGGTTCAGCAAGTCGTGGCGGCCGCACGCGGCGGCGACCACATCGTCTGCATGAGCAACGGCGGCTTCGGCGGCATCCACGCCCGCCTGCTCACCGCGCTCGGCGCCGCGCCTCAGTAACCCAGTGACATCGTGGCCAGATCGACCGTGATGGTCGGCTTGGCCAGCGCGCCGCTGGTCGCGCGGGCGAAGCTCTCGGCCCAGTCGCGGTGCGCGGCATCGCGAAAACGTTCCTGGCCGGCGGCCTGCGCCACGCTGAGGACCTTGTCCGCCGTCAGCACCTTGCCGGTCAGGCGGATCGGCTCGCATTCGAACGCCGTGAACTGGCCATCGAGCCAGGCGCGTGCCTGGTCGTTGGGCATCGGCTGCACGGCATCGAGGTCAAAACGGTAGCTGGCGTTTTCGCCCCAGGTCACGGTGACTTGGCTGCGCATCGGAACACTCCTTGGAGAGGTTGAACATCCATCGGGCCATCGTCTGGATGGCCCCACACCAGCATTGTGCGCCTGCCGGCGCGGGTGCCCAGTCAGGTCCCGGACCCGCGGTGGGACTCGGCCTTGCCGGTCGAAATGCGCAGCGGGGAATGGACCGCCTCGCGCAGGATGCTCGATGGCGCCACCGAGCCGGAATGCTCGTGCTGGCGCGAGACCGGATCGATGTTGGCCTGGTCGAACCGCAGCGACACCATCGAGCGGCGGGTGTCCGCTTCGGCCCGGCGGGCGCTGTCGACGTCGGTGGTGAGCGCACCGCCATGGTAGAGCGCCCCCAGATGACGCACCAGCTGGCGTTCGGGCAGTCCGCTGCGTTCCAGCAGCTGGCTGAAGGTGGCGGGGCGGGTCATGAGTTCGCGCATGAGGGACAGGTGGTCCTCGTCGAACCAGTGCGCCGGCAAACGTGGCACACGGCGCAGGTAGATGCGCGGCCCCCGGTAGCGTGCCGGCAACACATCGCGCTGCGTGCGCACGGCATAGCCCCACATCACCCGGTACAGCGGCAGACGGATGAACGACGGCGGCACTTCGCGCGACAGATGCTCCCCATGGACCCACTCGGCCATGCTCAGGTCCACCGGGCGCGCGGGAATCGACAGCGCCGCCTGCCAGCGCGGAATATCCAGCAGGGCCAGCAGCTTGCTGCCCAGCGTCACATGGACCACGCCGCCCGAGCGGTACTGGTGCAGCCGTTCGATCAGTTCGGCGCCCAGCGCGAACTGGGTGCGCAGGGGCCGCAGCCAGGCCTCGAACCGTTGCAGGCGCTGGCGCACGCTGGTTTCGCTGTCGGCCTCGAAAAACTCCGCCGAGGCAAAACCTTCCGGCAAGGGGGTGGCGAATGCCAGCGGGCGGTCCACTTCGGCGCGGTTGAGTGTCAGTCGCTCGCCGCTGCCGAACGGATGCCGGATCACAACCTCGTCCCGTCCCAGCACCTCGACCGCATCGCCGGCGATCATCCAGGCGTCGGCCAGGTGGGGGTCGCAGCTGCGCCACATGGGCCAGCCGGCCGGCGCCTGGGCCGCCCATTCCTGCAGGCGCAGACCCGCCGGTTCGGCAAAACCCAACAGCCCCAGACCCAGTACCGGTTGTTCCACGGATGCTCCCAACGCCAGACCGACAAAGGCTTCGCGGAACGGTGGTGAGGCGCGCCAGCGAAGCCCTCCAATTAGAACATCGGCACCGGCGCGGGAACATCAAGCCCGCGCGATGCGGTCGATATCAACGGCGGGCGGCAGCGACCGCCTGCGACAGAACATCGAGAGCCTGCAGCGAGTCGTCCCAGCCCAGACAGGCGTCGGTGATGCTCTTGCCATATTCGAGCTGGCGCACGTCGTCCTTGCCCGGGGTGAACTTCTGGGCACCGGCTTCGATGTGGCTCTCGATCATCACGCCGAACACGCTGCGCGAGCCGCCCTGGATCTGGGCCGCGATGTCCCGGGCCACCTCCAGCTGCTTTTCGTGCTGCTTGCTGCTGTTGGCGTGGCTGCAGTCGACCATCAGGCGCGGCGTCAGCTTGGCGGCTTCGAGTTCCTTGACGGCAGCGGCCACGTGGGTGGCGTCGTAGTTGGGCGCCTTGCCACCGCGCAGGATGACGTGGCAGTCCTTGTTGCCATTGGTCTGCACGATGGCGACCTGGCCGTTCTTGTGCACCGACAGGAAGTGGTGGCCACGCGCGGCGGCCTGGATGGCGTCGGTGGCGATCTTGATGTTGCCGTCGGTGCCGTTCTTGAAGCCGATCGGCGCCGACAGACCCGAGGCCAGCTCGCGGTGCACCTGGCTTTCGGTGGTGCGCGCGCCGATGGCGCCCCAGGCGATCAGGTCACCGATGTACTGCGGGCTGATCACGTCGAGGAACTCGCTGCCGGCCGGCAGGCCCTGGCGGTTGATCTCGATCAGCAGCTGGCGCGCGATGCGCAGGCCTTCGTCGATGCGGTAGCTCTCGTCCAGGTAGGGGTCGTTGATCAGCCCCTTCCAGCCCACCGTGGTGCGCGGCTTCTCGAAGTACACGCGCATCACGATTTCCAGCGTGTCGGCGTATTTCTCGCGCAGCGGCTTGAGGCGGCGTGCGTAGTCCAGCGCGGCGGCCGGATCGTGGATCGAACAGGGGCCGATCACCACCAGCAGGCGGTCGTCCTTGCCGTGCAGGATGTCGTGGATGCGGCTGCGGGTCTGCTTGATCAGGCCTTCCACCGGCGTGCCGGCGATGGGGAAGAAGCGGATGAGGTGTTCGGGCGGGGGGAGCACGGTGATGTCCTTGATGCGCTGGTCGTCGGTCTGGCTGGTCTTGTCGGCAGGCCGCGCATACCAGGCATCGCTGGCGGCAGTGGTCTTGGCGTTCATCGAAGGGCTCCTCGCAGGGTTGGAAAGTGAAAGGGTGAAAAAAAACCGCCGGGCTGTGGGCCCGGCGGTTTGGGAGGGTTTCGGTTGCTTTGCGCGCTTACACCGTTGCCTCTCGTCCGCCGGGGACAGAGAACCAAAAGTAAAAGCCAAAAAAGTTGGCGGCGCGGGTTTGCATAGGTCGCGAATGTAGCACAGGCGTTTTGACGGCCGACTTACACGCCTTGTTCAGGCCGTGCCGCCCACCGTCAGGCCTTCGATGCGCAGCGTCGGCTGGCCCACGCCCACCGGCACGCTCTGGCCTTCCTTGCCACAGGTGCCCACGCCGCTGTCCAGCCGCATGTCGTTGCCGATCATGCTGATCTTCTTGAGCGACTCGGGACCGCTGCCGACCAGGGTCGCGCCCTTGACCGGGTACTGGATCTTGCCGTTCTCGACCCAGTAGGCCTGGCTGGCGGAGAAGACGAACTTGCCGCTGGTGATGTCGACCTGGCCGCCGCCGAAGTTGGTTGCGTACAGGCCTTTCTTGATCGAGGCGACGATTTCTTCCGGCGCCTTGTCGCCACCCAGCATGTAGGTGTTGGTCATGCGCGGCATCGGCACGTGGGCGTAACTCTCGCGCCGGCCGTTGCCGGTCGGCTTGACGCCCATCAGGCGCGCGTTCATCGCGTCCTGGATGTAGCCCTTGAGGATGCCATCCTCGATCAGCACGTTCTTCTGCGTCGTGCAGCCTTCGTCGTCGACGTTGAGCGAGCCGCGGCGGTCGGCGATGGTGCCGTCGTCCAGCACGGTCACGCCCTTGGCCGCCACGCGCTGGCCGATGCGGCCGGCAAAAGCGCTGGAGCCCTTGCGATTGAAATCACCTTCCAGGCCATGGCCGACGGCTTCGTGCAGCAGCACGCCGGGCCAGCCGGGGCCAAGCACCACGGTCATCTCGCCGGCCGGGGCCGGGCGGGCCTCCAGATTGGTCAGCGCCGACGACACGGCTTCCTCGACGTAACCGTCCACCGTCGCGTCGTCAAAATACGCCAGCCCGAACCGGCCGCCGCCGCCGGAACTGCCCATCTCGCGCCGGCCATTCTGCTCGGCGATCACCGTCAGCGACAGGCGCACCAGCGGCCGCACGTCGGCCGCCACCGTGCCGTCCGCGCGCGCGATCAGCACCACATCGTGTTCCGCCGCGAGGCTGGCCATGACCTGCACCACCCGCGGGTCGCGCGCCTTGGCCAGCTGCTCCACCTTTTCCAGCAGGGCGATCTTGGCCGTGCTGTCGAGCGAGCCGATCGGGTCCAGACCGGGGTAGAGCGATCGCGACTTCGAAGGCTTGACCGACGGCACCCGCACCTTGCGGCTCTGGCCCTGACCGGAAATCGAGCGCACGGTGTGCGCCGCATCCAGCAGCGAGGCCCAGGACAGGTCGTCCGAGTAGGCAAACGCCGTCTTTTCACCAGCGACCGCGCGCACGCCGACGCCCTGGTCGATGCTGAAGCTGCCGGTCTTGACGATGCCCTCCTCCAGGCTCCAGCCCTCGCTGCGGGTGGTCTGGAAATAGAGGTCAGCGTCGTCGGCGCCGTGCGAGGCGATTTCGCCGAGCGCACGTTGCAGATGGGACATGGTCAGGCCGTACGGCGTGAGCAGCAGGCTTTCGGCGGTGGCCAGTCGGGCCAGGGTGGGTTCGCGGGCAATCATGGGGGGATTGTAGGAAGCCGGGCGCCACCGTGCCGGAACAGGGCCCCGACCCCGCCCCCGTCAGTGGGATTGGGCCGGCCCGGCTCGCAGCAAGGACAGCAGCGCGCCGTCGTCCAGGTCGGCCATGCCCGCGGCATGGGCCCGCGCGAACACGGCCGCCGCGCGGGCGCCCAGCGGGCCCTCGAAACCCGCCGCCGTCGCCGCCTCGACAGCCAGCCGGGTGTCCTTTTCCAGCAGGGTGACATGGGCACGCGGGTCGAAATCACCCGCAATGGCCCGGCGCATGCGGTCCGAGCCGATCCAGCTCTGGCCGCTGGACTGTTCGATCACATCCAGCGTGGCGGCCAGGTCCAGGCCGAGCCGCTCGGCCAGCGCCATCACCTCGGCCGCCCCGACCAGGTTGATGCCGGCCAGCAGGTTGTTGACGAGTTTGGTGCGGGCGCCGTCGCCCACCCGTTCGCTGATCACGAAACGTCGGGACGACAGCCGCACCAGCAGGCCCTCGTGACGGGTCAGCTCCGCGTTCGGCGCCGCCAGCATCAGGCTCATGCTGCCATCGCGCGCCCGGGCCGGGCCGCCCGACATGGGCGCATCGATGCAGCCGATGCCACGTTCGGACAAGGCGTCCGCCAGCGCTTCGGTGTCCTGCGGGGCAATGGTCGGGCAGAGCATCACGGTCTGGCCCGGACGCAGGCGATTCACGGCCCCGTCGGCCCCGAGCAGCACCGCGCGCGACTGGTCGGCATCGACCACGCAGACGATCAGCAAGCCCTCGTCAACCAAGGCAGCAGCGGCCAGTGCCGGGGTGTCGGCCAGGGACGCCCCAGCCGACGCCGCCTGCTGCTGCCGCCGCAGATCGATGTCACAGGCCACGACCGGCACGCCGCCGTCACACAGCCGCGCCACCATCGCTCCGCCCATGTTGCCGGCGCCGATGACCGCGACCGAGTACCCGCGCAGCGGCGGAGCGTGGGGGCCGTCACCCGTCATGACTGCATTAGCCGCTTGGACTTGGCGATCGACATCAGGATGCCGAGCGCCACGCCCAGCGTCACCATCGCGGTGCCGCCATAGCTGATGAAGGGCAGCGGCACCCCCACCACCGGCAGGATGCCACTGACCATGCCCATGTTCACGAACGCGTAAACGAAGACGTTGAGCGTCATCGCCCCGGCCAGCAGACGCGCGAACAGGGTCGGCGCCTCCAGCGCGATGGTCAGGCCGCGCACGATCAGGAAGATGAAACCGGCGATCAGGCTCAGCGTGCCGGCCAGCCCGAATTCTTCGGAAAACGCGGCAAAGATGAAGTCGGTGGTGCGCTCGGGGATGAACTCCAGGTGGGTCTGCGTGCCCTGCATGAAGCCCTTGCCCCAGACACCGCCGGAGCCGATCGCGATCATGCCCTGGATGATGTGGAAACCCTTGCCCAGCGGGTCCTTGGAGGGGTCCAGCAGCGTGCAGATGCGTTGGCGCTGGTATTCGTGCAGGATCTTCCAGTCCACATCGGGCGCGCACCACTGCGGCTCCATGGCGACGATGACCACCACCCCGATCACCCCGAGCAGCACCGGCGGGATGATCAGCTTCCAGCTCAGACCGGCGAAAAAGATCACCGCCAGGCCCGACGCCACCACCAGCAGCGTCGTGCCCAGGTCGGGCTGCTTGAGGATCAGCGCGGCCGGTACCGCCAGCAGCACCCCGGCCATCACGAAGTCCAGCGGCTTGAGCATGCCTTCCCGCCGCTGGAACCACCAGGCCAGCATCAGCGGCATGGCCACCTTCATCACCTCGCTGGGCTGGATCACGATGCCCACGTTGATCCACCGCGTCGCGCCCTTCTTGGTGATGCCGAACAGCGCCACGCCCAGCAGCAGGATCACCCCCAGCGTGTACATCGGCACCGCCAGCGCCATCAGCCGCTGCGGCGGCACCTGCGCCAGGGTGAACAGCACCACCGCCGCCAGCGCCATGTTGCGGCCATGGCTGGAGAAACGCGTGCCGTGGTCGAACCCGACCGAATACATCGTGACCAGACCGCCGCAGGCCAGCAGGATCACGGCGAGCGCCAGGGGCACATCAAAGCCCCGGAAGACCGGGCTGATGCGTTGCCAGAGAGTGGGTTTGTCGAGAACGGCGGCCATGAGGACGCGATTATCCTTTGCCCATGACCACCTCCGCCGCCCCCCGCACCAGTCACCTGCTCTACCTGCACGGCTTCCGGTCCTCGCCCCAGTCCGCCAAGGCGCTGATGGTGGCGCAACGGGTCCGCGAGCGGCACCCGGGCGTGGTCTGGTGCTGCCCGCAGCTGCCGCCCTCGCCGCAGGAAGCCACCACGCAGATGCGTTCGCTCACGGACGGCTGGCCGCGCGAAGGCATGGCGGTGATCGGCTCGTCGCTGGGTGGCTTCTATGCGCGCTGGCTGTCCCTGCAGCGGGACTGCCGGGCGGCCCTGCTCAATCCGGCGCCATTTCCCCAGCGCGACCTGAAGAAATACATCGGCGAGCACCCGGTCTGGCAGAACCCGGACGAACACATCTTCTTTCGCGCCGAATTCGTCGATGAGCTGCAAGCGCTGGCCCGCGACATCGACCGGCGGATGCCACAGACCCCGGCGACACCAGACCGGCTGTTCGCCCTGGTTTCCGAGAAGGACGAGGTGCTGGACTGGCACGAAATGACGACGTTCTGCGCCGGCGGCGACATCCGGCGGCTGCCCGACGGCGACCATGCGATCAGCGACTTCGAGCAACATCTGGACGCGCTGATGCGGTTCCTGCGACCGCTGGACTGAGCGCGGGATGCACCGCCCGGCATGGGACAATCCCGCCCCATGCACATCCTGTTCGATGAAGCCGGCAAACTGATGACCGGCCGTCTCCTGTCCGAAGCCGAAAGCTCCCTGCAAGTCGAGCTCGACTCCGGCAAACGCGTGAAGGTCAAGCTGGCCAACACCCTGCTGCGGTTCGAGAAACCCGCCCCGGCCCAGCTCATGCCCGCCGCCACCACCCTGGCCGCGTCCATGGAGCTGGAGCTGGCCTATGAGTTCGCCCCCGAGGACGAGTTCGGATTCGCCGATCTCGCGGCCGACTATTTCAGCGATCCGGCGACCACCGAGCAGCAGGTCGCCGCGCTGATCTGCCTGCAGGGCGCGCCGCACTACTTCCGCCGCGCCGGCAAGGGCCGTTACAAAAAGGCGCCGGCCGAGGTCGTGGCGCAGGCGCTCGCCGCGATCGAGAAGAAGCAACAGATCCAGGCGCAGATCGACGGCTGGACCGCCGAACTGGTGGCCGGCCACTGCCCGGAGCCGGTGCGCCAGCAGCTCTACAAGATCCTGTTCAAGCCCGACAAGAACGCGCCCGAGTACAAGGCCGTGGTCGAGGCCGCGCGCAGCAGCCACCTCAATCCGCTGGCCCTGCTGGAAAAGGCCGGCGCCATCAGCAGCGCCTACCAGTTCCACTGGCAGCGCTTCCTGTTCGACCAGTTCCCCAAGGGCACCGGCTTCCCGGCCCTGCAGGCGCCGGCCATCACCGACGAATTGCCGCTGGCCGCCGTGCAGGCGTTCTCCATCGACGACTCGCAGACCACCGAGATCGACGACGCGCTCTCGCTGCAGGGCCTGGGCAGCGGCACGGTCACGCTGGGCATCCACATCGCGGCACCGGGCCTGGCGGTCCAGCCCGACAGTCCGGTCGACCAGGTCGCGCGCCACCGCCTGTCCACGGTCTACATGCCCGGCCACAAGATCACCATGCTGCCCGACGCCGTGGTGCAGAGCTACACGCTGGAAGCCGGGCGCGACTGCCCGGCGGTCTCGCTGTACGTGAGCTTCGACGAAGCCACGCTGGAACTCAAGGACAGCCGCACCGCGCTGGAGCGGGTGCCGATCGCGCACAACCTGCGCCACGACCAGCTCGACAGCGTGATCACCGAAGCCTGGCTGACCGGGGAATCCCCGGTGGGCGCCGCGAACGGCGAGATCGCCGCGCTGCAGCCGCAGCTGGCCTTCATCTTCCGCCTCGCGAAGCACCTCAAGTCGCAGCGCGAGGTGGTGCGCGGCAAGCCCGAGACCTTCAACCGGCCCGACTACACCTTCAAGCTGCAGGGCGTGACCGGCAGCGAACCGGACGGCAGCGAGACCGTGGTGATCGGTACCCGCTCGCGCGGCGCGCCGCTGGACCTGATGGTGGCCGAGGCCATGATCCTGGCCAACAGCACCTGGGGCCTGTGGCTCGCCGCCTGTGGCGTGCCCGGCATCTACCGCAGCCAGGCCAGCCTCGCGCCGGGCATGAAGGTGCGCATGGGCACCCGCGCCCAGCCGCACGCCGGCATCGGCGTCAAGGCCTACGCCTGGAGCACCTCGCCCTTGCGCCGCTATGTCGACCTGGTCAACCAGTGGCAGATCATTGCCTGCGCGCGCCACGGCAACACGGCCGCGCTGGTGGCGCCGTTCAAGCCCAAGGACGCCAACCTGATGGCCGTCATCAGCAGCTTCGACGCCGCCTACACCGCCTACAACGGCTTCCAGAACGGCATGGAACGTTTCTGGACCCTCAAGCACCTGCAGCAGGCCGGCATCACGGAGCTGACCGCCACGCTGATCAAGGACAACCTGGTGCGCGCCGACAGCCTGCCGCTGGTGCTGCCGGTGATGGGGGCCGAAGGCCTGCCGCGCGGCGCGCACGTGAAGGTTCGCCTGGGCGACATCGACGAGATCGCGCTGGACGTCTCGGGCACGGTGATCGAGCGGCTGGACGGACCGGTGGCGGATGCCGACGAATCGGCCGAGGAAGACGACGAAGACCTGGGCGCGCCGCTGGCCCTGGCGATCGACGTCAGCGAGGCCGAGCCCGGCGCTGCCGACGCGACGGCCGCCCCCTGACGCTGCACGGATAATCGCGCCCGTGAATCCGGTTCTGAACTTCCTGCGGCGGCTGAGCACCCTGCAGATCGCGCTCGGCATCTCCGTCGCGGTCCATGCGGTGCTGCTGACGGTCCGCTTCGTCGACCCCGAGGGCTTCAACCGGGTGTTCCAGGACACGCCGCTGGAGGTGATCCTGGTCAACGCCAAGAGCGAGGAGCGGCCCGAGAAGGCGCGCGCCATCGCCCAGGCCTCGCTGGCCGGCGGCGGCGATGCCGAAAAGGGCCGCGCGACCTCGCCCCTGCCCTCGATGCAGGAAGCCCGGCTGGGCGAAACGCCGGAAGAAGACGAGCGCATGATCGAGGCGCTCAAACAGCAGCAGAGCCAGATCCTGGCCCAGGTCAAGCAGCAGCTGGCCACCATGCCGCCGCCCGACCTGCAGGCCGTGAACCCGAGCCCGGAATCGGTCGACCGCGAGCGCCGCCGCCAGTTGCTGACCAAGCTGCTGGCCGAGATCGAAAAACGCATCAACGAAGAGAACGCGCGGCCGCGCAAGCGCTACATCAGCCCGGCCACGCGCGAAGAGGTCTACGCGATCTACTACGACGAGCTGCGCCGCAAGATCGAGGACCGCGGCACCACCAACTTCCCCGAAGTCGCCGGCCGCAAGCTCTACGGCGAGCTGACCATGGTCATCACGGTCAACCACACCGGCCAGGTGCTCGGCACCGAGATCGTGCAGACCTCGGGCAACACCACGCTGGACCGGCGCGCCGAGTCGATCGTGCGCAGCCTGGGCTTTGGCAAGTTCAACGAAGCGATGCGCCGCCGCGCCGAGCAGATCGTGGTGGTGTCGCGCTTCCGCTTCACACGCGAAGCCGGCCTGCAGACCCAGATGGGTGCGCAGTGACATGAGATCGATTGGCCGCTGGTTGCTGTGGGTGGTGCTGGCGGGTCTGGCCCTGCAGCTGTTCTTCGTGCTGCGGATCGCGCTGATGCTGGTGGTCGCGCCGCAGAGCACGGCCTTCATGCGTTCGGAGGCCTGGCAGATCGCCAGCGGCTCGCTGACCACCGACAAGTCCTGGCACTGGTCGTCGCAATGGGTCGACTACCAGGACATCAACCCCAACCTCAAGCGCGCGGTCATGGCCTCGGAAGACGCCGGCTTCCCCGAGCACGGCGGCGTCGACTGGGACGCCATCGAGGCGGCCTGGGCCAAGAACGAGAAGCGCCAGGAGCAGGCCGAGAAGCGCCAGGAGCAGATCGAGAAGAAGCTGGCCAACAAACCCGAAGCGGCCGAAGCGGCCCTCAAGAAGGTCAAGCCGGCCAAGATCCTTGGCGGCTCGACCATCACCCAGCAACTGGCCAAGAACCTGCTGCTCTCGGGCGAACGCAGCCTGCTGCGCAAGGGCCAGGAACTGGTGCTCACACTGACGCTGGAAGCCGTGCTGAGCAAGCGCCGCATCCTGGAGATCTACCTCAACAGCGTCGAGTGGGGCGAAGGCGTGTTCGGTGCCGAGGCCGCGGCGCAGCGCTACTTCAAGAAGCCTGCCTCGCAGCTCAATGCCCACGAAGCGGCGCGGCTGGCGGTGATGCTGCCCAGCCCCAAGTTCTTCGAAACCCGTCCCGGCTCGGCCTACCTGTCCCGGCGCACTGCCACCATCGTCGCGCGCATGGGCGACGTGAACCCACCATGAGCGTCGCCCGGCCGCTCCGAAGACGCTCTGCCCCGAAGTGCGCAGCACGAAGGGAGTTCCATTGAACTGGCGCGCCAAGGCCATGGGCATGTTCCTGCTGGGCCTGGTGCGTGCGCTCACCGGCGCGCAGGCCCGCTGGTACGGCTGCCCGCCCAAGGCCGAGCAGCGCATCTATTTCGCCAACCACCAGAGCCACGCCGATCTGGTGCTGATCTGGGCGGCGCTGCCGACCGAGCTGCGCAGCATCACGCGCCCGATCGCCGCCAAGGACTACTGGACCGCCTCCAACTTCAAACGCTGGATCACCACCGCCGTGTTCAACGCGGTCTACGTCGAGCGCGAACGCAAGGGCGACGAAGACCCGCTGCAGCCACTGATCGATGCGCTGGACAGCGGCGACTCGCTGATCATCTTCCCGGAAGGCACGCGCGGCCACGCCGACGAGCCGCAGCCCTTCAAGTCCGGCCTGTACAACCTCGCAAAACGTTTTCCGGACGTCGTGCTGGTCCCGGCCTGGATCCACAACGTGCAGCGCGTGATCCCCAAGGGCGAGGTGATTCCGGTGCCCGTGCTGTGCTCGGTCACCTTCGGTGAGCCGGTGAAGCTGGGTGCCGACGAAGACCGCGGTGTCTTCCTCACCCGCGCCCGCGACGCCGTGGTCGCCCTGCGCGAGGTCTGATCCATGGGCCTGACCTCCTTCCTGCGCAGCCTCACGCCCGACCAGCAGGTCAGCCTGGTGTTCGTGCTGCTGTTCGGCCTGCTGTTGCTGGCCAGCGGCGTGTCGGTGCTGCTGTCGATGCGCGAACGCCGCCGCGCCGATGGTGCCGAACCCTCGCCCGCCCGGCCCCATGAATACCAGGCCCTGCTGCGCAACTCGTGGATCATGGCGCTGGTGTTCTGGGTCGCCTGGGCCGCGGGCGACGGCTTTGCCATCGTGCTGTTCGGCTTCGTCTCGTTCTTCATCCTGCGCGAGTTCATCAGCCTTTCGCCCACCCGCCGGGGCGACCACCGCAGCCTGGTGATGGCCTTCTTCATCGTGTTGCCGCTGCAGTACGCGCTGGTCTGGAACCGGGAGTTCAACCTGTTCACCGTGTTCGTCCCGGTGTACGTGTTCCTGGCGATCCCGGTGGTCAGCGCGCTGGGCAACGATCCGCAGCGCTTCCTGGAGCGCAACGCCAAGCTGCAGTGGGGCATCATGGTCTGCGTTTACGGCATGAGCCACGTGCCGGCCCTGCTGTTGCTGCAGTTTCCGCGCTTCGCCGGCAAGATGGCCTTTCTCGTGCTGTTCCTCGTGCTCGTGGTGCAGACCTGCATGCTGGTCCAGCACCTGGTCGCGCGGCGGCTGGACAAACCGGTCGCCCCGGCCATCAGCGAGAGCTTCCAGTGGCGCAGCTGGGGCGCCGGCCTGCTGGTCGGCGGACTGCTGGGCGCCGCGCTGGCCGGGCTGACGCCGTTCAAGCCTCTGCCGGCGCTGGCCATGGCGCTGATCGCCTGTGCGGCCGGTTCGCTGGGACACCTGGTGATGAAGGCCATCAAGCGCGACCGCGGCGTGACCCACTGGGGCTCGGCCGGCCGCTCGGTGACCGGCGCCAGCGGGATGCTCGACCGTGTGGACGCCCTGTGTTTTGCCGCACCGGTGTTTTTCCATTCGGTGCGCTGGAACTTCAACCTCTGACGGGCGACCCCACCCATGCGCATCCTCGGCATCGACCCCGGCCTGCAGTGCACCGGCTTCGGCGTGGTCGACACCGAAGGCGCGGCCCTGCACTACGTGGCCAGCGGCACGATCCAGACCAGCCCCAAGGACGGCGCCCTGCTGCCGGCGCGGCTCAAGATCCTGTTCGACGGCATCAGCGAGGTGGTGCAGCGCTACCAGCCCGAAGTGGCGGCCTGCGAAATCGTGTTCGTCAACGTCAACCCGCAGGCCACGCTGCTGCTGGGCCAGGCGCGCGGCTGCTGCCTGACGGCCCTGGTCGCGAACAACCTGTCGGTGGCCGAGTACACGGCGCTGCAACTCAAGAAAGCCGTGGTCGGCTACGGCCGCGCCGACAAGGCGCAGATGCAGGAGATGGTCAAACGCCTGCTGCAGCTGCCCGGCCTGCCCGGCAAGGACGCGGCCGACGCGCTGGGCCTGTGCATCACGCACGCGCAGGTGGCGCGCAGCGTGGCAGCGATCAACAAGGTGTCACCGCTGCAGGCACGGACGCATGCGGCCTACAAGGGCGGGCGCAGCTACTGAACGCCGCTACAGCAGGCGTTCCAGCACCAGGATGCCGAAGAAGATCAGTGCCGCACTCAGCGACCACTTGAGGATCACCCAGCCCCAGCGCAGGTAGCGCTGATCGCGGGTAAAGGCATAGACGCCGAAACACACGCCCGAGACGATCAGCAGCAGGACCAGGGCAAAACGCAGCAGCAGCATGGTCTGTCCCTGGTCCGCGGCCTCACCAGGCCGGAGCGAGCTGGGCAAAACCCAGCGGTGCTTCGCGCTCGTGTTCGAAGCTCACGATCTCGTAGGCATCGGGCTGGGCCAGCAGGGCGCGCAGCAACTGGTTGTTCATCGCGTGGCCGCTGCGGAAGGCACTGTAGGCGGCCAGCAGAGGCTTGCCCACGATGTACAGGTCGCCGATGGCGTCGAGGATCTTGTGTTTGACGAACTCGTCGGAGTAGCGCAGGCCATCGGCATTGAGCACCTTGACGTCGTCCATCACGATCGCATTGTCCAGCCCGCCACCCAGCGCCAGGCCGTGCGAGCGCATCATCTCGACGTCGCGGGTGAAGCCGAAGGTGCGGGCACGGGCGATCTCGCGCGCGTAGCGGCCGCTGCCCATGTCGAACTCGACGCGCTGGCCGCTGGAGTTGACCGCCGGGTGGTCGAACTCGATCTCGAAACTGAGCTTGTAGCCGTGGAACGGGTCCAGCCGCGCCCACTTGAGGTTGCGGCCCTCCCCCTCGCGCACCTCGACCGGTTTCTTGACCCGGATGAAGCGCTTGGGCTTGTTCTGCAGCGCAATGCCCGCGCTTTGCAGCAGGTAGACGAACGAGGCCGACGATCCGTCAAGGATGGGCACCTCTTCGGCCGTGATGTCGATGTAGAGATTGTCCAGCCCGAGCCCCGAGCAGGCGCTCATCACGTGCTCGATGGTGTTGACCTTGACCCCGCCATTGGAAATCGTCGAGGCCAGCCGGGTGTCGGTCACGGCTTCGGCGGTGACCGGAATGTCCACCGGTTCGGGCAGATCGACCCGGCGGAACACGATGCCGGTATCGGGTGCTGCCGGCCGCAGCGTCAGCTCCACCCGCTGCCCCCCGTGCAGGCCGACACCGACCGCCTTGGTCAGGGATTTGAGCGTTCTTTGAGCAAGCATCCAGCGATTGTAGGTTTCAGGGCAGCTCCGCCATGGCCGGGAAAGCTATCCCGGCCATAGCGAAGTCCCGGAATCAATCGGCTTGCTTGCGCAGGAAGGCCGGGATCTCGAAATCGTCCATGCCACCCGACGCCAGGGCATCGACCTTGGCGGCCGCCTGGGTGCGGTTGGTGCGCCAGACGCTGGGCACGGCCATCGACTCGTAGTTCGGCTGGGCTGAAGCCCCCGGGCCACCAACCGCGGCGTTGACCGTCGGCACGTTGAACGGGGCGTTGTCGGTGCCGGTGCGCAGCACCTGCAGCGGAGGCGCGGTGCGGCGGGCGCCGGCGCGGCTCAGGCCGGTGGCCACCACGGTCACGCGCATGTCGTCGCCCAGGCTGTCGTCGTAGGCGGCGCCATAGATCACATGGGCGTCGGCCGCGGCGTAGGCCTTGATGGCGTTCATCGCCTCCTTCGACTCCTTGAGCTTCAGGCTGCCCTTCGAGGCAGTCACCAGCACCAGCACGCCCTTGGCGCCGGACAGGTCGACCCCTTCCAGCAGCGGGCAGGCCACGGCCTGCTCGGCGGCGATGCGGGCGCGGTCCGGACCGCTGGCGGTCGCGGTGCCCATCATGGCCTTGCCGGGTTCGCCCATCACGGTGCGCACGTCTTCGAAGTCGACGTTCACGTTGCCGTACTCGTTGATGATCTCGGCGATGCCGCCGACGGCGTTCTTGAGCACGTCGTTGGCGTGGGCGAAGGCTTCGTCCTGCGTGATGTCATCGCCCAGCACGTCCAGCAGCTTCTCGTTGAGCACCACGATCAGCGAATCGACGTTGGCTTCGAGCTCGGCCAGGCCGCTGTCGGCGTTCTGCATGCGGCGGCCGCCTTCCCAGTCGAAGGGCTTGGTCACCACGCCCACCGTCAGGATGCCCATTTCCTTGGCCACACGGGCGATCACGGGCGCGGCGCCGGTACCGGTGCCGCCGCCCATGCCGGCGGTGATGAACAGCATGTGGGCGCCATCGATGGCGGCGCGGATTTCTTCTTCGGCGGCTTCGGCAGCCTCACGGCCCTTTTCCGGCTTGCTGCCGGCGCCCAGGCCCGAACCACCGAGCTGGATGGTGCGTGCGGCGTGGCTGCGGGTCAGGGCCTGCGCATCGGTGTTGGCGCAGATGAACTCCACGCCCTGAACATGGCGTTCGATCATGTGGTCCACCGCATTGCCGCCACCGCCGCCGACGCCGATGACCTTGATCTGTGTGCCCATGTTGAACTCTTCCACTTCGATCATTTCGATGCTCATTGTTCTCTCCTGTGAGGCCCTGGTCCGCTGGGGGTCGGGCATGGTTTCAATTGTATGTGTGAGTAGGGGTATTTTTCAGAGGGAGCAACCCTCATCCAGGCGGTCCCGTGCACTCGAGACATCGACCGAAGAAACCGCATCTTTTGGTGCTCGTGTTCATCAGAATGTCCCCACAAACCAGTTCTTCACGCGGTCCAGCGCGCCCTGCATGGACCCGGCCTTCTGCGCCACCTTGTGACCCCGCACGCGGGCCAGCCGCGCCTCTTCCAGCAGCCCCATGACCGTGGACGCACGGGGCTGGGCCACCATGTCGGACAGGGCACTGGTGTAGTGCGGCACGCCGCGGCGCACCGGCTTGAGGAAGATGTCCTCGCCCAGCTCGACCATGCCCTGCATCACGGCGCTGCCACCGGTGAGCACGATGCCCGAGGACAGCACTTCCTCGAAGCCCGAATCGCGCACCACCTGCTGCACCAGTGCAAAGATTTCTTCCACCCGCGGCTCGATCACGCCGGCCAGCGCCTGGCGGCTGAGCATGCGCGGACCGCGGTCGCCCAGGCCCGGCACTTCGACCTGCGTGTCCGGATCGGCCAGCAACTGCTTGGCGCAACCGCTCTCGACCTTGATGTCCTCGGCGTCCTTGGTCGGCGTGCGCAACGCCATCGCGATGTCGCTGGTGATCAGGTCACCGGCGATCGGGATCACGGCCGTGTGGCGGATCGCGCCGCCCGCGAAGATCGCCACGTCGGTGGTGCCGGCGCCGATGTCCACCAGCGCAACACCCAGATCCTTCTCGTCGTCGGTCAGCACCGCCTGGCTCGAGGCCAGCGGGTTGAGCATCAGCTGGTCGACTTCCAGGCCGCAGCGGCGCACACACTTGATGATGTTCTCGGCGGCGCTCTGGGCGCCGGTGACGATGTGCACCTTGGCTTCGAGGCGGATGCCGCTCATGCCGATCGGCTCCTTGACCTCCTGGCCGTCGATCACGAACTCCTGCGGCTCGACCAGCAGCAGGCGCTGGTCGGTCGAGATGTTGATCGCCTTGGCGGTCTCGATCACGCGCGCCACATCGGCCGTCGTCACCTCGCGGTCCTTGATCGCCACCATGCCGCTGGAGTTGATGCCGCGGATGTGGCTGCCGGTGATGCCGGTGTAGACGCGGGCGATGCGGCAGTCGGCCATCAGCTCGGCCTCTTTGAGCGCCTGCTGGATGCTCTGCACCGTGGCGTCGATGTTGACCACCACGCCGCGCTTGAGGCCGTGGCTGGCGGACACGCCCAGACCGGCCAGCTTGAGCTCGCCGTTGGCCTGGACCTCGGCCACCACCACCATGATCTTGGCGGTGCCGATGTCCAGTCCCACCACCAAATCCTTGTATTCCTTGGCCATGATCGTCTTCTTGTGTTCAGCGGGTTTGGGTTGGTTTCTTGGAAGCGTCTTCGCTCACGGTCGTCACACCCTGCACGCGCAGGGCATAGCCGTTGGGGTAGCGCAGGTCGACCGACTGCAGGGTGCCCGGGTAGCGCTGCGTCAGCTGCGCCAGGGTGGCGGTGAAGCGGCGCACACGCTCCATCAGGTCCTCCGGCGTGCCACGCCCCAGTTCGATGAAGGCGCCGCTGTCGAGCTCGGCGCGCCAGTTGCCGCGTTCGTTGAGCTCCAGCCGCACCAGGCCAAGTTCGAGCCGCTCCAGTTCGGCCGACAGCGACTGGTAGAGGCTCCAGATCTGGGGTGCCTGCTCGGTCGGGCCGGCCAGCTCGGGCAACTCTTCACCGTCGTCGGGGTTGGCCTCGAACACCTGGCCCTGGTCGCTGACCAGCTGGCCGGACCCGGCCTCGCCCCACCAGGCGACGGCGCGGTGTTCTTCGAGCGTGACGCGCAGGCGGTTGGGGAATTCGCGCTGCACCCGCGCGTGCTTGACCCAGGGCACGGCTTCGAACATCTGACGGACCTGCTGCAGGTCCAGGGTCAGGAAACTGCCCTGCAGCTTGCTGCGCAGCGGCGCCGCCAGCTGGGCGCGCAGACCCACCGCGTTCTGGTGCGTCACCTCGCCCTGCACCGAGATCGCGCGCACCGACCAGGCCGGATGGCGCACGATCCAGGTCGCGATCGCGCCCAGGCACAGGACGGCGAAGACCAACACCAGGCCACGGGTGACCACAGTCATCAGTCTCACGTCCAGGGGCAGGTCGGCGCGTTCCATCTTGCTTGCTTCAGACCGTGGTGTTGTCCAGCGACGCAGTCGCCAGCACCTGCAGACACAGGTCCTCGTACGACAGGCCGGTCGCGCGCGCCGACATCGGCACCAGCGAATGGCCGGTCATGCCGGGCGAGGTATTGATCTCCAGCAGCCAGGGCTTGCGGGCGTTGCGGTCGATCATCACGTCGGCGCGCGCCCAGCCGCGGCAGTCCAGGGCGCGGAAGGCCTGGAGCACGATGGCCTGGATGTCGGCCTCTTCGCCCTCGGGCAGGCCGCAGGGCACGAGATACTGGGTGTCGTCGGTGAAGTACTTGTGCTGGTAGTCGTAGTTGCCGTCGGGCGCCACGATGCGGATCAGCGGCAGCGCGCGGGCGTCGCTGCCCGTGCCCAGCACCGGACAGGTCACTTCGTCGCCGGCGATGAACTGCTCGCACATCACCATCGGGTCCTGCCCCGAGGCCAGCGCGTAGGCGGCGTCGCACTGCTCCAGCGTCATGACCTTGGTCAGGCCGATGGTCGAACCCTCGCGCACCGGCTTGACGATCATGGGCGAACCGAGCGCAGAGAACGCGGCGCGCGTTTCGGCCGCGCTGTGGACCTGGCGCCAGGCCGGCGTTGGCAGGCCCTCGGCCAGCCAGATGCGCTTGGTCATCAGCTTGTCCATCGCCACCGACGAGGCCATCACGCCCGAGCCGGTGTAGGGGATGCCCATCAGCTCCAGCGCGCCCTGCACCGTGCCGTCCTCGCCGAAGCGGCCATGCAGCGCGATGAACACCCGCTCGAAGCCTTCGCGCTTCAGATCGCCCAGATCGCGTTCGGCCGGATCGAAGGCGTGCGCATCGACGCCCTTGGACTTCAGCGCGGCCAGCACGCCGTTGCCCGACATCAGCGATACCTCGCGTTCGGCGGAGCGACCGCCCAGCAGCACGGCGACCTTGCCGAGCGCTTGTACATCGATGGAGTTCACAGCAGCTCCCACGTTCACACCTTGCCTTTGCCAGCCAGCTCGACCACCTGCCCGGCCACCGCGCCGATGGAGCCGGCGCCCATGCACAGCACCACATCCCCGTCGCGCGCGTTGTCCAGCACCGCCTGCGGCATCGCCGCGATGTCGTCGACAAACACCGGCTCGACCTTGCCCGCCACCCGCAGCGCGCGGGTCAGCGCGCGCCCGTCGGCGGCCACGATCGGCGCCTCGCCGGCGGCATACACCTCGGCCAGCAGCACGGCGTCGGCGTTGCCGATCACCTTCACGAAATCCTCGAAGCAGTCGCGCGTGCGGCTGTAGCGGTGCGGCTGGAAGGCCAGCACCAGGCGGCGGCCCGGGAAGGCGCCGCGCGCCGCGGCCAACGTGGCCGCCATCTCGACCGGGTGGTGGCCGTAGTCGTCGACCAGGGTGGCGGTGCCGCCCGACGGCAGGGCCGCTTCACCGTAGCGCTGGAAGCGGCGGCCGACACCCTTGAACTCGGCCAGTGCCTGTTGCACCGCCGCGTCCGGCACGCCCAGTTCCTCGGCGATGCCGATGGCCGCCAGCGCGTTGAGCACGTTGTGCAGGCCCGGCAGGTTCAGCACCACCGGCAGCGGCGGCTGGCCGTCGTCGCGTTGCACGGTGAAGTGCATCTGGCCATCCACCGCCCGCACGTCCACCGCGCGCAGCTGGGCGCCTTCGGCGAAGCCGTAGCCGGTGATCGGGCGGGCGATCTGCGGCAGGATGTCGCGGATCGCCGGGTCGTCGGTGCAGACCACGGCGGCGCCGTAGAACGGCATCTTGTGCAGGAAGTCGACGAAGGCCGACTTGAGCTTGCCGAAGTCATGGCCGTAGGTGTCCATGTGGTCGGCGTCGATGTTGGTGACGACCGACAGCACCGGCAGCAGCATCAGGAACGAGGCGTCCGACTCGTCGGCCTCGACCACGATGTACTCGCCCGAGCCCAGCTGGGCGTTGGCACCGGCGCTGTTCAGGCGCCCGCCGATCACGAAGGTCGGGTCCAGTCCGGCGGCGGCCAGCACGCTGGCGACCAGACTCGTGGTGGTGGTCTTGCCGTGGGTGCCGGCGATCGCGACACCCTTCTTCATGCGCATCAGCTCGGCCAGCATCACCGCGCGCGGCACCACCGGAATCAGTTTTGCGTGGGCCGCGACCACCTCGGGGTTGTCGGCCTTGACCGCGGTCGAGGTGACGATGGCGTCGGCGCCCTCGATGAACTTCGCGTCGTGGCCCTTGTGCACCGTGGCGCCCAGCGAGACCAGACGGCGCGTGGCCGCGTTCTCGCCCAGGTCGGTGCCGGAGATCACGTAACCCTGGTTGAGCAGCACCTCAGCGATGCCGCTCATGCCCGAGCCACCGATGCCCACGAAATGGATGTGTCGGATCGCGTGCTTCATGACGCCTTCACCTTCGCGAGTTGCTCGCAGGCCGCCACCACGGCGGCCACGGCCTGTGTCTTTTCCATCTGCTTGGCCTTGCCGGCCATCTCCAAAAGTTGCGCGCGATTGACCGAGCGCAGCCGCTCGGCGAGTGCCTGTGGCGTGAACGCGGGTTGCGGCACCAGCCAGGCGCCACCGGACTCGACCAGGAACTTCGCGTTGGTGGTCTGGTGGTCGTCGACCGCGTGCGGGAACGGCACGAACAAGGCCGCAGCGCCCACGGCAGCGATCTCGGTCACCGTGCTGGCGCCGGCGCGGCAGACGATCAGGTCGGCCTCGGCGAAGGCCTCGGCGGTGTCGTCGATGAAGGGCGTGAGCTGGGCCTGGACACCGGCAGCCGCGTAGTTGGCCTTCAATGCGTCGATCTGCTTCTCGCCGCTCTGGTGGATCACCACCGGGCGTTCCTCGGCGGGCAACAGCGCCAGCGCCTGCGGCACGGTGTCGTTGAGCGCCTTGGCGCCCAGGCTGCCACCAACCACCAGCAGGCGCAGCGGGCCGCTGCGGCCGGCGAAACGTTCGGCCGGCGCGCCCTGCTTCAGGAACTCGGCGCGCAGCGGGTTGCCGACCCATTCGCCTTTGCCGAACACGCCCGGGAAGGCGGTGAACACCTTGTCCGCGATGCCCGACAGCACCTTGTTGGCCATGCCGGCGACCGAGTTCTGCTCGTGCAGCACCAGCGGTTTGCCGCGCAGCACGCCCATCATGCCGCCCGGGAAGGTGATGTAGCCGCCCAGACCGACCAGCACGTCGGGCTTGACGCGACCGACCGTGGCGAACGCCTGCGCAAAGGCCTTGAGCAGGCGCAGCGGCAGCAGGAACAGAGTCTTCAGACCCTTGCCACGCACGCCGCCGAAATCGATCAGCTCCAGCGCGAACCCGCGCGGCGGCACCAGCCGGCTTTCCATGCTGTCGGGCGAGCCCAGCCAGTGCACGCGCCAGCCTTTTTCACGCAACGCCTGGGCCACGGCCAGACCCGGGAAGATGTGGCCACCGGTGCCGCCGGCCATGATCAGGGCGCAGGGTTGCTGGCTCATGCCCGGCCTCCCTTCATCAGCTGCCGGTTCTCGTAGTCGATCCGCAGCACGATGGACAGCGCGACCAGCTCCAGCAGGATGGCCGACCCCCCATAGCTCATCAGCGGCAGCGTCAGGCCCTTGGTCGGCAAGGCGCCCAGGTTCACCCCGATGTTGATGAAGGCCTGGAAGCCCATCCACAGACCGACGCCCTGCGCGACCAGCCCGGAGAACACCTGGTCCAGCGCGATGGCCTGGCGGCCGATCAGCATGATGCGGCGAACCAGCCAGAGGAAGGACCCGATCACGACCAGCACGCCGATGAGGCCGAATTCCTCGCCGATCACGGCCAGCAGGAAGTCGGTGTGGGCCTCGGGCAGCCAGTGCAGCTTCTCGACGCTGCCGCCCAGGCCGACGCCGAAGATTTCTCCGCGACCGATGGCGATCAGCGCGTGCGAGAGCTGGTAGCCCTTGCCCAGCGCGTGGTCCTCGCTGAACGGATCGAGGTAGGCAAAGATGCGCTGGCGCCGCCATTCGCTGGTCAGCACGATCACCGCGAACGCCGCCACCACCAGCAGCGCCATCAGGAAGAACATGCGCGCGTTCACGCCACCGAGGAACAGGATGCCCATGGCGATCACCACGATCACCATGAAGGCGCCCATGTCGGGCTCGGCCAGCAGCAGCATGCCCACCACCAGCACCGCCACCGCCATCGGCAGCACGGCGCGGAAGAAGCGCTCCTTGACCTCCATGCGCCGGACCATGTAGTCCGCCGCGTAGAGCAGCACGGTCAGCTTGGCCAGCTCGGACGGCTGGAAGCTCATGAAGCCGAACGAGATCCATCGCCGCGCGCCATTGACCACCGAGCCGATGTGCGGGATCAGCACCAGCACCAGGAACACCAGCGAGACGGCGAACAGCCAGGGCGCGAACCGCTCCCAGGTCTGCATCGGCACCTGGAAGGTGATCAGCGAGGCCACCAGCCCGATCACGATGAACAGGCCGTGGCGCACGACGAAGTGGGTCGGCGCGTAGTTGGTGAACCGCGGGTTGTCGGTCAGCGCGATGGAAGCGGAATAGACCATCACCAGCCCCCAGCACATCAGGGCGATGACCACCCAAGCCAGCGGCTGGTCAAAGCCCAGTTCGCGCACCGGTCGCTGCTGCGTCCCCGCGTAGGTGCGGTTCGACAGCCGCACCGGCAGCCCGTCGGCACCGACCGCGTTGCCCAGTCCGATCAGGGCGGGCATCTTGCTGCGCAGCGTGGCGCGCATGCGATCCAGGGCGTTGGAGAAGAAGGCCTTCACAGCGATCCTCCCAGGCTCACGCCGCGCTCGTCGGCCAGCGCACCCACGGCCTCGACGAACACGTCGGCGCGGTGCTTGTAGTCGCGGAACATGTCCAGGCTCGCGCAGGCGGGCGACATCAGCACCGCGTCACCGGCTTGGGCCTGCCGGGTGGACTGCGCCACCGCGTCGGGCAGGGAGGCGGCATCGCTCATCGGAACGCCCGCCGACTCCAGCGCCTCCGCCACCTGGGCGCGGATCTTCGGCGCATCGCGACCGATCAGCACCACGGCACGCGCGTGGCGCGCGAGCGGCTCGGCCAGCGGAGCGAAGTCCTGCCCCTTGCCGTCGCCCCCCAGGATCACGACCAGACGCCGGTCGGCCCCCAGCCCGCGGATCGCGGCCAGCGTGGCGCCGACATTGGTGCCCTTGCTGTCGTCGAAGTATTCGACGTCGTCGATGATGCCCACCGGCTCGACGCGGTGCGGTTCGCCGCGGTACTCGCGCAGGCCGTGCAGCATCGGCGCCAGCGGCGCGCCGGTGGACGTCGCCAGCGCCAGCGCCGCCAGCGCATTGGCCGCGTTGTGGCGGCCACGGATGCGCAACGCATCGACCGGCATCAGCCGCTGGAAATAGATCTCTTCCTCGTCGTCCCGGCCACGGCCGCGCAGACGGGTCTCGTCCACCGCCAGGGCACGCACCAGCCACTCCATGCCGTTGACCGACTCGATGCCCCAGTCGCCGGCGCGCGTGGGCGCCTCCAGGCCGAAACTCGCCCAGGGGCGCGCCGGCTGCTGGCGGTTGCGGCCACTGATCTTCACGGTCACCATGCCCGGCGCCATCGCGGCCACCAGCGGGTCTTCGCGGTTGAGCAGCATCAGCGCCTGCGTGCCGAACACCGCGGCCTTGGCCTGCGCATAGGCGGCCATGGAGCCGTGCCAGTCCAGATGGTCTTCGGTGATGTTGAGCACCGTGGCCGCGGTAGGCACACGGTCCCAGGCGCCACCGGCCGTGCCGTCGAGCTGGAAGCTGGAGAGTTCGAGCACCCAGGCCTGCGGCAGGTGCGGCGGTTCGGGGTCCGACACGGGCGGCGGCACGAGCAGGGTCGGGCCTTCTTCATCGGCTGCCGGTTCGTCCGCCGGACCGGTGGCTTCCACGCCTTCGCCGGCGGGTGCGTCTTCCGGCGCCACTTCAACGCCATCCAGCGCCGGCGCTTCCGGTGCAGCGGCTTGCGCCGAAGCCTCCACATCCTCCGCAGCAGCAGCCTCTGCTTCGCTCTCGGCGCGTGCCGCATCGGCGGCATTGCCTTCGGCTTCGGCATCGAGCGCCGCCGACAGCACGTCCAGCAACGCCGGGCCGATGTTGCCCGCGACCGCCACACGCCAGCCGGCGCGCTGCAGCAGCAGACCGGTGAGCGAGGTCACCGTGGTCTTGCCGTTGGTGCCGGTGATCGCCAGCAGCCTGGGCCGGTAAGGCAGGGTTTCGCGCTGCGCCAGGTCGTTCAGCGCCTGGGCGAACAGGTCCAGTTCACCGACAAAGCCCGCACCGTTCGCCTCTGCCCAGGCACGCGCCGGAGCCAGCTGTTCGGGCGGCAGGCCCGGGCTGCGCGCGATCAGGTTCCAGTGGGCGCGCGACAGCAGCGCCTGGTCGAACGCTCCCGCCACGAACTGCGCCGCCGGGCATTCGGCGCGCAGCGCGGCCAGCGACGGTGGGCTCTCGCGTGTGTCGGCGACCGTCACCTGCGCACCGTGGCGCACGCACCAGCGCGCCATCGACAGCCCGGAAATGCCGAGGCCGAGGATGAGCACGTGTTGGTCTTGAAGAGCGTTCATGGGTGGTTCAACGCAGCTTCAGGGTGGACAGGCCGATCAGGCACAGCAGCATGGTGATGATCCAGAAGCGGACCACGACCTGGGTCTCTTTCCAGCCCTTCTTCTCGAAGTGGTGGTGCAGCGGCGCCATCTGGAACAGGCGCCGGCCTTCGCCGTATTTCTTCTTCGTGTACTTGAACCAGCTCACCTGCAGCATCACCGACAGCGCCTCGACCACGAAGATGCCGCCCATGATGGCCAGCACGATTTCCTGCCGCACGATGACCGCGATGGTGCCGAGCGCGCCGCCCAGGGCGAGCGCACCGACGTCGCCCATGAAGACCTGGGCCGGATGGGTGTTGAACCAGAGGAAGGCCAGCCCCGCCCCCGCCATCGCTGCGCAGAAGATCAGCAGCTCGCCCGCACCAGGGATGTAGGGCATCAGCAGGTACTTCGAATACACCGCGTTGCCGGTGACGTAGGCGAACAGGCCCAGCGCCGTGCCGACCATCACCACCGGCATGATCGCCAGCCCGTCCAGGCCATCGGTCAGGTTCACCGCGTTGCTCGAACCCACGATCACCAGGTAGGTCATCAGCACGAAGCCGAACACGCCCAGCGGATAGCTGATTTCCTTGAAGAACGGCACCATCAGACCGGCCTGCGGCGGCAGCTCGACTGTGAAGCCCGAGATGACCCAGCGGAAGAACAGTTCGAGCACCCGCAGGTTGGTGGTGCCGGACACGCTGAACACCAGATAGAACGCGGCCACCAGCCCGATCAGCGACTGCCAGAAGTACTTCTCGCGCGAACGCATGCCTTCGGGGTCCTTGTGCACCACCTTGCGCCAGTCGTCGACCCAGCCGATGGCGCCAAAGCCCAGCGTCACCACCAGCACGATCCAGACGAAGCGGTTGGTCAGGTCGAACCACAGGACGGTGGAGAGCGCGATCGCGAACAGGATCAGCACGCCGCCCATGGTCGGTGTGCCGCCCTTGCTCAGGTGCGACTGCATTGCATAGCCGCGGATCGGCTGACCGATCTTGAGCGCGGTCAGGCGGCGGATGAAATACGGACCGGCCATCAGACCGACGATCAGCGCCGTCAGCGCGGCCATCACCGCGCGGAAGGTCAGGTACTGGAAGACCCGCAGGAACCCGAATTCGGGTCCCAGGCTTTGCAGCCAGAGGGCCAGGCTAAGCAGCATGTGCGTCCTTCTTGTTCTGTTCGTGTTGAGCCGAAACGTCCAGGGCCAGCAGTCCCTGCACCACCCGTTCCATGCGCATGAATCGCGAGCCCTTGACCAGCACGCTGCGCAGCGCGGGCGCCGGACCGGCCGACACCATGTGGCAGACGTGCGCCACCAGGTTGTCCACCTCGCTCCAGTGGCGCGGCGCGGATTCACCAGCGGCCTGCATCGCGGCCACGGCCTGCGCCATCCAGTCGCCGGCGCAATGCACCGACTCGATGCCCGAGGCCATGGCGTGGCGCAGCACTTCGAGGTGGAAATCCAGGCCCTGGTCACCGACCTCGCCCATGTCGCCCAGCACCAGCAGGCGTGGCGCAGGCAGTTCGGCCAGCACACGGATCGCGGCCACCACCGAATCGGGGTTGGCGTTGTAGGAGTCGTCGATCAGTGTCACGCCGCGATCGGCCAGCGCCAGGCGCAGCGCGCGCGAGCGGCCACCGACCGGTTCAAAAGCGTTGAGACCCCGCTCGATGTCGGCCAGCGACACCCCGGCCGCCAGGGCGCAGGAGGCCGCGGCGAGTGCGTTGCGCACGTTGTGGCGGCCGGCGATCTGCAGGCGAACGTTCGCGGCACCGGCCGGGGTCTTGAACGACACCGTCCAGGCACCGTCCTTCCAGTCGGCCTGCAGCGCGTGCACGCTGGCCTGCGCATCGCTGTCGCTGAAGGTCAAGGTGGTGCGCGCACCGGCCAGCTCGCGCCACACCGGCGTGTAGTCGTCGTCCGACGGAAACACCGCCACACCGTCGGCCGCCAGCGCGGCGATCACCGAGCCGTTTTCGCGCGCCACGGCCTCGACCGTGCCCATGAACTCCTGGTGTTCGCGCTGGGCGTTGTTCACCAGGGCGACGCTCGGCCGGGCCAGGTCGGCGAGGTAGGCGATCTCGCCGGGATGGTTCATGCCCAGCTCGATCACCGCCAGCCGGTGCGAAGCGGTCAGGCGCAGCAGCGTCAGCGGCACACCGATGTCGTTGTTGAGGTTGCCCTGCGTGGCATGGGCGGCGGTGCCGGCCGCCGCGCGCAGGATGGACGCGATCATCTGCGTCACCGTGGTCTTGCCGTTGCTGCCGGTCACGCCGATCAGCGGCAGCGTGAACTGCGTGCGCCAGCGCCGGGACAGCTCACCCAGCGCCAGCCGGGTGTCGGGCACTTCGGCGCCCGGCAGTCCGGCCGCGGCCAGGCCGGCATGGGCGATGGCGGCCACGGCGCCCGCAGCCCGGGCCTGGGGCAGGAAGTCGTGGGCATCGAAGCGCTCGCCCTTGAGCGCGACAAACAGGTCACCCGGCTGCAGGCTGCGGGTGTCGGTGTGCACCCGCGCGATCGTCTGGTCGACGGTGCCCACCGGGCGGGCGCCCGTGAGTTGCGGCAGCAGTTGCGCCAGGGTCTTCATGCGCTGCCTCCTGCCGCAGCGCGGGCGACCAGCGCCGCACGCGCGTGTTCCACATCGGAGAACGGCTTCTTTTCGCCCATCACGTCCTGGTAGTCCTCGTGCCCCTTGCCGGCGATCAGCACCACGTCGGCCGGCGAGGCCATGGTCACGGCCTCGGCAATGGCCCTGGCGCGGTCGACCTCGATCCGCGCGGCATCGGCCCGCTGCAGGCCGGCGCGCATCTGGTCAAGGATGGCCACCGGGTCTTCGGTGCGCGGGTTGTCGCTGGTCAGCACCACGTGCTGCGCTTCGTGCTCGGCCACCGACGCCATCAGCGGGCGCTTGCCCGGATCGCGGTCACCACCACAACCCGCCAGCGCCCACAGCGCCCCGCCCCGCTGGCGGGCCAGCGGCTGCAGGGCCCTGAGCGCCTTCTCCAGCGCGTCGGGGGTGTGGGCGTAGTCGACCAGCACCAGCGGCTGTCCGGCGACGACCGCCACCTGCTCCATGCGACCCGGCACCGGGCTGAGCGCCGCACAGGACCGCAACGCATCGTCCAGCGACAGGCCCAGCGCCCGCGCAGCAGCGATCACGCCCAGCAGGTTGGACACGTTGTAGCCGCCGATCAGGTTCACGGTCAGCGCACCCCGGTCGCATTCCCGGCCCTGTGCGTCGTGCTCGACCACCTCGAAACCCATGCCGTGGTCGGTGTAGCTGAGGTTGCGGGCCATCAGGCGCGCGGGATGTTCGATGCCGATGCTCCAGCGGCCCAGCGACGGACGTCCGGCCAGCGCCTGGTCCAGCGCCCGGCCCTGCGGATCGTCCACGTTGACCACCGCCGATTCGAGGCCGGGCCAGTGGAACAGGGCCGCCTTGGCTTCCCAGTAATCGGACATGTTGCCGTGGAAGTCGAGGTGATCCTGGGTGAAGTTGGTGAACACCGCCACGCGGATGTGGCAGGCGTTCAGGCGTCCTTCGAACAGCCCGATCGAGGAGGCTTCGATGGCGCAGGCCCGGATCCCGGCGTCGACCATGCCGCGCAGCCGCGACTGCAGCAGGACCGGGTCGGGTGTGGTCAGCCCGGTGGGCACCAGGCTGTGCCGACGCTCGCCGGCCTGCGGCGGCTGCCCGATGCCCAGCGTGCCCACCACCGCGCAGGGACGGCCCGCCGCGCCCAGCAACTGCGCCATCCACCAGGCCGACGAGGTCTTGCCGTTGGTGCCGGTGAAGGCCACCATGTCCAGCGCCGCGCTGGGATCACCGTGGTAGGCGCTGGCGATCGGTCCGGCCAGGGTCTTCAGCCCGTTCACCGCCTGCACCCGCTCGTCGCTGAACCCGAAGGCCTGCAGGCCGTCGGCCTCGACCAGCACGGCGGCGGCGCCCGCCTGCAAGGCGGCCGGGACGAAATGGCGACCGTCCGTGGCGGCACCAGGCCAGGCCACGAAGGCGTCGCCCGCGTGCACCCGGCGGCTGTCGCACTGCAGCTCGCCGGTCACGCGTTCGCGCAACCAGCTGGCCACGGTCCGTGGGTCGTTCATCGTCATCAGAACGACTCCTCGACCGTCTCGGTCACGATCTGCGGCTTGACGTTCATGTCCGGCTGCACACCCAGGATGCGCAGGGTCTGCTGCACCGTCTCGCTGAAGACCGGTGCCGCCACCAGCCCACCGAAATACTGTCCGTTGCTGGGCTCGTCGATCATCACCGCCACCACGATGCGCGGCGCCTCGACCGGCGCCAGTCCCACGAAGAAACCGCGGTACTTCTTGTCGGCGTAGCCCTTGCCTTCCTGCTTGTGCGCGGTGCCGGTCTTGCCGCCCACCGAATAGCCCATGGTCTGGGCCAGCGGCGCGGTGCCACCGGGTCCGGTGACCAGCTGCAGCATCTTGCGCACCGCCAGGGCGTTCTGCTCGCTGAACACGCGCGCGCCGGTGGCAGCGGCCTCGCTGCGGAGCATGGTCACCGGGATGTACTCGCCGTTGCGCGCGAAGATCGTGTAGGCCTCGGCCAGCTGGAACAGCGACACCGACAGACCGTAGCCGTAGCTCATGGTCGCCTGCTCGATCGGGCGCCAGGACTTGTAGGGCCGCAGCCGGCCGCTGACCGCGCCGGGGAAAGGCACCTGCGGCTTCTGGCCGAAACCGGCTTCGGCGAAGGTCTCCCACATTTCCCGCGGGCTCATCTGCATCGCGATCTTGACAGTGCCCACGTTGCTCGACTTCTGGATCACTTCGTTGACCGTCAGCGGGCCATGGGCGTGGGAGTCGCTGATGGTGGAGCCGGCGATCGTGATGCGTCCGGGCGCGGTCTGGATCACCGTGGTCGGCTTGACCAGCCCCTTCTCCAGGGCGCGCGAGATGATGAATGGCTTCATCGTCGAGCCAGGCTCGAAGCTGTCGGTCAGCACCCGGTTGCGCAACTGCTCGCCGGTCAGGTTGAGCCGCTTGTTGGGGTTGTAGCTGGGGTAGTTGGCCAGGGCCAGCACTTCGCCGGTCTGCGTGTCGATCACGACCACGCTGCCGGCCTTGGCCTTCTGGGCCACCACCGCATCGCGCAGCTTCTGGTAGGCGAAGTACTGCACCTTGCTGTCGATCGAGAGCTGCAGATCGGGTCCATCCACCGGCGGAATGACGTCGCGCACGTCTTCCACCACATGACCCAGGCGGTCCTTGATCACTCGGCGCGAGCCGGCCTTGCCCGCCAGCTGCTTCTCGAAGGCGAGCTCGACGCCCTCCTGCCCCTTGTCTTCCACGTTGGTGAAGCCGACCACGTGCGCAGCCGCCTCGCCCTCGGGGTACTGGCGCTTGTACTCGCGGCGCTGGTAGATGCCCTTGAGATTGAGCGCGGCGATGTCCTTGGCGACCGGCTCGTCGACCTGGCGCTTGACCCAGACAAAGGTCTTGTCCTCGTTGGCCAGCTTCTTCTTGAGATCGGCCAGCGGCATCTCCAGCAGCCTGGCCAGGTCCTTGAGCTTGGGGTCGGCCTTGTCGACGTCCTCCGGAATCGCCCAGATGCTCTGCGCCACCACGCTGGATGCCAGGATCAGGCCATTGCGGTCCAGCACCCGCCCGCGGTTGGCGGGCAACTCCAGCGTGCGCGCGAAGCGGACCTCGCCCTGGCGCTGGAAGAAGTCGTTGCCGATCACCTGCACATAGGCGGCGCGCCCGGCCAGACCGGCAAACGCCAGCGCCAGCGCGGCCACGATGAACTTGCTGCGCCAGACCGGAGTCTTGCTCGCCAGCAGGGGGCTGGCGCTGTAGTTGATGGCGCGGTGGCTCACCTTGCTCATCGCCGCACCTCCGTGGCCGGTGCGGCCGGCGCGGTCAGGGTCACGTACTCGGTGATGCCGGGGTTGACCGGACGCATCTGCAACTGCTTCGCGGCCAGTTGCTGGACCCGCGCCGGCGTGGCCTGCTCACGCTTCTGGACCTGCAGCTGCTCATGGTCGGCCTCCAGGCGGTGCGCCTGCGCGTTGGCCTTGTCGATGGCGGTGTAGAGACGGCGCGACTCGTACTGCGTGTGCACCAGATAGAAGGCGCTGACGATCACCGCCGCCAGCAGCACGAGGTTCAACCGGATCATGCCGCCACCCCGGTGCGCGTGGCCACGCGCATGACGGCGCTGCGCGAGCGCGGGTTGGCTTCGATTTCGGCTTCCGACGGCATCACACGGGACACCTCGGTCAGGCGCGTGGGCGCCGGCTCGGCAAACGGGACGCGGCGATCCACCACGGTGCGCGAATGGCGCGCCATGAACTGTTTGACCATGCGGTCTTCCAGTGAATGGAAGCTGATCACGACCAGTCGACCTCCGGGACGAAGCACATGCAGGCTGTCCTCTAGCGCTTGTTGCAGCTCTTCAAGCTCGGCGTTGATGAAAATCCGAAGAGCCTGAAATGTGCGCGTTGCAGGGTCCTTGCCCGGCTCGCGGGTTTTGACCGCGCCAGCCACGACTTCGGCCAGCTCGCGGGTGGTTCGAATAGGGCCCCGTTCCTGTCGGCGACGATCAATCGCCTTTGCAACCTGTTGAGCAAACCGTTCTTCGCCGTATTCACGGATGACCTCCGACAGGGTGGATACATCGGCTGTTTCCAGCCACTGGGAGACGCTCTGGCCGCGCGTGGTGTCCATGCGCATGTCCAGCGGGCCGTCGTGACGAAAAGAAAAACCCCTCTCGGGGTCGTCGATCTGGGGCGAACTCACACCCAGGTCCATCAGTACCCCGTCCGCACACTGCGGCCCGAGCCCGCCCAGATGCCGGAAACCCTCGTGACGGATCGCAAACCGCGCATCGCCAGCCTCCAGCTGCTGCGCTGCCGCGATGGCCTGCGGGTCCTTGTCGAACGCCGTCAACCGGCCGGCCGGCGAGAGCTGCTGCAGGATCAGCCGCGAGTGACCGCCGCGCCCGAAGGTCGCGTCGACGTAGTGCCCATCTGCCCGAATGGCCAGCGCTTGCACGGCTTCGTTGAGCAGGACGGTGTGGTGTACCCATGTGTCTGTCACCGTGATCCTCAGAAGGCAAAGTCCTTGAGGACATCGGGCATGGGCTTCTGCATTTCCTCGGCCTCCTTGGCGGCGTAGGACTGTGCATCCCACAGTTCCAGGTAGGAGCCCATGCCCAGCAGCACCGCGTCGCGCGAAATGCCGGCGGCAGTGCGCAGCTCGGGCGACACCAGGATGCGGCCGGAAGCGTCCATGTCCACATCCATCGCGTTGCCCAGGAAGATGCGACGCCACCATTGCGCGTCCATCGGCAGGGTGGCGATGCGGGCCCGGAATTTCTCCCACTCGTCGCGAGGGAATACCATCAGGCAGCCATGCGGGTGCTTGGTGATCGTGAGTTGGCCGGTCGCAGCACCCAGGGCGTCACGGTGCCGGGTCGGCATGGAAAGCCGACCCTTGGCATCGAGACTGAGAGAGGAAAGACCCTGAAACACTGCGAATTGCCCTGCTAAAACACTTTTCACCACTTAATTGCACTTTTTTCCACTGTAGCAGGAAAACAGAGTGGTGCAACTGCGCAGGCGCAGCTTTTTTCAATGAAATCAATCACTTAGAACACATTTTGAAGCAATTGCGACTTCAAAAGTTCAGCAAAAGCAAGCACTTACAACGTGCTGTGAAAGTGATGCTTGAAAACCCCGTTACACACGTGGTTGCCGACAGACGGCCATCCCCCCTTCCGGGCGGGTGCCAGCGGCCCAAACAAAAGGCCTCACCCGCCGTGCAGCGGATGAGGCCCTGAAGGATTCAAGCCCGGGTTCAGAAGCCGGTGGTCAGAGGATGTAGCGCGAGAGATCCTCGTTGCGGCTGAGTTCGCCCAGGCGGCCGTTGACGTACGCGGCGTCGATGACCACGGCGGCGTCCGGCAGCGCGCAGGCGCCGAAGCTGACCTCGTCCAGCAGATGCTCCATCACCGTCGCCAGCCGGCGGGCGCCGATGTTCTCGGTGCGCTCGTTGACATCGCAGGCAATCTGCGCCAGCTGGCGGATGCCGTCGGGTCGGAACTCCAGCGTCACGCCCTCGGTGGCCAGCAACGCCTGGTACTGCTTGACCAGGCTGGCATGGGTGCTGGTGAGGATGGCCTCGAAATCGTCGACCGACAGCGACTGCAGCTCGACCCGGATCGGGAACCGCCCCTGCAGCTCGGGAATCAGGTCACTGGGCTTGGCCAGGTGAAAGGCGCCACTGGCGATGAACAGGATGTGGTCGGTCTTGACCATGCCGTACTTGGTCGACACCGTCGTGCCCTCGACCAGCGGCAGCAGGTCGCGCTGCACGCCCTGGCGCGAGACTTCGGCGTTGCCACCACCCTCGCCGCCGCGCGAAGCCACCTTGTCGATCTCGTCGATGAAGACGATGCCGTTCTGTTCGGTGTTGTGCAGCGCGCGCGTCTTGACGTCTTCGTCGTTGACCAGCTTGCCGGCTTCCTCATCGATCAGCAGTTTCATCGCCTCGGCAATTTTCAGCTTGCGCTTGCGGCGCTTGTCCTGCCCCATCTGGCTGAACATGCCACGCAGCTGCTCGGCCATCTCCTCCATGCCGGCCGGTCCCATGACCTGCATGGCGGGCGCGGTTTCGGCCAGGTCGATTTCGATCTCGCGGTCGTCGAGCAGCCCCTCGCGCAGCTTCTTGCGGAAGGCCTGGCGGGCCGTGCTGTCGGGGTTGGGCAGCGGCTCTCCAGCCATGCCGCGTGGCGGCGGCAGCAGAACATCGAGGATGCGGTCCTCGGCCGCGTCTTCGGCGCGCATGCGCTGCTTGCGCATGTCGTTCTCGCGGGTCTGCTTGACCGCGATCTCGACCAGGTCGCGCACGATGCTGTCGACGTCCTTGCCGACATAACCGACCTCGGTGAATTTGGTGGCTTCGACCTTGATGAAGGGCGCATCGGCCAGCCGCGCCAGGCGGCGCGCGATCTCGGTCTTGCCCACGCCGGTCGGGCCGATCATCAGGATGTTCTTGGGGGTGATTTCAGGCCGCAGCTTCTCGTCGACCTGCTGGCGGCGCCAGCGGTTGCGCAGCGCGATGGCCACGGCGCGCTTGGCGCCGTTCTGGCCGATGATGAAACGGTCGAGCTCGGAGACGATCTCCTGGGGCGTCATTGAAGACATGACTTAGAGCACCTCGACGGTGTGGTTCATGTTGGTGTAGATGCAGATCTCGCCGGCGATCGCCAGCGACTGCCGCACCACGTCTTCGGCGCTGAGCGCGGTGTGCTGCACCAGCGCACGGGCCGCAGCCTGGGCGTAGGCACCACCCGAACCGATGGCGACCACACCGTGTTCCGGCTCCAGCACGTCACCATTGCCGGTGATGATCAGCGCCGCACTGCGGTCACCGACCGCCAGCATGGCCTCGAGGCGCCGCAGCACGCGGTCGGTGCGCCAGTCGCGCGTCAGGTCGATGGCCGCGCGCACCAGATGCCCCTGGTGCTTCTCCAGCTTGGCCTCGAAGCGCTCGAAGAGCGTGAACGCGTCGGCCGTGGCACCGGCAAAACCCGCGAGCACCTGGTCGCGGTAGAGCTTGCGCACCTTGCGCGCCGTGCCCTTGACGACCACATTGCCCAGCGTCACCTGGCCATCGCCGCCGATGGCGACCTGCACCCCGTCAGGCGTCTCGCGACGCACGCAGACGATGGTGGTTCCGTGAAAAGTTTCCATAGAAATCAGTAAGTGGGGACGACCCAGCCGAGCTCAAGCCCGGAGACAGAACGAAGTGGACTCGACCAAGGGCACCGCGGAACCGGCTTCGCCGGGCCGCCAGTGCCGCCCCCCCGGGGGTGACGCCGCAGGCGGCGCGGGGGGGAACCAATCTAGTCGTTTCTCACGACCACCTTGGCGTACTCGGTGATGCCGATGACGTTGAAGAACGCAGACACCAGGCGGTGCACGTCCACGAACTGGACGATGCGCCCGGAGGCGTGGTGACCGGCGACCCAGTTGAGCAGGGTCCCGGCGGCCGAAAAATCGACCCGGATCAAGTTGCGGCAGGAGATGATCATCACGTCCGCGCCCTGCAGACGCTGTTCGAGGTCCTCCAGCGTGCCCTGCGGATCACCGCGGATCTCACCAGAGAGCTCCACCAGGCCGAGATGGTTGAACTCGGTCGAGGGGCCGTCGACGCCCGAATCCCCCATGTACCCGGAGTGGCCCGACGGGATGGTCTCGCGGATGGCCTCGCCAAGCACCGATCCCCCTTCATCGGGGTCGGTTTTCCCGCTGGAAAGCGACTTGAAGTGGCAGCGCGGCCGCTCCCACCCCGGGGGCGACACCTCATAGGTCACACAGAAATCCAGCGCGGTCAGCTCAAATTCGTCCGGCCGGTTCATCACGCGCAGCACCGCCATGCGCAGTTCCCACCAGAGCTGCTCGACATCCCGGCGGCCCGACGGCGTGAGCTGCTTGAGCAGTTCACGCAACTCCGCAGCGCCCAGGAAGGCCAGCTCCACGTCCTGGTCGCCCCAAAGCGTGAACACACCCAGCAGCGCTCGCGCGGCCTTGACATCGATGGCTTCGATGTCCGACCAGTCCAGCACCCAGGGCTGGTTCGCGCGCAGCAGCACGTTCTGCAAGGTGCCCACCGCGTGCGCGTCCACCTCGGGATCGCAGGCCCAGGCGGCCCTGGTCGGCGCCGACGAAGGCGTGTAGACCTTGCCGGTCATCGCCGAAACGATCCCGGGCAGGTCGTACCACTGCGGCGGCGAACGCCCGAACCGGTTCACGAAATCGACTGCCTGGCTCTCGAACGGCGCCAGCTGGCCGGTCGCACGGTACAGGTCGAACAGGGCCAGCCAGTCGTCGAGCTGGTTCTCGCGCGGCCCGCCTTCGGCAATGGTTTCCTTCAACCCCTGCTCGGCTCCCGCATCGTCGCCATTGGCAAAACGGATCGCCGCTTCTTCGACCTCCGGGTCCTGGGCGATTTCATGCACATCGAGCGCGTAGAAATGCGAAGCGGAAAAAGCCGGGCCCGCGCCGCCCCGGCTGCCACCGCCCAGCGGTGCGTTGCTGGTGGGCGCCATCAGGCCGGTCCGCGCCGTCGCCGGAGGAGGTGCCGCCGGCTCGGCCGACGGCCTGGGCGGGGGCACGGATTCGCGCAACTCGGGAATCGTCCGGCCGTCATGGGCAGGCGCCATGCGGGGCGCTGGCACCGACAAGGGTTGCGGCGGAGACGTGGTGTCCCCGGTGTCGTTCAGCCCGGCCGCCTCGGTCTCGTTGTACTGGGCATCCAGCCGCTTCTGCTCAGGCTCTTTCTTGGCGGCCGCGTTGCTGTTCTTGCGTTCCAGCGGCGACCCGCCCGTGGTGTGGGCGCCCGAATTGGGACCGCCGGCCGTGGTCAGGGAATCCGGCCCCTTGGTCTTCCACCACTGCATCGACATCTGCGCTTCGATCTCGTCGATCTTCTTGAGCGTCATGGCCCGGTCGTCCGGCTTGGACGGCAGACTGCTCTGGAAGAACGAAGGACGCACGCCCTGGCCACCTTCGCCGGTCGCCTCGCGGCTGCGGATCTTGCGCAGCATGTCGAACTCGCGCTTGCGCACGAAGTCGTTGCGCCGCTTGCGCTCGATCATTTCCTTGAGCGCAGCCTTGTTGTACTCGCTCTCGCGGTCCGCGCTGCGCGTGTCCAGATCCGACCAGCTCGTGGTCGGATGACGCACGAACTTCACCACCTTCGACAGGAAACCGCCGTTGGAGTCGTCCTTGGTCATGGGAGCGTCAAGACGTGAATGAAGAAGAAACAGGCCAGGGAATCAGTCCCCGAACATCTTCTGCTTGAGCTCGCGGCGTTGTTGCGCTTCCAGCGACAGGCTGGCGGTCGGACGGGCCATCAGGCGGCCGACGCCGATGGCTTCACCGGTTTCTTCGCAGTAGCCGTAGTCGCCCGAGTCGATGCGGGCAATCGCCTGCTCGATTTTCTTGAGCAGCTTGCGTTCGCGGTCGCGGGTGCGCAGTTCCAGGGCGTGTTCTTCCTCGATCGTGGCCCGGTCGGCCGGATCGGGCACCACCACGGTGTCTTCGCGCAGGTGCTCGGTCGTCTCGCCGGCATTGGCCAGCATGTCGTCCTTGAGCTGCGTCAGTTTTCGCCGGAAAAACGCGAGCTGGACGTCGTTCATGTATTCCGAGTCGGGCATGGACTGCACGTCCTGGTCGGTCAGTTGGTCGACCGGCAGGGACTTCCAGTTGTTCGCCCGCTTGGGGTCTTTCTTGATGGCGGAGGGCGCGGGGGAGGTCATCACAACACGTTCGTTCGATTGGGAAAAGGTCGCCTTGGCGGCGTTGGGAGCATGGGTGGGAACGACGGCGGCCTGTGTCATCTGCTCCATCATCACCTTCTTGGCCGCCCGCTTGCCCAGAGGGCGCGGGGTCGGCTCGACGACGATGGGGGCAGGCACTGGCGCGGCTGCGGCCACGGAAACGGACTTGGCTGGCGATTTCCTGGCTGCGGCAGCCTGGGGAGCCGGCACCACCTTGGGAGCTGGCACTTTCTTGGGAACGGCCACCGCCTTGGGAGCGGGTGCGGCCTTGGCCGGGGTCTTGGCCTTGGCGGGCGCCACCACGGGTTTTTTGGCGGAGGCCGCGGGCTTGGGCGCGACAGCCTTCTTGGCCACGGGTTTCGCCGCCGGCTTGGCGACGGTCTTGACCGCGGTCTTGGCGGCCGCCTTCTTCACGGGAGATGCCTTGGCAACCGTCGGCTTCGCAGCAGACGCGGACCGCCCCTTGCCTGCCGCGGGGGCGGGTTTCCGGTTCTTGGCGGTTGGGGTGGCCGGGGCTTTCACAAAGGATCTCCTCTCAGTGCCTGACGTTGCCTGAAGCTGGGGTTGCGGGCTGATCCGGGAAGAATCCCTGACCGCCTCGCCCGGCTCGGTCGAAACCGGCTGGTTTGTGGTTATACCCCGTTTGCGGGCCTCGACTGCACCGCTCTCGACCTGCAGGCGGTCGACAGGTCTGTTGGGTCGGGGGGCACCCGACTTGGGCGGCGATTGTAACGACGCAGGCGGAGCGGGCACTGACTTGGGATCCGAGGGAAAACCCAGGCGTTGGAGAAGCGAGACAAACAGCATCCGGGGTTCCGTTTCCGCTTCGTTGGCGCAACAGTCCGCTCAGACCAGCGCCTGGTCCAGCCCCTGGACCAGGATGTCCCTGGGCAGGTCGATGCCGATGAACACCATCTTGCTCATCCGGACCTCGCCCTCTGCCCAGACCGGCCCGAGGTCACTGCCCATGAGCTGGTGCACGCCCTGGAAGATCACCTTGCGGTTGGTGCCCAGCATGTTCAGCACACCTTTGTAGCGCAGCATGCGCGGGCCGTAGACCTGCACGATGGCACCCAGGAAATCTTCCAGCTTGGCCGGGTCGAAGGGTTTGTCGGCCCGGTAGACGAAGCTTTTCACATCGTCATCGTGGTGATGGTGGTGGCCGTGGGCGTGATCGTGCGAGGGGTGGTTGCAGTGTTCGCCGTGTTCGTGGTCGTGCCCATGATCGTGGTGGTCGTGATCATGGTCATGGTCGTCCACCTTCAGAAAGTCGGGGTCGATGTCCAGCTTGGCGTTCAGGTTGAAACCGCGCAGGTCGAACACTTCCCTGAGCGCCACCTCGCCGAAATGCACGGTGCGGATCGGCGCGCGCGGATTCATGTGCTTGAGGCGGTGGATCAGGGCGTCGACCTCTTCCTGACCCACCAGATCGGCCTTGCTGACAAAGATCTGGTCGGCAAAGCCCACCTGGCGGCGCGCTTCCTGGCGGTCGTTGAGCTGCTGGGCCGCGTGTTTCGCGTCCACCAGGGTCAGGATGGAGTCGAGCAGGTACTGCTCGGCCACCTCGTCGTCCATGAAGAAGGTCTGCGCCACCGGACCGGGGTCGGCCAGGCCGGTGGTCTCGATCACCACACGCTCGAAATCCAGCTCGCCCTTGCGCTTCTTCTGCGCCAGATCGGCCAGGGTGGCGCGCAGGTCGTCGCGGATGGTGCAGCAGATGCAGCCGTTGCTCATCTGGATGATGTTTTCCTGCGTGTCGGCGACCAGGATCTCGTTGTCGATGTTCTCTTCGCCGAACTCGTTCTCGATCACCGCGATCTTCTGTCCGTGCGCCTCGGTCAGCACGCGCTTGAGCAGCGTGGTTTTGCCCGAGCCGAGGAAGCCGGTGAGGATGGTGGCGGGGATGAGCGACATGGCGGGTTCCGATAGCAAAAAGCAGGCCGGGAGTGTAGTGCAGCTGTGTGACCCTGGCTCGGTCAAAGCTTTTTCATCACCACCAGGCCCTTGAGGTATTCCCCTTCGGGGAAGTTGATGGTCATGGGATGGTCGCAGGCACCGCCCAGGCGCTGCAGGATGGCACCGTCCACGCCCGCGTCCAGCCCGGCCGAGGCCACGATCTTGTGGAACAGCTCCACGCCGATGCCGCCCGAACAAGAGAAGGTGAACAGCACGCCACCGGGCGGCAGCAGCTTGAAGGCCAGGCGGTTGATGTCCTTGTAGGCGCGGGCGGCCCGCTCGGCGTGCGCCGCCGTGGGGGCCAGCTTGGGCGGATCGAGCACGATGGCGTCGAACTGGCGGCCTTCGGCCACGAACTGGCGCAGCGAGGCGTTGACGTCGGCGTCGATGAAGCTGGCCTGCGCCGGGTCCAGCCCGTTGAGCAGCAGGTTGGCGCGCGCCTGCTCCAGCGCCGGACCGGACGAGTCGATGCTGGTCACGTGCCCCGCCCCGCCCGCCAGCGCGGCCACCGAGAAACCGCCGGTGTAGCTGAAGCAGTTGAGCACCTGGGCGAACTTCAGTCGCTTCGTGTAGTCGTGCAGCGCCCCCCGGCTGTCGCGCTGGTCCAGGTAATAGCCTGTCTTGTGGCCCAGGGCGATGTCCAGGCCCAGGCGCCAGCCGTGTTCTTCCAGCTCGAAGGCGGTGGGGCCGTCGCCGCGCAGCCAGCCGGTCACCTCGGGCAGGCCTTCGAGCCCGCGCGCGCTGGCGTCGGACCGCTCGTACAGGCGGGGGCAGCCGGTCAGCTCCAGCAGCGCGTCGGCGATCGCATCTTTCCAGCGCTCGACGCCCGCGGCGCCGAACTGCGCCACCAGCGTGTCGCCGTAGCGGTCGACCACCAGACCGGGCAGACCGTCGGATTCGCCGTGCACCAGGCGCAGGCCGTTGCTGGCGATGCCCATGCGCCCGCGCAGGGCGATGGCGCGACCGAGCGTGTCGCGGAAGAAGGCGGCGTCGATGCGCTGTGCCTGGTCAAAGCTCCAGGCGCGCACGCGGATCTTGGAGCTGGGCGAATACGCGCCCCAGGCGAGAAACTCGCCTTCGTGGCTGTCCACGCGCACGGTTTCGCCGCTGTCGCCGCCGCCCTTGGCGATGGCGCCGTCGAACACCCAGGGGTGGCGGCGCTGCAGCGAGCGTTCTTTGCCGGGCTTGAGTCGGATGGTTTTCATGGAGCGATTGTGGCTCCCCCCGCGCCGCCTGCGGCGTCACCCCCAGGGGGCGATGCGTGTGGCCCGGCGGAGCCGGTTCCACCGCATCCTCGGTGGAAGGCACTTCGCGCCGGCACCGCCTCGGTCGCCCGGGGAGCGGCCACCGGTGAGAACACTGGTTCTACTCTGGCTTGTCCGGCGGTTTGCGCTTGTGGGCCCTGGGGTGGGCGGCGTCGTAGGCCTTGGCCAGGTGCTGGAAATCCAGCCGGGTGTAGACCTGCGTGGTGCCGATGCTGGCGTGGCCCAGCAGCTCCTGCACGGCGCGCAGGTCGCCACTGGATTGCAGCAGGTGGCTGGCAAAGGAGTGACGCAGCATGTGCGGGTGCACCGGGGTCGAGAGGCCGGCCAGCATCGACCGGCGCTTGAGCCTCACCCGGATGTGCTGCGGCGTCAGGCGTTGCCCGCGCTGCCCGATGAACAGCGCCGGGTCGTCCTTGGCCCAGGCAGTGCGAGCCTCCAGCCAGCGCGCCAGCGCCGCCAGCGCGGCCCGTCCGACCGGCACGCTGCGCCGCTTGGAGCCCTTGCCCAGCACGTGCGCCTCGCCACCAGGCAGGTCGATCCAGCCGCGCGCGGTGGTGCTGGCGATCACGTCCAGCCCCACCAGCTCGCCGATGCGCAAGCCGCAGCCGTACAGCAGTTCGGTGATGCAGGCGTCGCGCGCCTCCAGCCCGGGATCGTCGCCCTCTTCCACGTGCGAGGCCAGCTGCACCGACTCGTCGACGCCGAGCGCCTTGGGCAGCGGCTTGCCGGCCTTGGGCGCCCGCACGTCCTGCACCGGGTTCTGGGTGACCAGGCCTTGACGGCCCATCCAGACATAGAGACCGCGCCAGCCCGAGAGGATCAGCGCGATGCCCCGCGCGCTGCGGCCGGCGCTGTGCATCTGCGCCACCCAGCGCCTGACATGCGCGCTCTGCACCTGGCGCAGGCCGACGCCGGCAGACTGCGCGGCATCGGTCAGCCGGCGCAGGTCACCGGTATAGAGCTCGACGGTGCGTGTGGCCAGCCGTTTGTCGATGCGCACATGGTCGAGATAGGCCTCGACCAGCGCCGCGTCGGTGGCGTCTGCGGGCTGCCGGGAGAGCACGCCGCCGCCGTTCATGTCGGTTGTTCGCTCAGGGACGCAGGCGCGAGAGCGCCGCGCTGGTCAGCTCGCCCATGCGTTCGAGGAACTCGGTGCCCATGTCGGCCGCGAAACGGTGCGGGTCGGACGAGCCCAGCACCAGCAGGCCGAAGGCATCCGGGCTGCCCGCATCGCGCAGCGGAATCAGCGCCAGCGAGCCCACCGCCCCCGGATCGACCAGCCAGCTGGCCGCCTCCAGGCCCGGGTTGGCGCCGCAGTAGGGGCGCGGCAGGGACGCGGCGAAAGCGCGCACGTCCTCGCTGGCGCCCTGCGCATACGTCTGGCCGGCGAAGTCGGCGGCCACGTCCCACAGCTTGATCGCCACCTGCGGCACGTTGAACTGGGCCGCCATCTCGCTGGCCACCACCAGCGGCAGGTCCTGTGCGTCGCGGGTCAGCAGCAGCTCGCGGGTCCAGCGGTGCAGGCGGTCGGCGATGGCCGAGTTCTCCTGCCCGTGGCGGATCATGTCGGCCGAGCGCAGCTCCAGCCCCTTGATCTTCTCGCGCAGCATCTCGGCCTGGCGCTCCTGCAGGCTCACGGCGCGCTGGCCGTGCGGACTGCTCAGCTGCACCGAGGCCAGCACGCCCGCGTGACGCTCGAAGAAATCCGGCGTGTTGGCCAGGTAGTTGGCGATGTCGTCTTCGGTGATCGGGGGAATGGTCGGTTCGGTCATCTTGTGTCTTGGTGGTCAGGGTCAGGCCAGTTCGGGAACCTCGATCTCGCCGTCGAACACCGACGTGGCGGGACCGGTCATGTAAACCGGTGCGTCGTGCGCGGCATTGTCCTGCCACGCGATGGTGAGCACGCCGCCGCGCGCCTGCACGTCCACCCGGGCGTCCAGCAGGCCCAGGCGGATGCCCGCGACCACGGCCGCGCAGGCGCCGGTGCCACACGCCAGGGTCTCGCCCGCGCCGCGCTCGAACACCCGCAGGCGCACGTTCGCACGGTCGATCACCTGCAGGAAGCCGGCGTTGACGCGGGACGGAAAGTGGCGGTGGCTCTCGATCTGCGGACCCCAGGTCGGCACCGGCGCGGTGTCGACGTTGTCCACCAGCAGCACGGCGTGCGGGTTGCCCATTGACAGCACGGCCACCGGCGCCACATCACCACCGGCCAGCGGCAGCGACCAGCGCTCGAAGCCGCCCATGGGCAACGGAGACAGACCCGCCGGATCGAAGGGCACGCGCTCCAGGTCGAACACCGGCGCCCCCATGTCCACGGTCACGCGGCTATCGGCGTTCAGCGCCAGGCTGATCTCGCCGTTCTTCACCTTCACCCGCACCGGGTTCAGATCGGTCAGACCCTTGTCGCGCACATAACGCACGAAGCAGCGTGCGCCGTTGCCGCAATGCTCGACCTCGCCGCCGTCGGCGTTGTGGATCACATATTCAAAGTCGACCGCATCCGACGGCGCGGGCCGCACGCTGAGGATCTGGTCGGCACCGACGCCGAAATGGCGGTCGGCCAGGAAACGGTACTGGGCTTCGCTCAGGCCCAGGCGCCCGCGCGTCTCGTCGAGCACGACAAAGTCGTTGCCCGCACCCTGCATCTTGGTGAATCTCACTCGCATGGGCCGATTATCGGCCCACATCGGTGCGCCGCAGGCCGGTGCACGGGCACCGTCCCGGCACAGCCCGCCGCCCCACGGACGGACTTGCGCACAAAGCCGGTGCTGTTTTGTATGCAATCTTGTGCGGATTGCATACAAAACAGCTGGCACGGCTCGTGCAAGAAGAGCGGCATGGACGCCACTTCCGCACCAGCACCCGCCGCCATCGAGCTCGTGGCCCTGACCAAACAATATGGTCCGGGCGCCACCGCCGTCGATGCCATCGATCTCCGCATCGACGCCAACAGCTACTGCTGTCTGCTCGGCCCTTCGGGCTGCGGCAAGAGCACGACGCTGCGCATGATCGCGGGCCACGAGAGCACCACCAGCGGCGACATCCTGCTGGAGAACCGCAACATCACCACCCTGCCCGCCGCGGCGCGCGGCACGGCCATGATGTTCCAGAGCTTCGCGCTGTTCCCGCACCTCTCGGCGCTGGACAACGTGGCCTTCAGCCTCAAGATGAAGGGCGTGGGCAAGGCCGAGCGCCACGCCCGCGCACAGGACCTGCTTGAACGCGTGGCCATGGGCCACCTGGCGCAACGCAAGCCCGGCGAGCTCTCGGGCGGCCAGCAGCAGCGCGTGGCGCTGGCGCGCGCCCTCATCACCCAGCCGCGCGTGCTGCTGCTGGACGAACCACTCTCCGCGCTCGATCCCTTCCTGCGCATCCAGATGCGCGCCGAGCTGCGCCACTGGCAGCGCGAGCTGGGCCTGACCTTCATCCACGTCACGCACTCGCAGGAAGAAGCGATGGCGCTGGCCGACACCATGGTGGTGATGAACCACGGCCGCATCGAACAGGTCGGCTCGCCCCATGTGGTCTACAACCGCCCGGCCAGCGAGTTCGTGGCGCGATTCATGGGCGGCCACAACGTGCTGCAGACCAGCAGCGGCAAGGTCGCCGTGCGCAACGACCACATCCGGCTCGCGCCGGCCGGCAGCACCGGCTGGACCGCCACCGTCAGCGACGTCGAGTACCAGGGCACCTATGTGCTGCTGGGCCTGCAGCTGGACGGCATCGAACACAAGGACGGCGGCATCTCGGTCATGTTGCCCGAGGCTCGCTTCGTCGAACAACCCCTGGCCACCGGCGACCGCGTCGACCTCGGCTGGGACCCCGCACAGGCGCATGCGCTGGCGGCCTGAGCCCTTGTCCTTTTCCGTTTCCCCTCCCCCAACCCCTTCCGCAACCCGACCCAAGGAGTTTTCCATGTCCGATTCCACCGATCCGAAAACCGGCGCCGACGGCATCTCGCGCCGCAGCCTGCTGCAGGGCACCGCCGGCATGGCCGGCATCCTGGCCAGCGGCCTGGCCCCGGCCGTGCACGCCGAAGAGAAGATCACCCTGCGCTACCTGGGCACCGCGGTGAACCAGGACAAGGCCATCGGTGACAAGTTCGAAAAAGACACCGGCATCAAGATCCAGTACGTGGCCGTGACCACCGACGACGTGACCAAGCGCGCCGTCACCGCGCCCAACAGCTTCGACCTGATCGACACCGAGTACTTCTCGCTCAAGAAGATCGTGCCCACCGGCAACCTCAAGGGCATCGACACCAAGAAGATCAAGAACGCCGACAAGATCACCTCGCTGTTCACCACCGGCACCGTCGCCGGCAAGGCCGTGGGCGACCAGGGCACGGCGCCCAAGAAGGTGATCTACCTCGAAGGCGAGAAGAGCAAGAAGTTCGCGACCGCGCCGACGCAGTTCATGTCGCTGATCCCCACGGTCTACAACGCCGACACCCTGGGCATCCGCCCCGACCTGATCAAGCGCCCGATCAGCTCCTGGGCCGAACTGCTGAACCCCGAATTCAAGGGCAAGGCCGCGATCCTGAACATCCCGTCGATCGGCATCATGGACGCGGCCATGGTGGTGGAAGCCATGGGCATCTACAAGTACCCCGACAAGGGCAACATGACCAAGAAGGAAATTGATCTGACGATCAAGACCCTGATCGAGGCCAAGAAGGCGGGCCAGTTCCGCGCCCTGTGGAAGGACTTCAACGAGTCGGTCAACCTGATGGCCTCGGGCGAAGTGGTGATCCAGTCGATGTGGAGCCCGGCCGTGACCGCCGTGCGCACCAAGGGCATCGCCTGCAACTTCCAGCCGCTCAAGGAAGGCTATCGCGCCTGGGCCGCCGGCTTCGGCCTGCCCGCCACGCTGTCGGGCCGCAAGCTCGACGGCGCCTACGAGTTCATCAACTGGTTCCTCGACGGCTGGGCCGGCGCCTACCTCAACCGCCAGGGCTACTACAGCGCCGTGCTGGACACCGCCAAGTCCAAGATGGAAGCCTACGAGTGGGCCTACTGGATGGAAGGCAAGCCCGCCACGCAGGACATCAAGAGTCCCAACGGCGACGTGCTGGCCAAGGCCGGCGCGGTGCGCGACGGCGGCAGCTACGAAGCGCGCATGGGCGGCATCGCCTGCTGGAACGCGGTCATGGACGAGAACGAGTACATGGTCCGCAAGTGGAATGAATTCGTCGCAGCCTGACCACCCAGCCATCTGAGCCCATGAGCACGAACATCAGCATCGCGGCCCCGGTCACCGACAGCCCCAACCGCACGGTACCGGCCTGGTGGCAGGCCACACCGTACACGCTGGTGTTCGTGCTGTTCTTCCTCATCCCTCTGGGGCTGGTCCTGATGGTCAGCTTCTGGGACTTCAACGAGTACGAGCTGCTGCCGGCCTTCACACTGCGCAACTACCTCTCCATCTTCGAGGGCTGCTCCACGCTCACCGAACACGGTGACTTCTGCGTCACGCTCTCGACCTATTTGTCCACGCTCAAGTTCAGCTTCCTGGTCTGGCTGATCACGCTGGTGCTGGGCTTTGCCGTGGCGTATTTCCTGGCCTTCCACGTGCGGTCCTCTGGCATGCAGACGGCGCTGTTCGTGCTGTGCACCGTGCCCTTCTGGACCTCGAACGTCATCCGCATGATCTCGTGGGTGCCGCTGCTGGGGCGCAACGGACTGGTCAACCAGAGCCTGCAGGGCCTGGGGCTGATCGAGACGCCCATCGAGTGGCTGCTGTTCTCCGACTTCTCGGTGGTGCTGGCCTTCGTGCACCTCTACACCATGTTCATGATCGTGCCCATCTTCAACAGCATGATGCGCATCGACCGCAGCCTGCTCGAAGCGGCGAACGACGCCGGGGCGAGTGCCTGGCAGACGCTGTGGAACGTGATCGTGCCGCTGTGCAAGACCGGCATCATCATCGGTTCGATCTTCGTCATCACCATCGTCATGGGCGACTTCGTGACCATCGGCGTCATGGGTGGCCAGCAGATCGCCTCGGTCGGCAAGATCATCCAGGTGCAGACCAGCTACCTGCAGTTCCCGCTGGCCGCGGCCAACGCGGTGATCCTGCTCGCCGTCGTGCTCATGATCATCTGGGGCCTGACGCGCCTCGTCGACATCCGGAAGGAACTCTGACCATGCAGGCGCGTGTCTCCGATGCAAGGGCCGCCGGTTTCTGGCCGCTGGCCGCCGTGTTCGCCCTGTTCGTGCTGTTCATGTACGGCCCGATGTTCGTGATCTTCGTGCTCTCGTTCCAGGGACCGGAAGGCGGCCTCACCTTCCCGATGCGCGGCACCTCGCTGCATTGGTTCCGCCAGCTGGCCGAAGGCCTGGGCACCGTCGACATCGGCGCGGCATTCACCCGCTCGCTGATGCTGGGCGCGGTGGTGATGGCGTTCACCGTCGTGCTGTCGGTGCTGGCCGGCCTGGCCTTCCGCAAGAAGCTCTCTGGCGGCAACGCGCTGTTCTACGTGACCGTGGCCAGCCTGATCATGCCGTCCATCATCGTGTCGCTGGGCATCGGCCTGCAGTTCCGCCTGCTCGACGGCGCGCTCAAGTGGCTGCTGGAAGCCGTGGGTGCGACCACCACGCTGGAGGGCTACGGCACCGCGCTGGGCCTGTTCACCTCGGCCCTGGGCGCGCACCTGACCTGGACCCTGCCGTTCGGTCTGCTGATCATGTTCGCGGTGTTCAACCGCTTCAACCCGGCCTACGAAGAAGCGGCCCGCGACCTGGGCGCCACGCCCTGGCAGACCTTCCGCCACGTGGTACTGCCGCTGATCGGACCGTCGGTGGTCGGCATCGGCATGTTCGGCTTCACGCTCAGCTGGGACGAGATCGCCCGCACCTCGCAGGCGATTGGCGACGTCAACACCCTGCCACTGGAACTGCAGGGCCTGACCTCGACCGTCACCACGCCGGCCATCTACGCGCTGGGCACGGTGACCACCGTCGTCTCCTTCGCGGTGATGGGCCTCACGGTGGGTCTCGCCCTGTGGCTGAAGAAAAAATGAAACCCGCCACGACTCCGCTGTCCGACCAGGCGATCTACGAGCGCATGGTCTCGGCCATCCTCGACCACCAGCTGCCACCCGGCACCAAGCTGGTGGAGGACCGGCTGGCGGCGGCGTTCGGCGTCTCGCGCACGCGCATCCGGCCGGTGCTGGTGCGGCTGGCCAACGAGAAGGTGGTCACGCTCACGCCCAACCGCGGCGCGGCGATCGCCGAGCCCAGCGAGGCCGAAGCCCGCGAGGTGTTCGAGGTGCGCCGCATGATCGAGCCGCTGCTGGTCGAGCGTTTCATCGGGCGTGCCACCGCGGCGGACATCCAGACCCTCAAACACTGCATCCGCGACGAAGAGGCCGCGCGCAAGGCCGGCGACATGCGGCGCGCGATCCGGCTCTCGGGCGACTTCCACCTGCAGATCGCCGAACACGCGGGCCACCAGACCCTGGGCGGCATCCTGCGCGAACTGGTCTCGCGCACCTCGCTCATCCTCATGGCCTACAGCGCGCCGCACGGCCAGGCGCGCGACGAGGCCACGGCCTGCGGTTGCCTGGAACACCGCGCCCTGCTCGCGGCGATCCAGCTGCGCGATGCGAAGGAAGCCGCGCGCCTGATGCGCGAGCACCTGGAGCGGCTGGAATCGCAGCTGAGCTTTTCCGCGACGCCCGAAGCAGCGCCCGACCTGCTGGAACTGTTTGGCTCATGAAGCGTTTGCTCGTCATCAACCCCAACACCTCGGAACGGGTCAGCGCGCTGCTGCAGCAGCACGTGCAGGCCGCCGCCGGCTCGCACGTGGCGGTGCGCACCGTCACCGCCCGCTTCGGCGCGCCCTACATCGCCGACGAGGCCGGCTACGCCGTGGCCGGCCATGCCGCGCTGGATGCCTGGGCGGCAGCGCTGACAGGCTCGGAACCCCAGCCCGATGCGGTGCTGATCGGCTGCTTCGGCGACCCGGGGCTGATGGCGCTGCGCGAATCCAGCCCGGCGCCGGTCACCGGCCTGGCCGAAGCCGCCTTCATCGAGGCCGCGCGCCACGGCCGCTACGCCATCGTCACCGGCGGCGAGCGCTGGGGCCCCATGCTGCAGCGGCTGGCGCAGGCGCTGGGCCAGGCCCAGCAGCTGGCCGGCATCCACACCGTGGCGCCGACCGGCGCACAACTCGCGGCCGACCCGGCCGGCGCCCACCGGCTGCTGGCCCAGGCCTGTCGCGACGCGGCGCACCAGCTGGGCGTGCAGGCCGTGATCCTGGGCGGCGCGGGACTGGCGGGCATGGCCGCCGCCGTGCAGGCCCAGGTGCCCGTGCCGGTGATCGACAGCGTGATCGCCGGCACCCACTGGGCGCTGCGCACGCCGCCGCTGCCGCCGCAACGGCAGACACCGGGGTTCGACAACGCCTGGCAGGGCCTCTCCCCCGAAATGGCGGCCCTGGGGCCCGCCGCGTAAACCCTGAGGCCACCGCGACAGCGGCGGCAGGGGACTCACCGCACAATGTGCGCATGGTCCGCCCCACCCAACTGCTCCATCCCCAGCGCCCGCCCGCCGCCGTGCGCCCCGCCGCCACCGTCCTGCTGCTGCGCGATGCGCCGCAAGGCGTCGAGGTATTGATGACCCGCCGTTCGATGACGGCGAGCTTCGCACCCGGCGCCTACGTCTTCCCCGGCGGCGGCATCGACGCCGCCGATGCCCTGGCCCATGGCCACTCGACCCGCCGCGACACCCAGAGCGATCTGCACCTGACGCAGGCCATCGCCGCGATCCGAGAGAGCTTCGAAGAGCTGGGCATCCTGCTGGCGCGGCGTGCCGACGGCTCGCACCTGGACACCGCGCAGATCGCCGCGATGGATCGAAAAGCCCCGTTCGCCACGCAGTGCGCCGAACAGGGCCTCACGCTTTCGGGCGCCGAGGTCTTCGTGCTCGCGCACTGGGTCACCGACCGCGACCTGCCACGCCGCTTCGACGTGCCTTTCCTCGTCGCGCGCATGCCCGAGGGCCAGGAGCCGGTGGCCGACGAATCGGAACAGTTCGAGCCGCTCTGGGTGCGCCCGGCCGACGCGCTGGCCCGCCACGCGGCCGGCCAGTTCTTCATCATCTTCCCGACCATCCGCACGCTGGAGCGGCTGCAGGCCTACCCGACGGTGCAGGCGGTGCTGGATGCCTGTGGCCAGTCGCTCGCCGGGCCGCCCCAAGAGCGACTGCATCCCCTCGGGGGGCCTGGCGAAGCCAGGGTTGGGGGCCAAGTTCACGACGAACCGCTGTTCACCAGCTGCCCGCGCGCCGGCCTGATGAATGGCCACGAATCGCGCCACATGGAGCACGAGCAGCCGTTCGGCGAACTGGCCCTGGTCTGCCCCGACGGCCAGATCGCGCACGAGCTGGCCTGGCAGACCGAGCGGCCGGTGCCGCTGCTGAAAAACGTGATGCGCCTGACCGCGCCCAACCCCGGTTTCATGACCGGCCCCGGCACCAACAGCTACGTCGTCGGCGATCCGTCCACCGGCCACACCGTGATCGACCCCGGCCCGGACGATGCGGGACACATCGAGCGCCTGTGGCGCGCGGCGGGTGGCGACATCCGCGCCATCGTCTGCACCCACTCGCACCCCGACCATTCGCCCGGCGCGGCGCGGCTGCAAGCGCTGTGCGAGGCCGCCGACCTCGGCCGGCCGCCGATCCTCGGACTGCCCAGCGCACCGACCTCGCGCGAGAACAGCCGCTTCACGCCCGAACGCGCGCTGGCCGACGGCGAACGGCTGGTGCTGGTCGGTGCCGACGGCGACCAGCTCAGCAGCCACACCCTGCGGGTCGTGCACACCCCCGGCCACGCGGCCAACCACCTGTGCCTGCTGCTCGAGGAAGACGGCCTGCTGTTCAGCGGCGACCACATCCTCAACGGCAGCACCACCGTGATCGACCCGCCCGACGGCCACATGGGCGACTACCTGGCGTCGCTCGACAAGCTCGACCGCCTGTGCGAAGCCCACGGCGTGCACTTCATCCTACCCGCGCACGGCTATGTGCTGGGCGACCACCCGCGCAGCGCCGACAACCCCGGTGGACCGGCGCACGGAGGCGCCCGCGCCGCCATCGCCCACCTCAAGGCACACCGGCTGGCGCGCGAGGCCAAGGTGGCGCGGGCCATGGAATCCCTGCCCGACGGCACGATGGACGACTGGGTGAAGCTGGCCTACGACGACGTGCCCGAACGGCTGTGGCCGGTCGCCAAGCGCTCGATGCAGGCGCACGTCGAGCGCATCCAGAGCCTGGGTGGCTTCAACGCCTGAGAACCCCTGAAAACATGAAGACCAGCACCGACCACCACACCTGGTATTCCAGCTTCGCCAAGGCCACGGCCCGCTACGCCGGCCGGCCGCGCACCTTCACCCTGGCGGTGGCGGTGATCGTGGTCTGGCTGGTCACCGGTCCCTTGTTCGGCTTCAGCGACACCTGGCAGCTGGTCATCAACACCGGCACCACCATCGTCACCTTCCTGATGGTGTTCCTGATCCAGAACACGCAGAACCGCGACACCGAGGCGATCCAGGTCAAGCTCGACGAACTCATCCGCGCCACGCAGGGCGCGCACAACGCCCTGCTGGACCTGGAAGAGCTCGAAGCCGACAACCTGGACGCGTTCAAGGCGCGTTACCTCGCGCTGGCCGCCGCCGCGCGCGCCCAGCTCGACCTGGGCGAGCAGGACACCGACACCCCCGAGGCCTGAGCGGCGGCCCCATCCCATGCGCATCGCTTTTGTCTCCGACATCCACGGCAACCTGCCCGCACTGCAGGCGGTGGTGGCCGATATGGCCCGGCGTGGCGTGGACCGTGTGGTCAACCTCGGTGACAGCCTCAGCGGCCCGCTGCTGCCGGAAGAGACGGCCCAGTTCCTGATGGCGCAGGACTGGCTGCACCTGGCCGGCAACCACGAACGGCAGCTGACCGACCGCCCCCTGGAACGCATGGGCGCGTCGGACGCCCACGCCCGCAGCCGGCTGGGCCCGGCCCCGCTGGCCTGGATCGCCACCCAGCGTCCGACACACAGGCTCAGCGACGAGGTGTTCCTGTGCCACGGCTCGCCCCGGAAAGACGTCGAGTACTTCCTCGAAACCGTGACCCCGCAAGGCCTGCGCCTGGCCACCGCCGACGAGATCGCCCTGCGCCGCGGCGACACGCCCGCCCGCCTGATCGCCTGCGGCCACAGCCACCTGCCCCGCGCCCTGCGCGCGCCCGATGGTTGCCTGCTGCTCAACCCGGGCAGCGTGGGCCTGCCCGGCTACGACGACGAGCACCCGCACCGGCACTGGGTGGACAACGGCAGCCCCGATGCGCGCTACGCGATCGCCGAACGCGGAGCGGATGGAGTCTGGCGCGCCGAGCTGATCGCCGTTCCCTATGATTTCAGCGCCATGGTGATGCTGGCAAGGAGCAACGGCCGCGAAGACTGGGCCGTGCCGCTGGCCACCGGCTACGCGTTGCGCACCAACGACGCGGAACGCTGAGCATCGATCTACAGCCGGGCCACCCGACGGCAGATCAGCACCCTCGGGTGCAGCGGCGGAGCGTGGGGGGTGTAGGAACAGGGCCAGCCGCCGGGCCGCCCCAAGGCAGGCCCAGCCCCCACGGGGGGCAGCGACCCGCGCAGCGGCGGAGCGTGGGGGCACAAATAAAGTGTGAAGCGCGCCGATAAGCCGGATTCTGTGCACCCGGGTTGCCCCGGATGTGACCGCCATTCCTCTGGGCCGGGGGTCGCCCACCCGGCTCGATGCTACCTACCCGCCAGCTCCGCGGAACCACGTCAACGCTGGCCTATTTGGTATTGCTGCGCGTAGAGATTGCCCGTTTCACCCGAACTGAATCGGCTCGTCTCTGTTGCTCTGATCCTCACCTTAGGGCCTGGCAGGTTGCCCTGCCCGGCTGGTCGGTGGAGAGGTATTACCTCCTACGCTGTCCTGTGCAGTCCGGACGTTCCTCCAGTGCTCCCTTTCGGGTCCCCTTGCGGGGTTGCACCAGCGGCGGTCTGGCGCGCTTCACCGGCGGATTATCCCGCAGCCCCATCGCGTTCAGATCAGCTTGCGGATTTTTCTGTGCCGCCAGACACCCAGGTAGTAGGCCGACTGCAGCAGCAGCATCGCCACGTAGGCCACCGGGAACGCGATCCAGATGCCTTCGAGCCCCAGGCGCCCGTTGAGCCACCAGGCCACCGGCAGCTGCACGCCCAGGATGCAGAACACCGAGATCGCCATCGGCACCAGCACGTCGCCGCTGGCGCGCATCACGCCACCGATCACCGCCTGGAAACCGAACACCAGGATGCTCCAGAGCATCAGGTGCAGCAGGTGCTGCGCCTGCGCCATCACCGGCTCCTGTGTCAGGAACAGGCTCAGCGCCGGACCCGAGATCGCATAGCCCAGCAGCACCAGCGCCCCGGTGAGCGTGGCGTTCAGGCCCAGCCCGGTCTTGAGAATCGGCCCCAGGCGCTCGATGCGGCCGGCACCAATCGTCTGCGCGGCCAGGATCGATGCCGTGATCGCGATCGAGAGCGCCGGGAACTGCACATAGTTCACCAGCTGCGTGACCGCGCCGTAGGCCGCGGTGGCCTGCGAGCCGTGGTGGTTGACCAGCGACAGGATCACCAGCTCCGAAAGCGAGATCACCACCATCTGCAGCCCGGTCGGCAGACCGATGCGCATCACCTTGGCCAGGATCTCGCCGTCCAGCCGGAGCGCGTGCATCAGCTCGCGGTCGGGAGCCAGCACGTGATTCAACCGGCGCAGGCGCAGGCTCAGGAACAGCAGGGCGACGGCGGTCGAGACGAAGCCGGCCAGCGCGGCGCTGCGGATGCCCATGGGTGGCAGGCCGATCCAGCCCTTGATCAGCAGCGGTGTCAGCGCCAGGCCGACCGTGGTCGAGGTCAGCAGCGCCATCAGCGGCGAGATCGTGTCGCTGACGCCGCGCAGCAGCTGCGTGAGCAGGATGAACACCAGCAGCAACGGCATGAACAGCATCATCATGCGGGTGTAGGACACCGCGTCGTCCAGCACATCGGCCGGTGTGCCCAGCGCCGTCATGGCCTCGCGCGCGAAGATGGTGCCGGCCACCGCCGCCACCAGGCCGATCACCGCCCCCAGGGTGATGGCCGTGCCGGCGATCTTCTTGACCTTGTGCGGCTCGCGCGCACCCCAGGCCTGGCCGATCAGCACCGAGGCACCCGAGCCCAGGCCGATGATCAGCGAGATGAAGAAGAACACGATCGGGAACATGCCCGAGACCGCGGCCAGCGCGTGCGTGCCCAGCATCTGGCCGATGTAGATGCCGTTGAGCGTGCCGGAGAGGCCCTGCAGGATGTTCGACAGCACCATCGGCACCAGGAACATCAGGTAGACGCGCCACAGCGGTTTGTTGGCGGCGGGATGGGAAGGGGGAGAAGTGGTGGACATGGTTTATTTTACCCGGATAAATTATTTTACCCGGGTAAATTTGACAACACGGGGCGTGGGGGCAAGACAGCGACAATAACTGCCTTCGCTGCTTGATCGACACAAGCCCTCCGAGACCATGATCCGCATCGCCGAACTCAAACTCCCTCTGGCCCAGGTGCCGTCCGAGCACCGCCGCGCCGCCGACGCCCCCACCGAAACCGCCGCCGACCGCGAACCGCCGCCGCATCCGGTCGACACCCTGACCTGCCAGGCCGCGAGCGCCCTCGGCGTGCCGCGCGAGGCCATCGCCTCGCTGCAGGTCTTCAAGCGCAGCTTCGACGCCCGCAAGGCCGAGCTGCTGGCGGTCTACATCGTCGACGTCGCGCTGGCCGATCCGGCGCAGGAAGCCGCCGTGCTCGCCCTGCACGCGAACAACCCGCACGTGCTGCCCACGCCCGACATGGCCTGGCGCGCGCCCGGCCATGCCCCGGCCGGCTGGCCGTCCACCGAGGCCGAGCGCCCGGTGGTGGTCGGCCTCGGACCCTGCGGCCTGTTCACCGCGCTGGCGCTGGCGCAGATGGGTCTGAAGCCCATCGTGCTCGAACGCGGCAAGCCGGTGCGCGAACGCACCAGGGACACCTGGGGCCTGTGGCGCAAGAAGGTGCTCAACCCGCAGAGCAACGTGCAATACGGGGAAGGCGGTGCCGGCCTGTTCTCCGACGGCAAGCTCTACAGCCAGATCAAGGACCCGCGCTTCCTCGGCCGCAAGGTGATGCAGGAGTTCGTCGACGCCGGCGCGCCACCCGAGATCCTCTACCAGGCGCACCCGCACATCGGCACCTTCAAGCTGGTCCGGGTGGTCGAGACCATGCGCGAGAAGATCGTGGCGCTGGGCGGCGAGATCCGCTTCCAGCACCAGGTCACCGGCGCCGTGCTGGCGCCGGCCGGGGAAGGCCAGCAACTGCAGGCACTGCGGGTGCTGAAGCTCGACACCGGCGAGACCGTCGAGATGCCGGTGCGCCACGCCGTGTTCGCGCTGGGCCACAGCTCGCGCGACACCTTCGCCATGCTGCACGACGCGGGCGTGTTCCTCGAAGCCAAGCCGTTCTCGGTCGGCTTCCGCATCGAGCACCCGCAGAGCGTGATCGACCGCGCGCGCTGGGGCAAACACGCCGGCCACCCGCTCTTGGGCGCGGCCGACTACAAGCTGGTGCACCACGCGAAGAACGGCCGCGCGGTCTACAGCTTCTGCATGTGCCCGGGCGGCACGGTGGTCGCGGCGACCTCCGAACCCGGCCGGGTGGTCACCAACGGCATGAGCCAGTACTCGCGCAACGAGCGCAACGCCAACGCGGGCATGGTGGTGGGCATCGACCTGAGCGACTACCCGGTCCGTTTCCCGCAGGACCTGCCGCTGTGGACGGCCGCCTTCGGCGAGACCGACGGCCCGCGTTACGCCCAGGAGGCCGAGGCCATGGCCGCCGAAGGCAAGACCCATCCGCTGGCCGGCATCGTGCTGCAACGCCAGCTCGAAGCCCGCGCCTTTGAGCTGGGAGGCAGGAACTACGAAGCGCCCGGCCAGAAGGTCGGCGACTTCCTGGCGGCGCGCCCCTCGACCGCCTTCGGCGAGGTGCTGCCGTCCTACAAACCGGGTGTGAAGCTGGGCGACCTCGCCCCCTCCCTGCCCGACTTCGCGATCGAAGCCATGCGCGAAGCCCTGCCGGTGTTCGGCCGCAAGATCAAGGGCTACGACATGCCCGACGCGATGCTGACCGGCGTCGAGACCCGCACCAGCTCACCCTTGCGCATCACGCGCGGCGACGACCTGCAGAGCCTGAACACCCGGGGCCTGTACCCGGCGGGCGAAGGCGCGGGCTACGCGGGCGGCATCCTGTCGGCCGGCGTGGACGGCATCAAGATCGCCGAGGCGGTGTCCAGGGCCATCCTCGGGGTCTGAACACCGCTGGTTACAACTTGCCCGCCAGCTTTACAGCGGGTGCGGAGCGGCTTGACAGTCGGCCCGCACAGTGGAGGCTCCTTCAACCCCCGGAGACCTCCATGAACTCCTCCTCCCGTTCCGTCCTGCTCCCCGTCCTGACCGGCGTGTTGGCCCTCGCCGGTGCCTCCGCCGCCCAGGCGCAGGAAGAACGTGGCCGCGTGCTCAGCAGCACGCCCGTGATCCAGCAGGTGGCCGTGCCGCAGCAGGTTTGCCAGAACGTCACCGTGCGCGAACCGGCGCGCGGCTCTGGTGCCGGTGCCGTGATGGGCGCGATCGCCGGTGGTGCAATGGGCAACGCGGTCGGTCATGGCAACGGCCGTGCCGCCGCCACGGCGCTGGGCATCTTCGGTGGCGCCATCCTGGGCGACCGCATCGAGGGCCGCGGCCAGGACACCGTGCGCACGGTGCAGGAATGCAGCACGCAGAGCGTGGTCGAGAACCGCACCGTGGCCTACAACGTGGTCTACGAGTACGCCGGTCGCCAGTACAGCGTGCAGATGGCCAACGACCCGGGCCGCTGGGTGCCGGTGAGCGTGATGCCGGTCGGCGCCAGCCCGGCGCCGTCGGGCTACTACCGCCCGCAGGCCGCCGCGCCCGACGTGGTGCGCATCGGTGGCTTCCGCCACGACCACGACCGCTACCGCGACGACCGCCGCTGGGACGACCGCGACGAAGGCCACTGGGACCGCAACTACCGCTAAACCCGCGCGCTTCCAGAAACAGAAAACGCGACCCAAGGGTCGCGTTTTTCATGGCCGGAGACCGTGTCCCGTTCAAGGATGCCGCGGAACCGGCTCCGCCGGGCCGCCAGCATCGCCCCCTGGGGGGTGACGCCGAAGGCGGCGCAGTGGGGTCACAACTTCTGCAGCGCAGCGATGCGCTCTTCCATCGGCGGGTGGGTCGAAAACAGCTTGCCCAGACCGCCGGAAATGCCGAAGGCCTGCATGTTCTTGGGCAGCTCGCCCGGGGTCAGACCACCCAGGCGGGCCAGCGCGTTGATCATCGGCTGCTTGCGGCCCATCAGGCCGGCAGCACCGGCGTCGGCGCGGAACTCACGCTGGCGCGAGAACCAGGCCACGATGATCGCGGCGACAAAACCCAGCAGCAGGTCCAGCACCATGGTGGTGACCATGTAGCCGATGCCCGGGCCGCTGTTGCGGTCGTCGCCGCGGCGCAGGAAACTGTCGACCGCGTAACCGATCGCGCGGCTGAGGAACACGACGAAGGTGTTCATCACGCCCTGGATCAGGGTCATGGTGACCATGTCGCCGTTGGCCACGTGGGCCACCTCGTGGCCGATCACGGCCTCGACTTCCTCGCGGGTCATGTTCTGCAGCAGGCCGGTCGACACCGCGACCAGGGCCGAGTTCTTGAAGGCGCCGGTGGCGAAGGCGTTGGGCGCGCCGTCGTAGATCGCCACTTCGGGCATGCCGATGCCGGCCTTCTGGGCGAAGGTCTGCACCGTCTGCACGATCCAGGCCTCGTCGGCCGTCTGCGGCTGGTTGATCACGCGCGCGCCGGTGCTCATCTTGGCCATGGTCTTGCTCATCAGCAGCGAAATGATCGCGCCACCAAAGCCCATGATGAGCGAGAAGCCCGCCAGCGCCGACATGTTCAGACCGTTGGCCGTGAGGTAGCGGTCCACGCCCAGCAGGCGCGAGGTGACCATCAGCACCGCCATCACGGCGAAGTTGGTCAGCACGAACAGGAAGATGCGTTTCATGGGGTCTCCGGGGAAAAGAGGGACGGATGATAGTAGGGGCTGACCGACCCCGTTTCAAGATGGGCAAAGATCCGGCGCCGGGCCGCCCCAAGCCGGATCAGCCCCTTTGAGGGGCAGCGACCCGCGCAGCGGCGGAGCGTGGGGGCTCACGGTTCAGACTTGCGGCAGCAGGTAGCGGCGTTCCCACGCGCTGATTTCTTTCAGGTAGTGGTCATGCTCCAGCGCCTTGACCGCCAGGTAGCCGCGCACGAAGCGCTCGCCCAGCAGCCGCGGTGCATGCCGGCTGTGCGCCATCTGATCCAGCGCGGTGTCAAAGGTTCGCGGCAGGCTGCGCGCCTGGTCGTAGCCGTTGCCGGTCACCGGCTCGGCCGGCGCCAGCCGCTCTTCCATCCCGGCCAGACCGGCCGCCAGCGTGGCCGCCATCGCGAGATACGGGTTGGCGTCGGCCCCGGCGAGGCGGTTTTCCACCCGGCGCGCGGCCGGGCCGCTGACCGGCACGCGCAGTCCGGCGGTGCGGTTGTCGTGGCCCCAGGCCACATTGGTCGGCGCCTGGCTGCCAGCGACATAGCGGCGGTAGCTGTTGACCGTGGGCGCGTAGATCAGCATCAGGTCGGGCGTGTAGGCCTGCAGACCACCGATGAAGTGCCCGAAGGCGTCGGCGGCGGAACCGTCGGCGGCGCTGAAGACGTTGCGGCCCTGCGCATCGACCACGCTCTGGTGCAGGTGCATCGAGCTGCCCGATTGGCCCGCGATGGGTTTGGCCATGAAGACGGCGTTGAGCCCGTGCTGCAGCGCGATCTCGCGCGCGGCGGTCTTGAACAAAAAGGCCTGGTCGGCCACCGCCACCGGGTCGCCGTGCAGCAGGTTGATCTCGTACTGGTTCTCGCCCACCTCGTGCAGCCAGGTGTCGGCGCGGATGCCCAGGCCGTCGATCGCGGCGTGGAAAGCGTCCCAGAACGGCGCCAGTTCGTTGAGCGCGTTCAGGCTGAAGGCCGACTGGCCCACCTCGGGCCGGCCGCCCTTGCCGGTCGGCGAGGCCAGCGGCTGGGCCGGATCGGTCATGGCGGCCGTCAGGTAGAACTCGATCTCGGGCGCCACCACCGGGGTCAGGCCCTTCGCGGCGTAGCGGGCCACCACGTTCCTGAGCACCGAGCGCGGCGCGAATTCACACAGCGAACCGTCGAGCTCCAGGCAATCGTGGATCGCCAGGTAGCGCGGCACACTGGCCCAGGGCGAGCGCTTGAGCGTGGCCAGGTCGGGCACCAGCCGCACATCCGGATCGCTGTCGGGGAACACCGGGTCGTAGCTGTATTCGCCCGTGACGCACTGCATCGGAATCGCCTGGCAGATGCGCAGTTCGGTGCCGCCGGCGAAGCTGGCGGCTGGCATCAGCTTGCCGCGCGGGTAGCCGGTCACGTCGGCGAACAGGCACTCGACGTCGCGCACGCCGGTCTCGCGGAAATGCGCGGCCAGCGTGGCGCGGTCGGCCTCGTTCGCGAGGTTCAGGTGGGCCCAGGACGGATTGGCGATCGGCATGTCAGGTTTCCATGGTTTGGCGGGGCGGCCGGAAAACCGTGGCGTCCTCGTAGAACGCCGGGTCCTGGCTGGCCGGCCACCAGCCCGGCACCCCGAGCACGGGCAGCGGGGTGAAGGGCTTGGTGGCCAGTTCCGAGGCCGTCAGGCGCGCCGCCAGCCACCGGTCCCAGGCCGCCACGTCGTTCCCCAGTTCGGGAGGCACGGGTGTGCGGTAGACATGTCCGGTGATGGACTTGTAGGGTGAGACCAGCTTCTCCAGCAGCGCGTGCCCGAACCCTATCAGCCGGGCCTGCGCCCACAGGGGCCGCAGCTCGACGAAGAGCCGGGTCCATTCGCGCGCGATCAATGCCTCCCACAGCGCGTCGGGCGCCTGCAGCAGCACCGCGTTTTCGTCGAACAGGGTGATCGCGTCGCGCACCGGCCCACGCACCTGGCCCACACCCGCCTGGGCGATCTCGGCGGCCTGCAGACGGTTGAGCAGGCGCTTGGTGGCGGGGAAGCGCTTCCACACCAGACCGTTGAAGAAGTCGTGCAGGCCTTCGCGCGTGGGCACGGCGCCGGTCTCGAAGATGAACTGCTCGTAGGCCATGCCCTCGGGCAGCTCGGTCTGCGGCACGAAGCGTGGCCCGGCGCCGCCGACCGATTGCGTCAGCGCCTGCGGCAGCGGCACGCCCGCGTCACAGGCGGCACGCACCACCGATCCGTCGTCGGCGAACGGTGCATTCCAGGGCCGCACCCAGTCGGGCGCGGGCCAGCCGGCCACGGCGTTGCCGACGGCACACATGGACGCTCAGGCCACCAGCTTCCAGGGCAGGGCTTCGCCCGAACGCAGCGGCTTGAGCTCGGCCTCGCCGAAAGCAAAGCTCTCGGGCGGGGTCCAGCTTTCCTTGCGCAGGGTGATGGTGCCGCTGTTGCGCGGCAGGCCGTAGAAGGCCGGGCCGTTGAAACTGGCGAAGGCTTCGAGCTTGTCCAGCGCACCCGCGGCCTCGAAGGCTTCGGCGTACATCTCGATGGCGGCGTGGGCGGTGTAGCAGCCGGCGCAGCCGGTGGCGTGTTCCTTCAGGTGGGCCGGGTGCGGCGCGCTGTCGGTGCCCAGGAAGAACTTGGGCGACCCGCCGGTGGCCGCGGCCACCAGGGCCTGGCGGTGGGTTTCGCGCTTGAGCACCGGCAGGCAGTAGTAATGCGGGCGGATGCCGCCGGTGAAGATGGCGTTGCGGTTGTAGAGCAGGTGGTGGGCGGTGATGGTGGCGCCCAGGTGGTCACCGGCCTCGGCCACGTACTGTGCCGCCTCCTTGGTGGTGATGTGCTCCATCACGATCTTCAGGCCCGGGAAGTCCTTGCGCAGCGGCGCCAGCTGCTGCTCGATGAACACGGCCTCGCGGTCGAACAGGTCGATGTCGGGGCTGGTCACTTCGCCGTGCACCAGCAGCAGCACGCCGGCCTTCTGCATGGCTTCGAGGGTCTTGTAGGTCTTGCGGATGTCGGTCACGCCCGCGTCGCTGTTGGTGGTGGCGCCGGCCGGGTAGAGCTTGGCGGCGACCACGCCGGCGTCCTTGGCCCGCGCGATCTCGTCGGCCGGCAGGTTGTCGGTCAGGTACAGCGTCATCAGCGGCTCGAAGCTCACGCCCGCCGGCACGGCGGCGCGGATGCGGTCCGCGTAGGCCACGGCCTGGGCCGCAGTGGTCACCGGCGGCTTGAGGTTGGGCATGATGATCGCGCGGCCGAACTGGGCGGCGGTGTGCGGAACGACGGTGTGCAGGGCGGCGCCGTCGCGCACGTGCAGGTGCCAGTCGTCGGGGCGGGTGATCGTGAGCGAGGTGGTCAGGGTCTGGGTGGTCATCCTCCGATTTTCCCACCCCCGCGGGGTCACTTGGCGTGGCTGGCCAGGTGGCGCTCCAGATCGTTCCAGAACGCGTCCACCGAACCCTTGGCCTTGCGGGTGCCGGGGCGCTCGCGGTAGATGCGGATGTCCAGCGTCGTGTCCAGCCCCTCGCCTGCGCTCACCAGCCGCTTGCTGCGCAGTTCGCGCCGCACCGCGCTGGCCGGCAGGAAGGCGATGCCGTGGCCTTCGAGCGCCATGGCTTTCAGGCCTTCGGACATGTCGGTTTCGTAGATGCGGTCCAGGTGCACCGGCACCGGGCTGCTCTTGAGCACCTGCTCCACCGCCCGGCCCATGTAGGCGCCCGGCGCGTAGGCCAGGTAGGGCAAGGGATGCGGCGTGGTGCCCGGCAGGCGGAACATCGGCTCGCCCTGCTCGTTGGGCTTGACGTAGGGCGAGAGCGTCTCGCGGCCCAGCGGCAGCATCTCGTAGCGCGCGGCGTCCAGCTGAATCGGCTGCGAGGTGTGGTGGTAGGCGATCAGCAGGTCGCAACTGCCTTCGACCAGGCGCATCACCGCGTCGTGCACGTTCATCGCGATCAGCCGGCTCTTGATCGGCCCGCAGCTCTCGCGCAGGCCCGAGAGCCAGGACGGGAAGAAAGTGAAGGCCAGCGTGTGCGGCACGGCGAACTCGATCACGTCCTGCGCCGCCGCGGTGTGGGCGCGCAGCATGGCGCGCGTGCTCTGCAGCGCCTGCAGCATTTCCAGCGACTGCTCGTAGAGCACCTGCCCCGCGGCGGTCAGGCGCGTCGGATAGGACGAGCGGTCGACCAGGTCGGTGCCGGCCCAGGCTTCGAGCGACTGGATGCGGCGCGAGAACGCGGGTTGCGTGACGTGGCGCAGCTGCGCGGAGCGGCTGAAGCTGCGCGTCTCGGCCAGGCTCACGAAATCTTCCAGCCACTTGGTTTCCATGGCGGCGGATTATGCGCGCCGTGCATGAACGCACACCCCCTGCTTTTCCGGGGTTTGGGATGCGCCCGCTTCCGTTACGATAGAGAAAACCTAGGGTTAACCCTTACCTTCATTCCCATGACCCAGAACCCGCCCGCCGTCTTCCCGTCCCGCATCGCCCACGAAGGGCTGCGCCAGAAAATCATGTCGGCCGACGCGGCCGCCGCCCTCATCCACCATGGCGACCACGTGGGCATGAGCGGCTTCACCGGCGCCGGCTACCCCAAGCTGGTGCCGCTGGCGCTGGCGAAAAACATCCAGGCCCGGCACGACGCCGGCGAACCCTTCCGCATCGGCCTGTGGACCGGTGCCTCCACCGCGCCCGAACTCGATGGCGCGCTGGCCAAGGTGGGCGGCATGGACATGCGCCTGCCCTACCAGTCCGACCCGACCTGCCGCGAGCGCATCAACGCCGGCGACATGGCCTACACCGACATCCACCTCTCGCACGTCGCGCAGTACGTGTGGTTCGGCTTCCTGGGCCAGCTCAACGTCGCGGTGATTGAAGTGGCCGGCGTGCTGGAAGACGGCCGCCTGATCCCGGCGACCTCGGTCGGCAACAACAAGACCTGGCTGGACCAGGCCGACAAGGTCATCCTCGAAGTCAACCATGGCCACCCGCTGGCGCTGGCCGGCATGCACGACATCTACTACGGCACCGAGCGCCCGCCGCACCGCAAGCCGATCCCGATGACGCACGCGGGCGACCGCATTGGCGAACCCTACCTGCGCTGCGACCCGGCCAAGGTGATCGCCATCGTCGAGACCAACCTGCCCGACCGCGACACCCGCTTCACCGCCCCCGACGAGGCCTCGCGCCGCATCGCCGGCCACCTGATGGACTTCCTGCAGAACGAGGTGAAACAGGGCCGCCTGCCGCCCGAGCTGCTGCCGCTGCAGTCGGGCGTGGGCAACATCGCCAACGCCGTGATGGAAAGCCTGAACGACGGCCCGTTCACCGGCCTGCAGGGTTACACCGAGGTGCTGCAAGACGGCATGCTGGCCCTGCTCAAGTCCGGCAAGATGCGCATGGCCTCGTCGACCGCGATCTCGCTGTCCAGCGAGGTGATGAAGGAGTTCAACGAGAACCTGGACTTCTACCGCGAGCGCATCGTGCTGCGCCCGCAGGAGATCAGCAACCACCCCGAGGTGATCCGCCGCCTGGGCCTGATCGCGATGAACGGCATGATCGAGGCCGACCTCTACGGCAACGTGAACTCCACCCATGTGATGGGCACGCGCATCATGAACGGCATCGGCGGTTCGGGCGACTTCGCGCGCAACGCCTACATCTCGATCTTCATGACGCCGTCGACCGCCAAGGGCGGCGCGATCAGCTGCATCGTGCCCATGGTCAGCCACGTGGACCACACCGAACACGACGTGCAGATCGTCGTGACCGAACAGGGCCTGGCCGATCTGCGCGGCCTGTCACCGCGCCAGCGCTCGCGCCTGATCATCGAGCGCTGCGCCCACCCGGATTTCAAACCCGCGCTGCTGGACTACGTGGAACGCAGCGAGGCCAACGCCCGCGCCGGCCACGCCGGCCTGCACACGCCGCACCTGCTGGAAGAAGCACTGAGCTGGCACGCCCGGTACGAGCAAACCGGTCACATGCTGCCGCGCTGAACAATCAGCCCCCACGCTCCGCCGCTGCGCGGGTCGCTGCCCCCGAGGGAGCGCGGCCTTGCTTGGGGCGGCCCTGCGCAGCGGCCCGTCAGTCCTGCCCTGCCTGCTGCAGGGACCACATGCCGGCGTAGGTGCCGCCCTTGGCGACCAGTTCGGCGTGCGTGCCGCGCTCGACGATCTCGCCGTTGACCAGCACCAGGATCTCGTGCGCATCGACCACCGTCGAGAGCCGGTGCGCGATCACCAGCGAGGTCTTGTTGCGCGCCGCGCTCTTGAGCTCGGTCTGGATCGCCCGTTCGTTGGCCGAGTCCAGCGCCGAGGTCGCCTCGTCGAAGATCACGATCGGCGGGTTCTTCAGCAGGGTGCGCGCGATCGCCACCCGCTGCTTCTCGCCGCCCGACAGCTTGAGTCCGCGCTCGCCCACCGTGGTCGCGTAAGCCTGCGGCAGCCGGTCGATGAAGCTGTGGATGTGGGCCGCCTTGGCCGCCTCCACCGCCGCATCGTGACCCGCATCGGGCCGGCCGTAGAGGATGTTGTATTCGATGCTGTCGTTGAACAGCACGGTGTCCTGCGGCACGATGCCAATCGCCTGGCGCACGCTGGACTGCGTCACGGCGCGGATGTCCTGGCCGTGGATGGTGATGCGGCCGCCCCCGTGAGGGCCATCGGGCTCATGGTTGCTCACGTCGTAGAAACGGTAGAGCAGCCGGGCCAGCGTCGACTTGCCCGAACCCGAGGGCCCGACCACCGCCACCGTCTTGCCGGCCGGCACCTCGAAGCTGATGCCGTGCAGGATCTCGCGCGCCGGTTCATACGAGAAACGCACGTTCTCGAAGCGGATGGCCGGCGGCCCGTCCAGCGCCAGCGGCTGGGCACCCGGCTGGTCGGCGATCTCGCGCTCCTTCTCCAGCAGCACGAACATCTTGTCCAGGTCGGTCAGGCTCTGCTTGATCTCGCGGTAGAGCACCCCCAGGAAGCCCAGCGGGATGTAGAGCTGGATCATGAAGGCGTTGACCATGACCAGGTCGCCCAGGGTCATGTGGCCGTCGGCCACGCCCTGTGTGGCGCGGTACAGCATCAGCACCAGCGCCACCGCGATCACCAGCTGCTGTCCGGTGTTGAGCATGGACAGCGTGGTCTGGCTCTTGATGCGCGCGCGGCGCAGCTTCTCCAGCGACTCGTCGTAGCGGCGCGCCTCGAAGGCCTCGTTGTTGAAGTACTTGACTGTCTCGTAGTTGAGCAGCGAGTCGATCGCCTTGGTCTGGCTGCGCGATTCCAGCTCGTTCATCTCGCGCCGGAACTTGGTGCGCCACTCGGTCACCGTGACGGTGAAGGTGACATAGAGCACCAGCGCGACCAGCGTGATCCAGACATAGCCCATGTCGAACTTCGTGCCCAGCAGCGTGAGCACGAAGGTCACCTCGATCAGGGTCGGGAAGATGCTGTAGAGCGAATACGAGATCAGCGACTGCACCCCGCGCGTGCCGCGCTCGATGTCGCGCGTCATGCCGCCGGTCTGGCGCTCCAGGTGGAAGCGCAGCGACAGCGCATGCAAGTGGCCGAACACCTGCAGCGCGATGGAGCGCGTCGCGCCTTCGGTGGCCTTGGCGAACACCAGTTCGCGCAGCTCGGTGAACGCGCTGGTCGACAGGCGCAGCAGGCCGTAGGCCACGATCAGGCCGACCGGCACGACCAGCATCGCCGCCGTGCCGCCGGGCGGGATGGTCATCGCATCGACCAGTTGCTTGAGCAGCAGCGGCACGCCCACGTTGGCGGCCTTGGCCGCGACCATGAAGCTCAGCGCCGCGATCACGCGCCACTTGTACTGCCACAGGTAGGGGAACAGGCGTTGCAGGGTCGCCCAGTCGGAACGGGGCGCAGACGTGCCGCTGTCGGCGGCGGGCGCGGGATAGGCGGCCCGGGAGACGGACGAGGAGCGCATGCGGGACAATCGTGGGAGTTAATCAGAGATTGTGCCCATGTCCAGCGAATCAAGCCCCCGCCCCCACACCGATCTCCCCGAAGGCCGCGAGCTGGTGCTCAAGGTCATCCCGATGCCGGCCGACACCAACGGCAACGGCGACATCTTTGGCGGCTGGGTCATGGCCCAGGTCGACCTGGCCGGCGCCGTGCTGCCGGCGCGCTATGTGCGCGGGCGCATGGCGACCGTGGCGGTCAACCAGTTCATCTTCAAGCAGCCGGTGCGCGTGGGCGACATCCTGAGCTTCTTCTCGCACGTCACCCGCGTGGGCAACACCTCGATCACGGTGCAGGTCGAGGTCTTCGCCGAGCGCTTCTCGGCCCAGGGCCAGTATGTGAAAGTGACCGAGGCCAGCCTGACCTACGTGGCGATCGACCACGAAGGCAAGCCCCGCCCGATCCCGCGCGACGGGCTGCCGGCCAACATGGGTTGATGCGCCGACGCGGTGGGGTGTCAGACGCCGGCACCGGTGCTGCGCACCGCCGCCAGCATCTCGTGCACGTCGTGCGTCATCACGGCCAGAAAGCCCAGCAGGGCGATGTAGTAAGCCCCGTACTCCAGCTTGATGGCCGGGGCCGCCTGGTAGTAGGCGGCGTCGTCACCGTCCGCGCGGTGGCGCAGTGCCTGCAACACCTGGGGCGCCGCCATCACGGCCATCAGGATGAGCATCGGGCTGGGGCGGTAGAAAAACAGGCCGATCAGCACCGGCACGCCCAGCAGCCAGATGCGCGGCGAGAGCACCGCCGTGATCCGCCCGCCATCGAAGGGCGAGAGCGGAATCATGTTGAACAGGTTGAGAAAAAAGCCCGAATAGGCGACCGCGAGCAACCAGTTGAGTTCGTGGTTGCGCGCCAGGAAATAACACAGCAGCGCCCCCACGGTCCCGACCAGCGGTCCGCCCAGGCCCACATAGGCCTCGGTCTCGACGTCGTGCGGCATCTCCTTGAGTTCGATCCAGGCGCCGACAAAGGGAATGAAGGTCGGCAGCCCCACATCCAGCCCCCGCTGCCGGGCCGCCAGGTAATGCCCCATCTCGTGCACGAACAGCAAGGCGACAAAGCCGGCCGCGTAACGCCATCCGTAGACAAAGGCGTACACGACCAGCGAGATCAGCATCGTCCCGCCGGAGCTGAGCAGCTGGCCCAGCTTGGCGCCGGACAGGAGCAGCAGCAACAGCTTCATCAGGCTTCGGTTTTCTTGCCGAACAAGCGCTTGAGGCCAAAGCCCAGGCCGGCGAGCGCCAGCAGCCCGATCTTGGCGAACTTCACCGCAAACGCCGCGATCACCGCCAGCAGGCCCAGCTTCTTGGCACCCACGCCCAGCACCAGCGCAGCCAGGCCGTACTCGGCCACGTGGTCGGTGCTGGCGTTGAAGTCGGCGTAGCGCTTGCCGTCGATGAAATTCATGGCATCCAGCAGGGCGTGGGCCTGCGGCTTTTGCGACTCCAGTTCCTTGAGACCGGTCACCAGGTTCATGCTGAAGTACCCCTCGCGGCCGAGCACATAGGTGTTGTAGTTCACGCCCAGATCGTCGTCGTTGGTGGCGCCCTTGTCGCGCGACTTCATCGCCCACACCAGGCGGTGCGTCGCCGCGTCATAGGCCGGCGGCTGGGCCCAACCCAGGATCTCCATCTCGGTCACGCCCATCTTGACGCGTTCCTTGTTGTTTTCCTCGGTGCCTTCGCGGTAGCTCTTGAGCAGATCGTCGGCGTTCCAGTCCTTGGCGTCGTCGTCCTTGATGTAGCCCGAGCCTTCGTAACGCACGGTCATGAACCAGCCCGCGTTGTCGTCCGCCGGGAAGATCAGGCCCTGCAGGCGCGGGTCCTCGCCGGGGTTGCCCATGGCGTTGAGCAGCTTGGTGGCATTGGGCTGGGGAATGAACACGCGGTCGGCCGGCAGCTTGAGCACGGCCTGACTGGCCAGGGTGATCTCGGCCGGGCCTTGTTTGGCCACTTTCTTGGCTTCTTCCCAGGGATCGTCCGCCTTGGCGGCAGCTTGCTGTGCGCTGGCCAGCAGCGGCGCCGCGCACCACATGCAAAGGCCCAACATCAGGGCGAGCACGCCCCTCCACACGGTGATGGTCCGCATATTCCTCCACTCCATTTATTTGTTGATGTGTGGCGCTGGCGCCCTGCCAGTCCCTCCTCGGGCAGTATATGCGGCACCCTTCCGGGCTCCAGGGTGCGCTCAGCCCCGCCAGCGTTCGCGCCAGCGCGCGTAGATGCGGTCGGCAAGCGCCCGGCTGGCGGCCAGGTGCGCGCGGCTTCCCTCGCGCATGGCGGCGGCCGTCTGCACGGTCTGCGGGTGCGCAGCGCAGGCCGGCCCGTAGGCCTGCCCCGGCGCGGCCAGCCAGTCTTCGACCTTGCGCGCCGTGATCTCGATGTGGAACTGCATCGCCAGGTGCTGGCGCAGCACGAAGGCCTGGTGCGGACAGGCCCGCGATCCTGCGATCGGCTCCGCGCCCGGCGGCAACGCCACGAAGCTGTCGTGGTGCCACTGGTAGACAGTGGCCTCGGGCGATTCACCGAGCCACTCCCGCGCCGCCGCACTGCCGCTGTGCCGCATCGGCAACCAGCCGATCTCGGGCTCGGCCAGTGTCTCGACGCGACCTCCGAAGGCCCGCGCCATGAGCTGGCCGCCCAGGCAGTGCCCGATCACCGGAATACCCAGCGTGTCGGCCTCGCGGATCAGGGCCTCGGCCTGTCGCAGCGAGGGATGTTCGTCGTTGGCGCTCCAGGCACCACCGAGCACCGCCAGCCCTCTCAGGCCGCGCAGGCCGCGCACCGACGCCGGGTAGGCCTCACCCGCTTCGGTGCACAGCACGCGCCAGCGCACGCCCTGCGCGTCCAGCCAGTCGCCCAGATGCCCCGGCCCATCTTCCAGCAGGTGTTGCAGCACCAGCACGTCGGTGCTGTGGGTCAACAGATCGTTCATGGCCGGAATGATCGCGACGCGGCGCCCACCACCGGGGGCCAATCGGCCCCGCTCAGAAGGTGCCGTGCCGGCCTTCGCCACCCGCGAACCGCGTCGCGCCCTGCAGCGCATCGGGGATGCGCGCCTTGCCGCGTTGCCATTCCTGCTGCAGCGCCTCGCCCAGCGGCAGGTCCCACTGCGCATGCGCGCTCTCGCGGTCGGCGCGCATCGTCGCCTGCGGGAACGCCGCGAGCTGGCGCGCCAGCGCCAGCGCCGCCTCGCGCGCCTGCCCACGCGCCACCACGCGGTTCGCCAGCCCCATCTGCAGCGCCTCGGCCGCCTCGACCTTGCGGCCCGTGAGGATCAGGTCCATCGCGTGGCCCATGCCGATCAGGCGCGGCAACCGCACCGTCCCGCCGTCGATCAGCGGCACGCCAAAGCGCCGGCAGTAGACGCCGAAGTAGGCGTCCTCTTCCATCACACGCGGGTCGCACCACAGCGCCAGCTCCATGCCGCCGGCCACCGCCGCGCCGCTCACGGCGGCGATCACCGGCTTGGACAAGCGGAGGCGCGACGGGCCCATCGGTCCGATGGCGCCCGGGTCGGCGCTGTCGAATTCCAGTTGCGAGAGGGCGCCTGCGTCGCCCGAAGCCGCCAGCCGCGCACCGTGCTGCAGATCCCAGCCGGCGCAGAAGTGGCCGTGGGCGCCATGGAACACCGCGACCGTGCCGCCCGGGTCCTCCTCGAACGCCAGAAAGGCGGCGTGCAGCGCCTGCGCGGTCGCGCCGTCGACGGCATTGCGCACCTCGGGGCGGTCGAGGGTGACGACATGGATGCCGTCGACGACTTCGGTGGTGACGGCGCTCATGCCTGGTCTCCCCACCAGCCGACTCGCTGCTCGCGCGATGCAGCTTTAAGCTCCTCTTCCGACACATCGATCTCCATCCGCAAGAGCGCCCCCGCCATCGCCTTGCCCAGGTTGTCCAGCCGCAGGTTGCGCGCGCCGCCACCCTGCAGCGCGCCCTTGAGCACGAACTTCAGCGCCAGGATGTTGGGCAGCGGCCAGGCCTCGACCTCGCCCGGCAGCCAGGGCGCGAAATGCGCCTGCACGCGTGCGGCCGTGACCTCGCGTTCGAGGATGGCGTAGCCGGCGGCGTTCCAGGCGAACAGCCCGAAGTCGACCCAGTCGGCCTTGTCGCCGCTGCGCGCGTGCGCGAGACGGACCAGGGGAATCTTGAGCACCGTCATAAAACCTCCACCCGCACACCCGCCTCGACCTCGGCCCGCGGGATCAAGGTCGGCCAGATGCCCAGCAGTTCGCTGGTGTTGTGCAGGCCGGTGAAGCCACAGGTGTAGGCCGGGCCGCTCAGGCCGATCCAGGGGAACAGGCGGCCGAAGCCGTCGGCCGCGGCCTTCACGTTGGTGCGCAGCACCAGCCGGGTCCAGAGCTCGTTCATGGCGTTGAGCTGATCCGGCGGCGGCAAGGGCGCCAGCGGTCCATGGGCCGAGTTCAGGCCCGGGTATTCGATGTACAGCTCTTCGTGCGGCACGCGCCGTTCGGCCAGCTGGGTGCGGATGGTGTGAATCGCGGCCTGCGCCTTGTCCCAGGCGTCGGGCCACGAAAAACCCCAGGTCACCTCGGCCTTGAAGCCGTCGCGAAAGCCCGCCACCACCTTGAGCCGGTCGCCCGGCGCGGTGCCGCGCGCGCCGGTCAGGCGCACGCGGTCGTGGCCCTCGTCGTGCAACGTGATGCCGCCCATGTCCAGCACCACGTCGGGCGAGCGGTAGGCGTGCGGGTTGTGCACCTCGTAGAGCAGCTGCTGGCGCACGGTGTCGAAGTTGACCCGCCCGCCCGTGCCCGGCGCCTTGGTGATGAGCGCCGTGCCGTCGGCCCACACCTCGGCGATGGGAAAGCCGATGTGCGCCAGATCGGGAATGTCTTTCCAGGCGTCCTGGCTGCCGAAGTTGCCGCCGCTGCCCTGCCCCGAACATTCGAGCAGGTGGCCCACGGTGAGGCCCTGCGCCAGCCGGTCCAGACCCGCCGCATCGGTGGCGCCGAGGTCCCAGCCCAGGCGGTGCACGATGGGCCCGAGGAACAGCGCCGCGTCGGCCACTCGGCCGGTGATGACGATGTCGGCCCCCAGGTCCAGCGCCTGCACGATGGGCGCGGCGCCCAGGTAGGCATTGCCGAACACCAGCCGTTCGCGCACCGCCGCCACCGGTTCGCCCGTGAACAAATGGGCCAGGGCCGCGTCGGGCACCGACGCGTCCAGCAAGCGCGGCAGCACGTCGTCGCCCGTCACCACCGCGATGCGCGGGTGCCAGCCCCTGGCGGCCAGCGCCTCGCGCACCGCCTGCGCCGCCCCCAACGGGTTGAGACCCCCGGCGTTGCAGACGAAGCGCACACCGCGCGCCTGCATCAGCGGCCACAGCCGCAGCAGCATGGGCACCACGTCGCGCGCATAGCCCAGCGAGGGGTCGCGCTGCCGGTCCTTCTGCAGGATGGCCAGCGTCAGTTCGGCCAGGTGGTCGCTGGCGATGAACTGCACATTGCCGCGTTCGATGCTCGCGACCACGGGTTCCCAGTGATCGCCGTAAAAGCCGAGCCCGGCGCCGATGCGGATCGATGTCATGAGGTCAGCATAAGGGCATTCCCTATTTTTGCCAAGCAATTGCTTGCTGAAAATACACCCACACCGAAGGATGGCGCCTGCGGGACGCGTGCTGGGGACAACCCTAGCGTCCGTTTCGCACAAGCCCTATATAAAAACCGCACCACCGCTGGACCAGCGCCACCGTTCTTGCCGCGCAGCGTTCCGGAACATCACAGGAGACAGGGCGTGCAATTGCTGCAACTGCTGATCGGCGGCGTGGCCCAGGGATGCATCTACGGACTCATCGCCCTGGGCTTCGTGCTGATCTACAAGGCGACCGAGACCGTGAGCTTCGCGCAGGGCGACCTGATGATGGTCGGCGCCTTCGGTGGTCTCCTGACCATGACGCTGCTGGGGTTTCCCTTCTGGCTGGCGGTGCCGGCGGCGGTGCTTGGCATGGGGCTCTTCGGGGTCGTGGTCGAACGTCTCGTGGTCCGCCCCATCCTCGGCCAGCCGGCGTTCTCCATCGTGATGCTGACCATCGGCGTGGGCTATGTGCTGCGCGGTGTCATCACCATGATCCCCAACTTCGGCACCGACACCCACACGCTGGCCGTGCCCTATGCGGGCGAGGTGTTGCGCCTGGGTTCGCTGGTGCTGGCGGCCGAGCAGCTGGTGGTGATCGGCGTCACCGGCGTGCTGTGCGCCCTGCTGTTCGCGATGTTCCGCTACAGCAAGCTGGGCATCGCGATGCAGGCCGCGTCGCAGAACCAGCTCGCGGCCTACTACATGGGCATTCCGGTGCAGCGCCTCAACGGCCTGGTCTGGGGCCTGGCGGCCGGCGTGGCCGCGGTCGCGGGCCTGCTGCTGGCACCCATCACCTTCGTGCACGCCAACATGGGCTTCATCGGCCTCAAGGCCTTCCCGGCCGCGGTGGTGGGCGGCTTCGGCAGCCTGCCCGGCGCCATCGTCGGCGGCCTGGTGATCGGCATCGTGGAAGCGCTGTCGGGCTTCTACCTGCCCGAGGGCTTCAAGGACATCGCGCCCTACATCGTGGTGCTGCTGATGCTCGTCTTGAAACCCAACGGCCTCTTTGGCGAGAAGCTGCGCAAGAAGGTCTGAACGAAAAGAACCCATGAGATTCATCTTCAAGACCGACTACGACCAGGACATCCGGCTGGCCAAACACGGCGGCCATGTGTTCTGGTACAGCCTGCTGTGCGCCTTCCTGGTGGTGGCGCCCTGGGCCCTTCCGGAGTACTGGCTGGCGCAGCTGACCTTCGTGCTGATCTACGCCATCGTGGGGCTGGGCCTGATGCTGCTGGCGGGCTTCACCGGACTGTTCTCGCTGGGTCACGCGGCCTTCCTCGGCGTCGGTGCCTACACCGAAGCGGTGCTCAGCAACGCCGGCTGGCCCTTTCCGCTCTCCATCGCCTGCGCCGGCCTGCTGTCGGCGGCGGTCGGCATGGTGGTCGGTCTGCCGGCGCTGCGCGTCAAGGGCATCTACCTCGGCATGGCGACCCTGTCGTTCGGTTTCATCGTCGAAGAAGGCCTGGCGCGCTGGGAGCACGTGACCGGTGGCAACGCGGGCCTCACGGTCAACCCGCCGTCCATCGCCGGCTGGACGCTGGACTCCACCAACGCCTTCTACTTTCTCTGCCTCGTGCTCTGCTTGGGGTCGACGCTGGCCATCGTCAACCTGCTGCGGGCGCCGACCGGCCGCGCCTTCGTCGCCATCCGCGACTCCGAGATCTCGGCGCAGAGCATGGGCATCCACCTCGCGCGCTACAAGACGCTGTCGTTCGCGCTCTCGGCCGCGCTGGCCGGCATCGGCGGCGCGCTGTACGCGCACAAGATCCAGTTCCTCTCGCCCGACCAGTTCTCGATCATCCAGTCGATCGACCTGCTGCTGATGGTGGTGATCGGCGGCCTGGGCTCGATCCACGGCGCCTTCCTGGGCGCCATCTTCCTGATCGTCATGCCGCAGCTGATTTCGCTGGCCAAGGATGTGCTGCCCGAGGCCATCGGCCAGTCCACCGGCCTGCAGGGCACGGTCTACGGACTGGTGCTGATCGCCTTCGTGCTGTTCGAACCCATGGGCCTGTACGGGCGCTGGCTCAAGGTGCGCGCGTGGTTCCAGCTGTTCCCGTTCTACCGCAAGGGCATGTTCAAGCGGCAGAAGAGCTTCCAGAAATCCGATCGTCTGAAGTGAGCACCATGAACGACGACATCCTTCTCTCGGCCCGCGACCTCAGCGTGCGCTTCGGCGGCGTGCTGGCGGTCAACAAGGTGAGCTTCGACGTCCGCAAGGGCGAGGTGTTCACCCTCATCGGCCCCAACGGCGCCGGCAAGACCACGGTCTTCAACCTCATCAGCCGCATCTACACGCCCACCAGCGGCGAGATCGACTTCTACGGCCCGCGCGGCCCGCTCAAGCTGACCGAGCAGCCGCCACACCGCATCGCCGGCCTGGGCATCGCGCGCACCTTCCAGAACATCGAGCTGTTCGAACACGCGACCGTGCTGCAGAACCTGCTGATCGGCCGCCACACGCACCGGCGGACCGGGCTCTGGAGCGAGCTGCTGTTCACCGGAAAGACCCGCGCCGCCGAGATCGCCGCGCGCGAGAAGGTCGAGCAGGTGATCGACTTCCTGGACCTGCAGCACCACCGCGAGTCGCTGGTCGCCGGCCTGCCCTACGGCGTGCGCAAGGTGGTCGAGCTGGCGCGCGCCCTGTGCACCGAACCGCGCCTGCTGCTGCTGGACGAACCGTCGTCGGGCCTGAACGTGGAGGAAACCGAAGACATGGCGTTCTGGATCGCCGACATCAAGAACGAGCTCGGCATCACGGTGCTGATGGTCGAACACGACATGACCCTGGTCTCCAAGGTCTCCGACCGCGTGCTGGCGATGAGCATGGGCGCCGAACTGGCGACCGGCACGCCGGCCGAGGTGCAGCGCCACCCCGGCGTGATCGAGGCCTACCTCGGCACGGTGGACGACGTGTCCAGCCTGCGCCGCGAAAACCATGCGGGGGCTTCGACATGACCGCCCCGGTGAGTGACCAGGCCGTGCTCAAGCTGCTCAACGTCGAGAGCGCCTACGGGCCGATCAAAGCCATCCGCGGCGTGAGCCTGCAGGTGCGGCGCGGCGAGATCGCGACCGTGCTGGGCAGCAACGGCGCCGGCAAGACCACCATCCTCAAGACCATCAGCGGCATCATCGATCCGCGCAAGGGCAGCATCGAGTTCAAGGGCAGCGACATCACCGCCCAGGACCCGGCCCACATCGTGCAGCAGGGCCTGATGCACGTGCCCGAGGGCCGCGAGGTGTTCCCGCTGCTGTCGGTGCGTGACAACCTGCTGATGGGTGCCTACACCCGCAAGGACCGCGACGGCGTGGCCCGCGACATGGAGCTGGTCTTCAACTACTTCCCGATCCTGCGCGAGCGCGCGGTGCAGGACGCCGGCCTGCTCTCGGGCGGACAGCAGCAGATGCTCGCCATCAGCCGCGCGCTCATGGCCAACCCCGACCTGATCCTGCTCGACGAACCGAGCCTCGGCCTGAGCCCGAAGCTGACCAAGGAAATCTTCGAGATCGTGGTGCGCATCAACCGCGAGCGCGGCACCACCATCCTGCTGGTCGAGCAGAACGCCAACATGGCGCTCAACGCCTCCGACTACGGCTACGTGCTGGAGAACGGCCGCATCGTGATGGAAGACACCTGTGCCCGGCTGCGCGAGAAGGAGGACATCAAGGAGTTCTACCTCGGCATGAAGGAAGCCGGCGTGCGCGCCGACCGCCGCTGGAAAAAGAAGAAAAACTGGAGATAAGGATGACCCACCCCCGCGCCGCGCTTTCAGCGCGTCACCCCCTCAAGGGGGCCATGCGAGTGGCCCGGCAAAGCCGGTTCCACCGCATTCTCGACACAGGCACTTCTCGCCGGAAGGGGAGTGGGTTACAGGGCACCGAGGCAGCGGCTTTGCCGGGCCGCCAGTGCCGCCCCCTGGGGGGTGACGCCGCAGGCGGCGCGGGGGGACTATGAGCTTTCTCTGGGACCTCTCCTCCATCCGCCCGCAGACCGGCATCGTCATGCCGGGCGAGACGATTCCCGCGATCTTCTGGAACGCGGTCGAGAAGCGCGGCCCGAACATCTGGCTGCGGCAGAAGGAGTTCGGCATCTGGCGCCGATGGAGCTGGACGCAGGTCGGCGAGGCGGTGCGCGAGATCGGCCACGGCCTGCTGTCCATCGGCTTCGATGGCCGCGAAACCGCGTCCATCCTCTCCAACACCAACGTCGAGTGGGTGCTGTGCGACCTCGCGGTGCTGAGCGCCAACGGGGTCTCCAACGGCATCTACCCGACCGACGCCGCCGAGCAGGTGCAGTTCCTATCTGAAGACTCGCGCACCACCGTGCTGTTCGTGGAAGACGACGAGCAGCTGGACAAGGCGCTGGAAGTGCGCGGCCGACTGCCGCTGCTGCGCAAGATCGTGGTGTTCGACATGGAGGGGCTGCGCGACTTCGACGACCCGATGGTGATCAGCCTGGACGCGCTGCGCGCCCTGGGCCGCGACCACCTGCGCGCGCAGCCGAAGGCGCTGGACGAGCGCATCGCCTCGGTGCGCAAGGAAGACCTCGCGATCCTGGTCTACACCTCGGGCACCACCGGCAAGCCCAAGGGCGCGATGCACTCGCACCAGGCCCTGGTGTATGCCGCGCGCGGCTACAACACGCTGATTGCGCGCGACGAGAGCGACGAGTGCATGTGCTTCCTGCCGCTGTGTCACATCGCCGAGCGCATGGGCGGCGAGTACTTCTCGCTCTACACCGGCGCCCGGCTCAACTTCGTCGAGAACCCCGAGACCGTGCCCGAGAACGTGCGCGAAATAGCGCCCACCGTGTTCACCGCCGTGCCGCGCGTCTGGGAGAAGTTCTATTCGGGCGTGATGATCGCGCTCAAGGAAGCCAGCGGGCTGCAGCAGGCCGCCTACGCCTGGGCCATCGGCGTGGGCCAGCGCGTGGCCGACCACGTGCTCAGGCGCGAAGAGGTGCCGGGCGGCCTGAAGCTGCAGTTCCGGCTGGCGCGGGTGCTGGTGCTCGACAACGTGCGCAAGCTGATCGGCATCCACCGCGCGCGCTTTCTCGTCACCGGCGCGGCGCCGATCTCGCCCGATCTGGTGCGCTGGTACCTCGCGCTGGGCGTGCCGATGCTGGAGGTCTGGGGCATGACCGAAACCTGCGGCGCGGCGACCGGCGTCCCGGCCGACCGCATCAAGCCCGGCAGCATCGGTCCGGCCACCCAGTACAACGAGGTGCGGCTGGACCCGCAGACCTGCGAGATCCTGGTGCGCGGCCCCAATGTGTTCATGGGCTACCTGAACCTGCCCGAGAAGACCGCCGAGACCATCGACCAGGACGGCTGGCTGCACACGGGCGATGTGGGTGTGGTCGATGAGGAAGGGTTTTTCCGCATCACCGACCGCATGAAGGACATCATCATCACCGCAGGCGGCAAGAACATCACCCCCAGCGAGCTGGAGAACGAGCTCAAGTTCTCGCCCTACATCACCGACGCCGTGGTCATCGGCGACAAGCGGGCCTACCTCACCGTGATCATCATGATCGACCAGGAGAACGTGGAGAAGTTTGCGCAGGACAACGACGTGCCCTTCTCCAACTACGCCAGCCTGACCCGGGCGCCCGAGGTTCAGCAGCTGATCCAGGACGTGATCGACACGGTCAACAAGAAGTTCGCCCGCGTCGAGCAGATCAAGAGGTTCTGGCTGCTGGAAACGCAGCTGACCGCCGAAGACGAAGAACTGACCCCGACCATGAAGCTCAAACGCAAGCTGGTGCAGCAGAAATACGCCGGGCCGATCGAGGCGATGTACCGCTGAGCCCCAGCCCCCAGAACAACAACGGTTCCCGCCCATTCCCATCCAACCAGGAGACAAGACCGATGAAAGCCCGACTCTCTCTGATCGCCGCCGCGCTGGCCCTGACGACCGGCGCCGCGCTCGCGCAGTCGCAAGGCGTGTCCAAGGACGAAATCCTGCTCGGCTCGATCCAGGATCTGTCCGGCCCGCTGGCGGGCTTCGGCAAGCAGATCCGCCTGGGCATGACGCTGCGCGTGGACGAGATCAACGAACAGGGCGGCGTCAACGGCCGCAAGCTCAAGCTGCTGGTCGAGGACAGCAAGTACGACCCCAAGAATGCCGTGCTCGCGGCGCAGAAGCTGGTCAACCAGGACAAGATCTTCGCCATGGTCGGCCACCTCGGCACGGCGCAGAACATGGCCGCGATGCCGGTGCAGTTCCAGAAGAACGTCGTCAACTTCTTCCCGGTGACGGCCGCGCGCGAAATGTACGAGCCCTTCCACAAGCTCAAGTACTCCTTCGCCGCCACCTACTTCGACCAGATGAAGAACTCGCTGCCCAAGGTGGTGAAGGAAAAGGGCGCGAAGAAGGTCTGCACCGTCTACCAGGACGACGAGTTCGGCCTTGAAGTGGTGCGCGGCGCCAAGGAAGGCCTGAAGTCCATCGGCATGGAGATGGCCGAAGAAGCCAGCTTCAAGCGCGGCGCGACCGAGTTCGGCTCGCAGATGCAGAAGCTCGCCGCCGCGCAGTGCGACTTCGTCGTGCTCGGCACCATCATCCGCGAGACCGTCGGCACCATCGCCACCGCGCGCAAGCTCGGCTTCAACCCCACCTTCATGGGCAGCAGCGCGCTCTACACCGACCTGATCCACAAGCTCGGCGGCCCCGCCATGAACGGGCTGTACGCCACCATGACGGTGCAGAACCCCTACACCGACGACGCCTCGCAGCCGGTGCGCTTCTGGGCCAACAAGTACAAGACCAAGTTCAACGAAGACCCGACCGTGTTCTCGGTCTACGGCTACAACATCATCGACACCTTCGCCAAGGCCGCCGGCAAGGCGGGCGGCAACCTGAGCACCGACAGCTTCGTCAAGGCGATGGACTCGATGACCATCCCGTCCGACATCTTCGGCAGCGCCCCCGCCACCTTCACCCCCACCCAGCACCTGGGCAGCAACGTCTCGCGCCTGTCGCAGATCGTCGACGGCAAGTGGAAGGTGATTTCCGAGTACCCGAAGAACTGAATCCGTTCAGGGCATCAGCGACGCCTGGACAACAGGCCATGCGCTACCGCCGCCAGTGCCCTCGGGTGCTGGCGGTTTTTTTATCCACAATCCGGCCATGATCACCGACATCGAAGACTTCTTCTCCAAAGGCTGCGGCCGCTGCGACCGCTTCGCCACCGAAGCCTGCTCGGCCCGGAAGTGGGATGCCGGCCTTAAGCACCTCCGCGAGATCTGCCGCTCGGCAGGTCTGGTCGAAACGGTGAAATGGGGCCACCCCTGCTACATGCACGCTGAGCGCAACATCGTGCTCATCGGCGCCTTGCAGGGCGACTTCCGGCTCAACTTCTTCAACGCCGCGCTGATGAAGGACACCGATGGTCTGCTGGAGCGGCAGGGGCCGAACACGCAGCACCCCGACTCGATCCGGTTCACGGCGAGCGGGCAGGTCGAAGAGCGCGCCGCATCCATTCGCGCCTATCTGCAGGAAGCGATGGCGTATGCCGACGCCGGCATCCTGCCGGCGAAGGTGCCGCAAGCACTGGAACTCCCAGACGAACTGGTCGATGCGATGGACGCTGACCCGGAGCTGGCCGAGGCCTTTCACGCACTCACCCCGGGCCGCCAGCGCAGCTACGTGATCCACCTCTCCTCGGCCAAGACGGCGGCGACACGCGTGTCGCGCATCGAGAAGGCCCGACCGAACGTCCTGTCGGGCAAGGGGGCCAATGAACGCTGACTGCCAAGAGCGGGCGTTCAACGAAGTAGGTAACCGGCGCGTAGCGGCGCGGCACTGCTGGATCAGAATGAAATGAGGCGCTGTGGTGGCATGCTGTTGCGAGTCCAGTTGATCCAAGGTTAAGCGTCATCCGCTAGGATTTCGAGTACAGATCGACCCTGCTTTTCAGAATTTCCAAAGGCGACTTGTTCCAATCAATTAGCGTGCGCTCCTTGAGCCACCACCGAATTAGCACCACGAAAGAGAAGGCCGCGCGCCGGCATTCCATCGGGCCTATTGGAATCCTAGACTTGTGAGATGCAGCGTTTCGATATCGTATGAGTTCGTTCACTGCATTGTTCACGATCTCAGGCCAAATTAGAATCTTCCGCTCTGGCTTTCCAAACCTATCGATTCGGACGTTTGTATGCTTATGAACTTCAACCATCAAGGTAACCAATCTGCGTAAAAGTTCAACGGACTTTGCCGGTGAGAGTTGAGGATCTTCAATCGCGGCCTTGAGTTCTGGATACATCACTGCAACGTCGGGAAGTGGCTCTTCCTTTCTCTTGAAGAGTGCGGCTGCGCGAGCATGTAGCTCGTCGGCAAGCTGGCCCAAGGTCAAGCCCTTGGTCAACTGCTCTCGATAGAGTGTTTCGAAAATCTGGGTTAAGACATCTTCGGACGCCAACCCTATCGCGCTGACGCAATCAGAGAAATTTGATTCCGCAAAGTTTGTCATTGCCTTTTCAATGACGGGCTGTAGATGTGGTTGTGGAATGACAAAATCGTATGCCATTCTGAGAAGGTCAAAATACGGTGCGAATACCTCTTCCTCCGGGGAGAAGACGGGCATAACTGAGGCTTCCTCAATCTTTCCGGTCGCCAAAAGGAACCGCTGTAAATCATGCAGCGGTGAGGAGTCCCAAGCAATCGCGGAGAGTTCACCGTGGCTTCTCGGACCTCGCTGAACGATCATTGAGCCGGACTTAAGGCGAGTTTGATGTCCAACTGCAGCGACCGGGTCAAACCCTGGCAACCAAACCGTCTGTCGAAAGACGTTCAGAGCGTCCACATACTTTTCCTTGATTGGCCCAATGTCGATCAAATCTAATACCAGCTGAACTTCTTCATGACCCGGCCCGAACTGATCGATGCTTTCAGGCTGTTGAGTGTCGAGTCTGACGAGATAGTCGAAGAGGGCAACTGTAAAAGTCAGAGTTGAACAGACCTCCTGACGAAGCTTCATTCGCCATTCGTCATTAATTTTGATGCGGCGATCTCGCTTCCCGCTGCGGATCGTGAGCGTCTCTTTGTCTTTCGTTTCCTTCTCAATATCTGCCCAAATGTCGGCTGAGATGCCGTTACTTGGCAACCATACCGCGTTGAGGTGCCACAAACCAGACGAAACTGGGTTCTCTAGGTACTGAGCAATCTTGCGCTTTTCGTTCTGACTCAGCGGATTGGAGTCACGTTGGCGCAAGCGCCCGCTTCGTCCCATCGTTGCAAGAAAGGCGGCGAATTGGTCGTCGGAGGTGCTCACAGTTGCTTTCGAAGATGTTGAATGAGGAGGAGCTGAGGCGCTCTACTACACTTGGCGTAATTTACCTCACATGACCTGCTGGATGTTCTAGCCAAGCAACTCCCCAAAAGACCCAATCAGTTTCACCAATTGCGAGAGAACAGTCGTCATTTATACACAGATATGAAGTTCGCGAAATCCGGCGGCATCGACCATAGGTAGTTTGTTGCGTTTTCAGTGCTTCAACCAGCCGCTTCGGGTCGATTCCTGGCGTTCAAACTCCACCCAGCCTACGCGCCTCCACCTCAAACGGGTTGTCCCAGTAAGCCCGCCGCCCGCGCATCCATTGCCACACCCCGGCCAGCGCATATGCCGGCAGGAACAGCGGCCCCCAGCGTTCGCATTGCCGCACATGCACCCGCTCGTGTGCGCGCAAGCGTTGCAGTTCCTGCGCATGGGTGCCGAGGATGACGTGGCCGAAGGTGATGGCGGCGAAGGGCCAGCGGCGGCGCGGTGAATGGTGCCGGGCGGCGATCTCGATCACGCCGTCGACCAGCCGCAGGCGCGCGCCAAACGGCACCAGCAACAGACCAAACACAAGACCGATCAGGGTGTTGGGGGAAGCCCAGAGACGCAACGCCCAGCGCTTGAGCAGGCCTGTCGGGTGGCCGGGGCGGCGGCCCCTTCGTGTCATGGTTTCAGGAGACGATGTACGCGCCCGAGCCGCAGGACAGCAGCTTGCCGTCCGGGCCACGGAACTCCATGCGCGTGGACGCGACGCGCGAGCCCAGGCGCAGCACTTCGGCGCTGAGTTCGAAGTGTTCGCCGATGCCGGGGCGCAGGTAGTCGATGCGCAGGTCGATGGTGCCGAGCTTGCCGAAGCGGTGCAGGCGCTGCTCGGGCGTTTCGTCCATGTGGCGCGCACCGATGGCGGCCATGCAGGCCAGGCCGCCCATGGCGTCCAGGCCGGCGCTGATGACGCCGCCGTGCACGCGGTTGTAGCTGTAGTGGCCCACCAGCTCGTGCTTCATGTCGATGCGTGCGACGACGCGCTCGGGCAGCAGGCTGGTGATCTTCAGGCCCAGCACCTGGTTGAAGACGATCTTCTCTTCGAAGATGCTCTTGAGCCCCGCGATGAACTCGGGCTCGAACTCGGTGGGCGGTGGCGGTGTGGTCTTGCTCATAGTCCCCATTGTCGTGCGGCCAGTTCTTTCATGATTTCTTCGGCGCCGCCGCCGATCATCATGACCTTGACCTCGCGGTAGATGCGTTCGCTGGCGGTGCCGCGCATGTAGCCCATGCCACCGAGGATCTGCACCGCCTGGTCGGCGCAGAACTGCATGGCCTGCGTGGCGTGGTTCTTGAGCAGGCAGATCTGCGCGACCCAGTCCGGGCCGGTGTCGCCCGCGTCGGCGCGGGCAGCCAGCGCGTCGGTCCAGGCCTGCGTGGACTCGATGCGCATGCGCATGTCCATCAGCTTGTGGCGGATCACCTGGCGCTCGATCAGCGGCGCGCCGAAGGTCTGGCGCTGGCGCGCCCAGTCGAGCGCTTCGTCGTGGCAGGCCTGCGCAAAGCCCAGCGCCATCGCCGAGAGCGCGATGCGCTCGCCGTTGAAATTGCCCATGACCATGCGAAAGCCCGCGCCCTCCTCGCCCAGCCGGTAGCGCGCGGGCACGCGCACACCGTCGAAGCGCAGGTGCGCGGTGTCGGAGCAGTGCCAGCCCATCTTCTGCAGCACCGTGCGCGAGACGCCGGGCCGGTCCATCGGCACCACGACCATGCTGATGCCGCCGGCGCCCTTGTTGTTGGCATCGGTGCGGACGGCGAGCGTGACCCAGTCGGCGCGCACGCCGGAGGTGATGAAGACTTTCTCGCCGTCGATCACGTAGTCGTCGCCGTCGCGGCGCGCGGTGGTGCGCAGGTTGGCGACGTCGGAGCCGCCGCCGGGCTCGGTGATGCCCAGCGCCGCGATCTGCTCGCCACGCAGCACCGGCGGCACGATCTCGGCCTGTTGCTCGGGCGTGCCGTGCGCGAGCACGGGCGGCAGGCCGATGTTGTGCGAGAACAGGCTGGCCATCAGGCCGCCGCTGGTGCCGTGGCGCGCCAAGGTCTGCGACAGCGCGTTGCGGGCGCGCCAGGGCGCTGGCGTGCCGCCGAGGTGTTCGGGGTAGCCCAGACCGAGCAGGCCGAGGTCGGCGGCTTCGCGGTACAGGTCGCGCGGGATCTCGCCGGCGGCTTCCCAGGCATCGAGGTGGGGGCGCACGCGTTCGGTCGCGAAGCGCCGCACCGTGTCGACCAGGGACTGCAGATCGGCCGAATCGAAGGATGCAGCGATGTCGGTGGCGGTGTGGCTGCTCATGCGGCGTCCTCACCGAACACCAGCAGCACCTGCCCCGGCATCAGCTGCTGCCCCGCGACCACGGTCACACCGGACACGGTCGCGTCGCGCGGCGCGCTGATCTGGTGTTCGATCTTCATGCTCTCGATGGTCAGCAGCACCTGGCCCCGCGCCACGCGCTGGCCGGGTTGCACCGACAGGGCCACCAGCTTGCCGTTGAACAGGGCACGCAGCTCGCGCGCAGCGGCACCGCCGCCCGCGCTGGCGGGAGCGGTGTGGCTCAGGTCGTCCAGCGTCACCTGGTCCGCGCCCCAGCGCACCTCACAACGCCCATCGGGCTGGCGCGACACGGTGGCGCGGCGCGTGACGCCGTCGAGCGTGACCACACCGTCACCGACCACGGCGTCGTGCGTGTCGGTGCCCACCGCGACCTGCAAGGCGCCGTGGCCCTTCTCGCGCACCACCAGGTCGAGCGTCTCTTCACCATGCCGCCAGCGCAGCGGCCGGGGGAACGGCGACGGCAGGTCGCCCGGTCCGTGGCCGAGGTAGCTGGCCGCCAGCGCGGCGGCCAGCAGCGCCTCGCGGGACGGGGCGAGCGTGGCGCGCACCTCGCCGGCGTGTCCGGCGAGAAACGGAATGCCCGCGTCTCCGGCCCGGAACGTCGGGTGGCGCAGGCAAGCCGCCAGGAAGGCGCGGTTGTTCGGCAGGCCGAGCAGCACCGTGTCGTCCAGCGCCTGCGCCAGCCGGTCGATCGCTTCTGCGCGGGTCGGCGCGTGGGCGATCAACTTGCCGAGCATGGCGTCGTAGTGCGGCGTGACCACGGCGCCGCTCTCCAGCGCATGGTCAAAGCGCAGACCTCCGTGCAACGCGGGTTCGATGAAGCATTGCACCGTGCCGGCGTGCGGCGTGAAGTGATCGTCTTCGGCACAGAGCCGGACTTCGATGGCGTGGCCGTCCAGACGCACCTGTTCCTGCTTCAGCGGCAACGCCTCGCCACGGGCGACGCGCAGTTGCCATTCGACGAGATCGAGGCCGGTCACCATCTCGGTGACAGGGTGTTCCACCTGAAGCCTGGTATTCATCTCCATCAGGAAGAACTGGTCGCCCTCCAGCAGGAACTCCACCGTGCCCGCGCCCACATACCCCGCGCCCTGCGCGAGCGCGACGGCGCAACGGCCGAGTTCGGCGCGCAGCTCGGGCGAGACCGCCGGGCTGGGCGACTCTTCGATGATCTTCTGGTGGCGGCGTTGCACCGAGCAGTCGCGTTCACCGAGATGGATGCAGTGGCCGTGCGCGTCGGCGAACACCTGCACCTCCACATGGCGCGGCGCCAGCAGGGCGCGCTCGATCAGCAGGTCGCCATTGCCGAAGCCCGCGAGCGCTTCCGAGCGCGCACTCTGCAGCGCAGCCGGCAACTGATCCGCGCGGTGCACCAGGCGCATGCCGCGCCCGCCGCCACCGGCCACGGCCTTGACCATGAGCGGAAAACCGATGCGCTGCGCTTCAGCGATGAGGGTTTCGTCGCGCTGGTCGTCGCCAAAGTAACCCGGCAACACGGGCACCCCCTGCTGCAGCGCCACGGCCTTGGCGGCCGACTTGCTGCCCAGCGCGCGGATCGCCGCGGGCGGCGGACCGACCCAGGTCAGGCCGGCGTCGATCACGGCCTGTGCGAAGTCGGCGTTTTCGCTGAGGAAGCCATAGCCCGGATGCACGGCGTCGGCGCCGCTGCGGCGTGCCGCGTCGAGCAGCTTGTCAATGCGCAGGTAGCTGTCGGCCGAGGCGGTGCCGCCCAGCGCCACCGCCGCATCGGCCTCGCGCACATGCAGCGCGTCGCGGTCGGCGTCGGAATACACCGCCACCGTGGAGAGGCCCATGCGGCGCGCGGTGCGGAGGATGCGGCGCGCGATCTCGCCGCGGTTGGCGATCAAAAGGCGCTTCATCGCGGCCCCGACTGCACCCAAGGGGCGGGCTGCTTGTGCATGAAGGCGTGCAGGCCGCTGGCGGCTTCGTCGCCGCGCAGGGCCGTGGCAAAGGCCAGGGCCGCTTCGTCCCGCAGATCGGGCAGCGGCGCGTGCATGCGGCGCAGCAGCTGCTTGGTCGCGGCGGTGGCGCCCGGTGCGGCGCGGCGGAAATGCACCAGCGTGTCGAGCAGCGCGTCTTCCAGTTCGCCGTCGGCCACCACATCGTTGACCAGACCGAGCGCGTGCGCTGCGGTCGCGCTGTAGTGCTGCCCGGAGAGCAGGCACTGGCGCGCGGCCCGGTCGCCCAGGCGCTGCCAGACGAAAGGCGCGATCTGCGCCGGCGGCAGGCCCAGCGTGACCTCGGGCGTCGCGAACACCGAGCGCTGCGTGGCCAGCACCACGTCGGCGCAGCAGGCCAGACCGAAGCCGCCGCCCATCGCCGGACCATCGACCGCCACGATCAGCAACTGCGGCAGCAGGCTCAGCGCGTGCAGCACGTCGCCGAAGCCGCGGTTGGCGTCGATCAGCGGGTCGCGCTCGCCCGGCGGCAGCGGCTGGCCGATGGCGCTGGCGAAACCGCCGAGACTGCCACCGGCGCAGAAGGCGCCGGCCGCCCCGGTCAGCACCACCGTGCGCAGCTCCACATCGGCCTGCGCCCGCAGGCAGGCTTCGTACAGCGCCACCACCATGCCGTCCGACAGCGCATTGCGCGAGGCCGGGTCGTTGAGCGTCCAGCGCTCCACGTCGCCCTGTCGCACCACCAGAAAGTTGCTCATCGTCGTGTCCTCCGTCTGCGGCTCAATGCACCGGCTTCTTGGCGATGCCCATCATCTTGGTCAGGATGCCCAGCATCACCTCGTCGGCGCCGCCGCCAATCGACGCAAGCCGGCCGTCGCGGTACATGCGCGAGACCTTGTTGTCCCAGGTGAAGCCCATGCCACCCCAGAACTGCAGGCAGGTGTCGGGCACCAGGCGGTTCAGGCGCCCGGCCTTGAGCTTGGCCATGGTCGCCCACTCGGTCACATCCTCGCCCGCCACGTAGTGCTCGCAGGCCTGGTAGGTCAGCGCGCGCAGGCTCTCGACCTCGGTCTTGAGCTCGGCCAGCTTGAACTGCACCCACTGCTGGTCGGCCAGCGTGCTGCCGAACAGCTTGCGCTCCTGCGCGTAGTCCACCGTCCACTGGATGCAGTTGCTCAGGCTCTGCAGGCAACTGGCCGCCGCCCACAGGCGCTCTTCCTGGAACTGCTGCATCTGGTAGATGAAGCCCGCGCCTTCGGCGCCGATGCGGTAGCGCTGCGGCACGCGCACCTCGTCGAAGAACAGCAGGCCGGTGTCGCTGCTGTTCATGCCGATTTTCTTGATCTTCTGGCCGACCTCGAAGCCCTTGACCGTCCTGCCGTTCTCGCGCAGCGGCACCATGACCAGGGTCTTGTTCTTGTGCGCCGGGCCGTCGCTGGTGTTGACCAGCATGCACATCCAGTCGGCCTGCAGGCTGTTCGTGATCCACATCTTCTGGCCGCTGATGACGTAGTCGTCGCCGTCCTTGCGCGCCACGGTCTTGATGGCGGCCACGTCGCTGCCCGCGCCCGGCTCGCTCACGCCGATGCAGCCCACCGCGTCGCCCGCGATGGCCGGCGCCAGGAACTGCGCCTTGAGTTCTTCGCTGCCGAAACGGGCCAGCGCGGGCGTGCACATGTCGGTCTGCACGCCGATCGCCATCGGCACGCCGCCACAGTGGATGTGGCCCAGCGCCTCGGCCATGGCCACGCTGTACGAATAGTCCAGCCCCATGCCGCCGTGCGCCTCGGGCTTGGTCAGGCCCAGCAGGCCCAGGGTGCCCATCTGCTTGAAGACCTCGTGCGCGGGAAAGATTTCGGCCGCCTCCCACTCGTCGACGTGCGGGTTGATCTGCTCATCGATGAAGCGCTTGAGCGTCTTCTGGATCTCGCGGTGTTCGTGGGTGAACTGCATGTCTGGTCTCCGGTTTTTGTGGGGTCGGGTTTGGGTCACATGCGCGCGACACCAAACTGCATGCGGCGCGGCTGGCGCAACGCGGCTTCGGCCACGGTGTCAAGGCAGAAGCTCAGCACCGCGCGGGTGTCGCGCGGGTCGATCACGCCGTCGTCGAGCACCAGGCCGCTGGTGGTGAACGCGTCGGCCTGCGACTCGAACTTCTGCACGATGGCGTCGAACTGCGCCTGCATCTGCGCCCGCACCTCGGGTGTGTCGGTCGGTATCCCTTTGCGCGCCATGCCGGCCTCTGCAACGATCTGCATGGTCTTGGCGGCCTGCTCGCCGCCCATGACGGCCGTGCGCGCGTTGGGCCAACTGAACAGGAAACGCGGTGCATAGCCGCGGCCGCACATGCCGTAGTTTCCGGCGCCGAAGCTGGCGCCGCACTGGATGGTGATCTGCGGCACGCTGGCGTTGGTCACCGCCTGGATCATCTTGCTGCCGTGCTTGATCATGCCGGCCTGTTCGCTGTCCTTGCCGACCATGTAGCCGGTGGTGTTCTGCAGATAGACGATGGGGTGGCCAAGCTGGCACATCCACTGGATGAAGTGCGTGGCCTTGTTCGCGCCAGCCACATCGATCGGGCCGTTGTTGCTGATGAGGCCCACCGCATGGCCGCCGATGTGAGCTTGTACGCAGACCGTCGCGGCGCCGTAGAGCGGCTTGAATTCGAGGATGTCGGAGGCGTCGGTGATGCGCAGCATGAGCTCGCGCATGTCGACCGGCTCGCGGTGGTGCGGCGGCATCAGCGACAGCAGGTCGTCGGCGTCGAAGCGCGGCGAGGGGACAGAAGCAGCCGTTGTCGTCTGCCACCCTGCCTGGGAAACCACCTCGCGCGCAATGCCCAGCGCCTCGCGGTCGTCTTCGGCCAGGTACTCGCCCAGCCCCGACACCGCCGTGTGCATCTCGGCGCCGCCGAGTTCTTCTTCGGTGGCGACCTCGCCGGTCGCGGCCTTGAGCAGCGGCGGCCCGGCGAGGAAGGCGCGCGAACGGCCGCGCACCATGATCACCACGTCGGAGAGGCCCGGCATGTAGGCGCCACCCGCCGTGCCCGAACCGTGCTGCACCGTGATCACCGGCAGCCCTGCCGCCGAGAGGCGCGCAAGGTTACGGAACAGCCCGCCACCGAGCACGAAGCCTTCGACCTGGTACTTCATCAGGTTCGCGCCCGCGCTCTCGACCAGATGCACGAAAGGCAACTTGTTCTCCAGCGCGATCTCCTGCACCCGCAGGATCTTCTCCAGCCCGCGCGGCTGGATCGCACCGGCGTCGATGCCCGAATCGCTGGCCACCACCATGCAGCGCACGCCGCCGATGAAGCCGATGCCGGCCAGCATGCCGCCGCCGGGCACCGACTTCTCGGGGTCCTTGACGTCCTGCAGAAAGCCCGCCAGCGAACACAGCGGCAGGTACGGCGCGCCCGGATCGAGCAGCAGACCGACACGCTCGCGCGGCAGCAGCTGGCCCCGTTTGTGGAACACCGGCGCCGACTGGGCCGAGGCGGCGGCGGCGCGATCTTCGAGCGCGCGCAGCAGGGCGATGCGCTCGAGCATGGCTGCACGGCGTTGCGCCGCCTGTTCGCTGTTCGGGTTGAAGCTGCTCTGGAAGCTCATGACTGGAACACCTTCGGCGTCACGTAGCGGTGGAACCCGTCGAACGGCTTGACGGCGTCGCGTTGCTGCGCTTCTTCGGGCGCCGCGACCTGGCCCCAGCCCATGCGCACCTGCGGCCGCGCCCCGTCGACGCGCAACACCGTGCCGCTGACGAAGCTGGCGGCCGGCGAGAGCAGGAACACGATGGCAGCCGAGGTCTCGGCCTCGTTGCCGAAGCGGCCCAGCGGAACCGTGGTGCGCATCTCGCGCAACATGGGGCCGGCTTCGGGCGGGTAGTGGTCCATGCCGCTGGAGGCGATGTAGCCGGGCGCCACCGCGTTGACGCGCACGCCGCTTCGCGCCCACTCCATCGCGGCGGTCTCGGTGAAGCTCACCATGCCCGCGCGCGCCGCGCCGCTGTGGCCCATGCCGGGCATCGAGCCCCAGATGTCGGCCACGATGTTGACGATGGCCCCGCCGTGCGCGGACATGCTCTGCAGGTAGCACTCGCGCGCCACCAGGAAGCCACCGGTGAGGTTGGTGTCGATCACCGCCTGCCAGCCCTTGGCGCTGATCTTCTCCAGCGGCGTGATGTACTGGCCACCTGCGTTGTTGACCAGCGCGTCGATGCGGCCGTGGGCCTGCACCGCGTCCGCCACCATGGCCTGCACGCCGGCTTCGTTGCGGATGTCGCAGACGTGGAAACTCGCGCGGCCGCCGTCTTCGGCGATCTCGACCGCGGTGGCCTGCAGCTTCTCGGGGTTGCGCCCCACCAGCACCACCATCGCGCCCAGACGCGCCAGCTCGTGCGCGGTGCAGCGGCCGATGCCGGAACCGCCGCCCGTGACCATCACCACGCGGCCGGCGAACAAGCCATCGCGAAAGGCCGATCGGTAGCCTGCGCTCATGACCGACCTCCGCCGGGCCGCCCCAAGGAGGCCGAGCCCCCGTGGGGGGCAGCGACCCGCGCAGCGGTGGAGCGTGGGGGTGTCATGTCGTCTCCTTCAGGAAGAGTTGCAACGCCGCCTCGGTCAGGTCGTCAAGCGACTTCCTGCGGCCCGGTTCGAACCACTGCACGGCCCAGTTCAGCGCGCCGAACAGCATCAGGCGCGCCAGGCTCGGGTCCCCACTGAGCTCGCCGCGCTCGTGCAGCGCCTGCAGCACCGGCACCCAGACCGCTTCGTACTCGCGCCGCAGCTCGTTGACCGCCTGCCGCTGCACCTCGGACAACGAACGCCACTCGTACAGCATCACCGGAATGAAGTCGCTTTCGGCACCCAGCAGCACCTCCAGGTGGTTGCGCACCAGCACCCGCAGGCAGTCGCGCGCGCTCAGCGGCTGGCCGTGGCTGGCGGCCGCCTGCATGGCGCCGGCCTGCCGGCCGGTCGCGCGCTGCATGCCTTCGAGCATCACCGCCGCCAGCAGCGCCTCCTTGTTTTCAAAGTGATAGAACGGCGAGCCCGAGCGCATGCCGGCAGCGGTCGCGATGTCGCGCGTGCTGGTCGCGGCAAAGCCCTGCTGGCGGAACAGGCGCGCCGCGGCGCGCAGCAGCTCCTGCCGGCGGTTGCCATCGTCGCGTTCGTCGGCGGTTTTCCGGGGTCGGCCACGGGCGCGCCGCAAGGGTTCGGCCGCATCGGGTGCGGGGATCGGTGCATTCATGGAACGACACCCTAGCAGAGCCCCTTATTTTTAGCAAGCAAATGCTCTGTGAAAATCAGGCGCATCCCGGGATATTCCTATTTTCAGGGATATACCGTGCGTGATTTGCTGGTTTTTCAGAAGTTAAGCCACGCCTAAGATCGCGGGCGTCCACTTTCCTTCCTTGATGGAGACCCACATGAAAAAACTGCTTTCCCTGCTGGCCGTCGTGCTGACGCTGGGCCTGGGCACCGCCCACATGGACGCCGAGGCCAAACGCCTGGGTGGTTCCCGTTCGATGGGCATGCAACGCCAGGCGACGCCGCCCGCGCGCACTCCCGACGCGACCCCGAACGCCACGCCGGCCACCCCGGCCGCCGGCGCCGCCGCTGCTGGCGCTGCCGCCGCGACGCCCAAGCGCAACTGGATGGGCCCGCTCGCCGGTCTGGCCGCCGGTCTGGGCCTGGCCGCGCTGGCCTCGCACCTGGGCTTCGGTGAAGGCTTTGCCAACATGCTGATGATCGGCCTGCTGGTGATGGTCGCGTTCGCCGCGTTCCGCTTCTTCATGGCCAGGCGCGCCACGGCACAGGGCAACGGCATGGCCTATGCCAGTGCTGGTGCCGGAGCCGGTCAGGCGAACCCGGGCAACGTGTTCCGCATGCCGCCCGCCGGCAACCAGACGGCAGCGGCCGCTGGCGGCTCGATGATCGGTGCCAACCTGCAAGGCGCGCAGCCGCGCATCCCGGCCGACTTCGACGTCGCTGCTTTCGAGCGCAACGCCAAGGTCAACTTCATCCGCCTGCAGGCGGCCAACGACACCGGCAACCTGGACGACATCCGCCAGTTCACCTCGCCCGAAATGTTCGCCGAACTGCAGATGGACATCCGCGACCGCAACGGCGCCACGCAACAGACCGACGTGATGCAGCTGAACGCGCAGGTCCTTGAAGTCGCCGAAGAAGGCGCCATGTACATCGTCAGCGTGCAATTCGGCGGTGAGCTGCGCGAAGACGGCGTGGTCGGTCCGATCAACGAGATCTGGCACCTGACCAAGCCGCGCCAGGGCAACAGCGGCTGGACGCTGGCCGGCATCCAGCAAGGCGCCTGACCGCAGGACCGAACGCCGACCGAACCTTTTGTCGCTCCTAGAGAGCTCCTCGCTTGCCCCGGCCCCGTGCCGGGGCTTTTTTTTGCCTCCAGCCCGTTGCCTCAGGTCTTGAGCCCGTAGCGCCGCAGGCGGGCGGCGATCGCGGAGTGCGAAGTGCCCAGCCGCTCGGCCAGCTTGCGCGTGCTCGGGTACTCGGGCAACAGGCGTTCCAGCAACGCACGCTCGAATCCGCCGACCGCCTCGTCGAGCGTGCCGACCTCTTCCGCCGCCACCGGCACCACGCTCACGTCGGCCCCCGCCAGTTCCAGCGCCGCCACGTCGATCACCGGCGATTCGCTCATGGTGACCGCGCGGAAGATCACGTTCTGCAGCTGCCGCACATTGCCGTGCCAGGGATTGGCCATCAGTGCCTCGCCCGCCGCCCGGCTCAGGCGCGCCTTCGGTCGCCCGGTCTGCGCGCAGGCCCGTTCGAGGAACACCTGCGCCAGCGGCAGGATGTCTTCGGTGCGCTCACGCAGCGGCGGCAGGTTCAGCTGCAGCACGTCGAGCCGGAACAGCAGGTCCTGCCGGAACGCGCCGCTGGCGACCATGTCGTCCAGCGCGCGGTGGGTCGCGCTGATGACGCGCACGTTCACCTTGAGGTCGCGCTCGCCGCCCACGCGGCGGAAGCTGCCGTCGTTGAGGAAACGCAGCAGCTTGGCCTGCAGGTAGGGCGACATCTCGCCCACCTCGTCGAGGAACAGCGTGCCGCCGTCGGTGAGTTCGAGCAGGCCCGGCCGGCCGCCGCGCAAGGCGCCGGTGAAGGCACCGCTGGCGTAGCCAAACAGCTCGCTCTCGGCCAGGCTCTCGGGCAGGGCCGCGCAGTTGAGCGCGAAGAACGGCTGGTCGCGGCGCGGGCTGCCGGCGTGGCAGGCCTGCGCGACCAGCTCCTTGCCGGTGCCGGTCTCGCCGCGGATCAGCAGCGGCGCGTCGACCTGGGCCATGCGCATGGCACGCTGCTTGAGCGCACGGATCGCCGGCGACTGGCCGAGGATGGCGTCGAAGCCGCCAGCGCCGTGGTTCTGCAGCGCGCTGATGCGTTCGCCCAGGCGTTGCGGCGCGTGCAGCGTCAGCACGGCGCCCGCCACGTGGCCGCCCGCGTCGTGCAGCGCCACCGTCTCCATCAGGAAGCGCTGGCCGCCGATCTGCACCTCGCTCACCGGCAGGCGCGCGCCCTGCGCCACCAGCGCATCGACCAGGGCCTGGTCGCCGGTCAGTTCGCGCAGCGAGCGTCCGGCCAGCTCGGCCTCGGGCATGCCGCAGACCGCGACCGCCGCCGCGTTCGCCAGCACCACGACTCCGTGTCCGTCGACCGCCAGCACCGGGTCGGTCAGCGACGCCATCAGCGCATCCAGGTAGAGGCGCCGCCGCGCGCCGGGCAGCATCTCCAGCTCCGCCACCGACAGCACCCCCGACACCCGCAGCAGCGGCTCGCGCAGCGCCGCGAGATCCTGGGCTCCGAGCGCGGGTGCCTCGATATAGATGTGGGGCGGCTCGACCTCCACCGCCGACACGTTCAGCGCGCGGCTGGCCAGCGCGGCAAGGATTTCCTGGGCAATGCCGACCCGGTCGGTGAAATGGACGTCGATGCGCATGGTGTGTAACTTTTTTGTTCCATTGTATTGATTTTAGTCCACCCACAACCCGAAAACGGAATGAATCCAATACACCACAATCAAGGCCCGCGGGTTTCCCTTTGTGGATCAGGCACTTACCGCGGCCGCTGAGGTGGCACGGTGCTTGCAAAAAGACAGCACTGGGCCCCAGCGACGCCATCGCGCCGCGGGCCACGTCGGAGAAAAACAATGCGGGTACTGGTTCTGGGCAGCGGTGTGATCGGCACGACGATCGCGTATTACCTGGCGCGCGATGGCCACGAGGTCGAAGTGATCGAGCGCCAGCCCGGCCCGGCGCTGGAAACCAGCTATGCCAACGCGGGCGAAGTCTCGCCCGGCTACTCGGCCCCCTGGGCCGGCCCCGGCGTGCCGGTCAAGGCCATCAAGTGGCTGCTGATGCACCACAGCCCGCTGGTGATCAAGCCCATGCTGGACCCGGCCATGTGGCGCTGGGGCGCGTCCATGCTGCGCAACTGCACCGAGGCGCGCTACCAGGTCAACAAGGGGCGCATGGTGCGACTGGCCGAGTACAGCCGCGACTGCCTGAAGGAACTGCGCGCCGACATCGGCATCGAGTACGACCACCGCGAGCAGGGCACGCTGCAACTCTTCCGCACCCAGAAGCAGCTCGACGGCACCGCCAAGGACATCGAGATCCTGAAGGAATATGGCGTGCCCTACCAGGTGCTCGACCAGGCCGGCTACCTGAAGTACGAACCCGCGCTGGCCGACGTGAAGGAGAAGTTCGTCGGCGCGCTGCGCCTGCCCGGCGACGAGACCGGCGACTGCTTCAAGTTCACCAACACGCTGGCCGAGAAGGCCAAGGCCCTGGGCGTGAAGTTCCGCTTCGGCGTCGGCATCGAGGCGCTGGAGCGCAGCGGCAACCAGATCACCGGCGTGCGCACCAGCGAAGGCCTCAAGACCGCCGACCGCTATGTGCTCGCGCTGGGCAGCTACTCGACCGCCATGCTCGCGCCGCTGGGCATCCGCATCCCGGTCTACCCGGTCAAGGGCTTCTCGATCACCGTGCCGATCACCAACGCCCACAAGGCCCCCGAGTCGACCATCATGGACGAGACCCACAAGGTCGCCGTCACGCGCCTGGGCGACCGCATCCGCGTCGGCGGCACGGCACAGCTCTCCGGCTTCGACCTGGAACTCAGCGAGGGCCGGCGCAAGACGCTTGAGTTCGTCGTCACCGACCTGTTCCCCCGCGCCGGCGACGTGGCCAAGGCCGAGTTCTGGACCGGCCTGCGACCCATGACGCCCGACGGCACACCCATCGTCGGCGATTGCAAGTACGACAACCTGCTGCTCTCCACCGGCCACGGCACCCTGGGCTGGACCATGGCCACCGGCACCGGCCGCGTGATGGCCGACCTGATCGCCGGCCGCACGCCGGAGATCAGCATGGAAGGCCTGGACGTCGCGCGCTACGGTTGACCGAGGCCCTGGAGGAATTGCGCCATCGGCTCCGTCCAGATGGCGCGGCTGCGGACGATCTGGTGGTCGTTCCGAAACGGGCCGAACGTCAGCACCTGAAACCGGCCCTTGCCGCCCGCGGCGGTGAACGCCGCGAAGTTCCCCTGGCTGTGGGCGATGCGGTAGTACGGGTCGCGCTCTCCGTAGAGCCACAGGGTGGGTCCGGGAAAGACCGCCGCCTTGCGGAAGCTGTCGCCATTGATCTGCTCCGCCGTTTCGCAGCGCTCGCCGACCCAGCCGCCCACGAAGTTCAGCACGCCCGCAAAGCGCTCCGGCTGTGAGGCGGCCACCACCATGGCCAGGAGACCGCCCTTCGAGTGCCCGCCAATGAGCATGCGCTTGGGGTCCACGTTCGTCCGGGTCGCCAGGTACCCGGTCACCTCGGCCAGATCCTGCGTCGCGCGCTCCAGCCCCGCCAGCGACACCGAGGGATCGCAGGCGTAGCGCCCGGCCTCGGGCTGCCAGCCCTCGGCGTAGCGGCCATCCGACTGGCCCCGGCCACGCCGCTGCGGGAACACCACCATCCATCCCCGCTCGTTGAAGAAGGCCGCCAGCTCGGGGTAGGTGACCGTGTGGCTGACCTCCCGGGGGTCGTTGCCGTTGCCCACCGAACCGTGGTTGAACACAAGCGTCGGGAACGGGCCGTCACCGGCTGGCCGGGCGATGACGAGCTCCAGGGCCACCGGGCGCCCGTCCTCCTGCAGCGCCGTGGCGATCTTCAGGGCGGACAGCGCCTGCGCGCCGGAGGCCGCGGCGAGCAGCGACAGCGCCGCGACACAGACCCGGGCCATGTGCACGACAGGGATGCGCATCAGGCGGCCGCCTTCTCCACCGGCAGCGCCGCCTTGTAGACCGAGTTCTTCGGCGCCGCCATCAGCCGGCGCAGCATCGGCTCGAAGTGGCTCAGCGGCAGCGCCTCCATCGCCGGATCGAAGGCCGGGTTGTCGTAGCGCTCGACGAACTCGGCCGTGCGCTGGTAGTGCGGATGGTCCCTGAACATGTCGCGCATGTTGCGGTCCAGGCCGATGTGGTGGAAGAAGTTGTAGCCCTGGAAGATGCCGTGGTGCTGCACCATCCACAAGTTCTCTTCGCTCACGAAGGGCTTGAGGATCGCGGCGGCGATGTCGGGGTGGTTGAACGACCCGAGGGTGTCGCCGATGTCGTGCAGCAGCGCGCAGACCACGTACTCCTCGTCGCGGCCGTCCCGCAGCGCCAGCGTCGCCGCCTGCAGGCTGTGGGTCAGGCGGTCGACCGGAAAACCGCCGTGGTCGCCGTCGAGCAGCTTCAGGTGGTCGAGCACGCGGTCGGGCAGCGATTTCGCCATCGCCATGGCTTCGGGAAGGATGCAGGCCCAGTCTTCGCGGGTGCTCTCTTCCATGCGTCTGAAGGTGGCTCGGGTCTGCATGTCGGTCTCCTGGATGGTCGTTTGCGGGTCTATCGCTCGGCGCCATCTTGTCCGAAAGCCGGAGACGCCACAATGGGTCCATGGACCGGTTTGTGCTCTTTCCCCTTTTCGCTGTCGGCGTGCTCGCCGCCGGCCTCCTGCTGCCTGCCCACAACGCCTTGTTGCTGGTGGCGGTGCCCGCGCTGGTGCTGGCGGTGACCAGCGCCGTGCACCACGCCGAGGTGATCGCGCACAAGGTCGGCGAGCCGTTCGGCACGCTGGTGCTGGCGCTGGCGGTCACGGTGATCGAGGTGGCGCTGGTGCTGTCGATGATGCTGGCCGGCGGTGCGAACGCGGCCACCGTGCCGCGCGACACGATCTACTCGGCGGTCATGATCATCTGCAACGGCGTGGTCGGGGTCTGCCTGCTGCTGGGCGGCCTGCGCCACCGGGAGCAGGCGTTCCGGATCGAAGGCACCGGTTCGGGCCTGGCGGCCCTGGTGGTGATGTCGGCGCTGGTGCTGGTGATGCCCTCGCTGACCACCAGCGCGCCCGGCGCCAGCTACACCGCCTCGCAGCTGGTGTTCGTGGCGGCGGGTTCGCTGCTGCTCTGGCTGGTGTTCGTGTTCATCCAGACCGTGCGCCACCGCGACTACTTCCTGCCCGAGGAAGACGCCGCCGACGAGTCGGTGCACGCCGAGCCGCCGTCCACCCGCGAAGCGACGGTCAGCTTCGTGCTGCTGCTGGTGGCGCTGGTGGGCGTGGTCGGGCTGGCCAAGCTGCTGTCGCCCTCGCTGGAGCGGCTGGTGCACCAGTGGCAGGCACCGACCGCCGTGGTCGGCACGCTGATCGCGATCGTCGTGCTGGCACCGGAGACCTGGGCCGCCATCCGCGCGGCCCGCGCCAACCGCCTGCAGACCAGCATGAACCTGGCCCTCGGGTCGGCGCTGGCCTCGATCGGCCTGACGATTCCGGTGGTGGTGATCGCGGCCGTGTGGCTGGGTCTGCCGCTGACGCTGGGCATCGACTCCAAGGACATGGCCCTGCTGACGCTGACCTTCATCGTCGGCACGATCACCCTCGGCTCGGGCCGGACCAACCTGATGCAGGGCGCGATCCACCTGGTGGTGTTCGCGGCCTTCCTGTTCCTGACCTTCGTGCCATGAGCACCGTCGGTCGGGCGTCACCTACGGCCAGACGGCCGGCGGGCTGCAGGCGCCGGTGTGGAAGATGCCCTTTTCGCCGTTGTTGGGCACAAAGACCTGGACATCGGCCGTCTTCGGAAACACCTGGCCGTCGCCGCAGGTGACGCTCTGCGTGGTGCCGACCACGACCTGCGTGCCCGGGTGCACTTCGCAAGACACGACGCGGTCCAGCCGGCTCCAGGCCGGGCAGATGGCAAAGGCGTTGCGGTAGCTCTCGGGCGTCCCGGCCGGCGGGACCATCGACCACCAGCCGCCGAACCGGGAATACGGCACGGTCGAGTCGAACACCCGGTAGAGCGTCACGGGCTGCTGCACCGCATACACCTTGGCCGTGCAGGTTCCGCCCTGGCCGGAAGCGAGCCGGGCCTGCCACAGCAGGGCCGGGTTGTCCGAGGGCATCAGGCCGGGCACGGTGTCGGGCGCGCGGCCTTCACAGGCCACCCCGTCGATGCCGACCTCCAACGACGTCCCGCCCCGGTCCACCGGCAGGGCACAGCCAGCCAGGGCCAGGACAACAACACACAGCGGAAGGGTCGGCAGGGGACGCATGGAGCGGTTCTTTCGCGAAATACCCGCCCTTTCGGCCGGGCGCGGCAGAACTGTAGCCGGACCGCCGACCGGCTGGACCGGCGCCCGGGTGAACGCCGCGTTCACGCCCCGTTCAAGGCGGCGGCTCCAACATGTCCCCACAGGCCCACCCCGGACCTGACCCGAGCCCAGGAGCCCCACATGCCCACCGAAGTCAAGCAACTCATCCTGTCCATGCTGCGCGTCGCGCTGCCGACCCTGTTCGTCGTTGCCACCGTGGCGTTCGTCAGCATCCCCTACTCGCTCGGACACCAGCCGGGCGACCTGCAGCAGGCCAGCCTGCACGCTGGCGAACCGCGCCACATGACCTGAGCCTCAGCCCGCCGCCGCGGCGATGCGGAACTGCGCGACCGAGGTCACCAGATGCCGCGCCTGATCGTCCAGGCTCTGCGAAGCCGCCGCGGTCTCCTCCACCAGCGCCGCGTTCTGCTGCGTCGCCTGGTCCAGCTGAGTGATGGCCTCGCCCATCTGGGACACGCCCGTGCTCTGCTCCTGCATCGCCCCGGCGATGTCCACCACCAGCTGGTTCACGCGCCGGATCGATTGCACCACCTCGGTCATCGCGGCCCCCGCCTGGTCGGCCAGGGTGGTGCCGGAGCTCACCTGGTCCACGCTGGCCTCGATCAGTTGCTTGATCTGGCGCGCGGCGTCGGCCGAGCGGCCCGCCAGCGCCCGCACCTCCGAGGCCACCACGGCAAACCCGCGCCCCTGCTCACCGGCGCGCGCCGCTTCCACCGCCGCGTTCAGCGCCAGGATGTTGGTCTGGAACGCGATGCCGTCGATCACGCCGATGATTTCCGCGATGCGCCGGGAACCCTCATCGATGCTGCGCATGGTGCGCACCACCGCGCCCACCGTCTCACCCCCGGCCTCGGCCGCCCGCGAGGCATCGGTGGCCAGCGAGCGGGCGGCCTGCGCACTGTCGGCGTTGATGGCGATGGCGCTGCTGAGCTGCTCCATCGACGCCGCCGACTGCTCCAGCGCGCTGGCCTGGGCCTCGGTGCGGCTGCTCAGGTCCTTGTTGGCACTGGCGATCTGCGCCGAGGCCGAGCCCACGTGATCCACCCCGCGATGGACCTGCGTCACCAGGTTGCGCAAGCCGTCCTGCATGGTGCCCAGCGCCCGCAGCAGATCGGCCACTTCGTCGCTGCCCTGTGCGTCCACCGGCTGTGTGAGGTCGCCGGCGGCGATCCGGTCGGCCACCGCCACCCCTTGCCGCAGCGGGCGCACGATGCTGCGCGCCAGCAGCACCGCCGCCACCAGACCGAGCACCAGCGCCGCCACCCCCAGCCCCAGCTGCAGGCGGTCGGCGCTGTCGATGGCCGCGCTCACCGCGTCACCGCGTTGCCGGGCCCGTGTCTCCTGGAGCTTGCGCAGCGTGTCGATCGGCTGCTGCAGCCGATCCAGCGCCGGCAGGGTTTCGTCGCGCATCAGCAGCCGGGCGTCGTCGGCCCGGCCGGCCAGCACCAGCGGCGCGACCTTCACGAAAGACGCCACATAGGCCGCCCGCGCGGTGCGCAGCTGCGCCAGTGCGGCCTTGCCCTCGGGCATCACCACCAGCCGGTCCAGCGTCTCCAGCGCCGTGTCAATCGCCTGCCGGTTGCGGGCGATGCGGGCCTGCACCTGCGGCACCTGCTGCGGCTCCACCAGCAGCAGCTCGGCCGAGGCCAGGCCGTTGGCCCGCGTGGCCGTGTCGACCACCGACACCGCCGCCACCTTCACCAGCTCCTGATCCAGCAGCTGGTGGTTTTCCTGGCCAATGTCCTGCAGCGACAGCAGCGACGACCCGACCAGGCCCACGATCAGCAACAACATCCCGCCGAAGCCGGTCATCAACCGCGCGCCGATCCGGTACCTCGAAACACTCCACATGACTTGCCCCTGGCACGCGAACACCACGGCCTGATGCAGAGGTTTTCGACCAAACCCTGGAGTCACTGAATACTCCGGAAGAACTATGCCGCCGGGCACCACGGGTTTGACACCGCCGGGTCGCGCGCGCAGGATCGCCCGAGGAGGCTGCCATGCCACACCCGACACGGACCGAACACGACACCCTGGGCGAGGTTGCCGTGCCTGCCGACGCCCTCTGGGGCGCGCAGACCCAGCGCTCGCTGCACTTCTTCCGCATCTCCGATGAAAAGATGCCGCCGGACCTGCTGATGGCGCTGGCCCGGATCAAGCGCGCCGCCGCCCGGGTCAACGCCGACCTGGGCATGCTGGACCGGCGCGTGGCCGAGGCCATCGCATCGGCCGCCGACGAGGTGCTGGCGCACCGGCACGACAGCGCGTTCCCGCTCTCGCTCTGGCAGACCGGTTCCGGCACCCAGACCCACATGAACATGAACGAGGTGCTGGCCAACCGGGCGTCCGAGCTGCTGGGCGCCGGCCGGGGCGCGCAACGCAGCGTGCACCCCAACGACCAGGTCAACCTCGGCCAGTCGTCCAACGACGTCTTCCCGACGGCGATGCACATGGCCACCGCCGCCGCTCTGCAGGCCTCGCTGCTGCCCGCCCTGCACGCCCTGCGGGGCACGCTGGCGGAGCAGTCGGCGCGATGCGCGGACATCGTGAAGGTCGGGCGCACGCACCTGCAGGACGCCACGCCACTGACCCTGGGCGACGAAATGTCCGGCTGGGTCGCGCAGCTCGACCACACCGAACAGGGGATTGCCCACAGCCTGCCGGCGCTGCACGACCTGGCGATCGGCGGCACCGCCGTCGGCAACGGCCTGAACACGCACCCGCGGTTCGGCGATCTGGTGGCCGCGCAGCTCGCGGAGGAAACCGGCCTGCCGCTGCGCTGCGCGCCCAACCGCTACGCCGCCATGGCCGCGCACGACGCGATGGTCCACGCGCACGCCGCCTTGAAGACCCTCGCGGTCGCGCTCACCAAGATCGCCAACGACGTGCGCTGGCTGGCTTCGGGGCCGCGCTGCGGCCTGGGCGAGCTGCAGCTGCCCGAGAACGAACCGGGCAGCTCGATCATGCCGGGCAAGGTCAACCCGACCCAGTGCGAGGCGCTGACCATGGTCTGCTGCCAGGTGGTGGGCCACGACGCCGCGGTCACCCTGGCGGGCGCGTCGGGTCACTTCGAACTCAACGCCTACAAACCGCTGATCGCGCACAACCTGCTGCTGAGCATCCGCCTGCTGACCGACGCGATGGCCAGCTTCGACGAGCACTGCGCCCGCGGCATGGCCCCGGACCGGCGGCGCATCGACGAACTGCTGCGGCGCTCGCTGATGCGGGTCACCGCGCTGGCGCCGCACATCGGCTACGAGCGCGCGGCACAGATCGCGAAACACGCCCTGGCCCACGACCTGAACCTGCGCGAGGCGGCGCTGGCGCTGGGCTTCGTCACGGCAGAGCAGCTGGATGCCTGGCTGGGCTGACCGCCCCCCAGGCACCCGGTCAGGCCTTCGCGCTCAGCGCAGGCCCATGCAGTTGGCGTAGAAGGTCGTGGTCGCCGGCCAGTCGGAGAACACGCCCATCACGCCCACCTCCTTGGCCAGCACGTGCAGCGCGTTCAGCATGTCGCCCTCGGTCTTCACCGCGCTGTCGAAGGTCTGGTAGTACGAACCGTTGTTGCCATCGGCCAGGATGCCCGAGCGCTCGAACGACCAGGTGATCAGGCCCAGGCCCGCGGCCTTGGCGTCCTTCGCGGCCTGCGAGGGCACGATCTTGCCGTTGTCGGCCGCCAGCAGCGCGAAGATCGGCGGTGCCCAGATGTTGATGCCCTTGGTCTTGTAGCCCACCAGGGTGTTGTAGTCCGGCAGGTCGGCCACCGTGTTGGCGTCGTCCAGGTAGACCGCCTGCTTGCCGAACGCGGCCTCGTTGTTCACCCAGTACAGGATGTCGTCGATGTTGAACGACTGCGCGAACACGTTGCGCGGGTTCACGCGGGCCTTCTTGTACTCGTCGATCATCTTCTGCGCGTAGGCCTGCTGCGTGAAGCCCTCGAACGGCATGGTCACGCTGGCGCTCTTGAGCTCGGGCGTCATCTTCACGCCCAGCTTCTTGAACAGCTCGATCGACTCGGCGTGCGTCACCAGCGTGCCGCTGGTCGGGCCGGCGTAGAGATCGGTGCGCCAGTTGGCCGTGCCGCCCAGGTACTGCTCGGGCGTGCGCGCGGCCGGGTTGAAGGCGTCCATCTTGCCGCGCAGGGTCTTGAACTCGGCCAGCGTGATGTCGCTGGCGCGGCACTCGGCCTTGGCCGGCGTCACCACCTTGCCGTCGGCGTCGAGCACCGCCGGCACGAAAGGCTGCGTGCACTTGGCGGCCAGCGGTGTGACCAGGATGTTGGTCGTCGTGTGCAGGTCGTTCTGCGCGTGGCGGCAGACCAGCTCCTTGTCTTTGGTGAAGGTCACGTCGCACTCGACCACACCCGCGCCCATGCGCGCGGCCGCGGTGTACGACTCGACCGTGTGCTCGGGGAACTGCATCGCGGCGCCGCGGTGGCCAATGGAGAAGTCGCGCGACGTGAACTCGCCGCGGCGCGCGCACTGCTGCAGCTCGCGCTTGAGCGGGCTGTCGACCATGTCGTCGACCAGGAAGAACGGGCGCGGGCCAAGCTGGACATGGGTCGGGCGCTCGACACCACCCAGGCGGCGGCTGTGGTGGGCGTCGGACGAGGACTGGGCCAAGGCCGAGGATGCGGCCAGGCCAAGCAAGGCCAGACCCAGAACACGGGGCAAGAACGACATGGGGATTCCCTCCGGTGGGATGAACGAACGATCGGTGTGGGCCGGTGCGCCCGCAAGCGGACGCCCGACCGGCGGATCATCGGGAGGGTTTGTGTAGGGGGTGTGACGGGGGCCGAATCGGCCAGGAGCCGCCACCGAACGTCCAAGCAGACACCGCCAGGTCGGTGCACCGGACTCCGTACCTGGAGACGACACCGCTTGCACGGACCTGGTTCCACCGGGCCTGGATGTCTTCCACGAGGATGTGCATCATGAAGTTCTCGGCCAAGCCATCAGCGCAGAAGATGGGCCATGGCTGCTCTCTGTGAAGCCCACCGTCCCCTTGACGGCGGGGCTAAGCGTCACCGCGTGGCCCGTGAGCGTGGAACATGCACCACAGATCTGCTTTGCCAAGCTGGCCTTGGCCGGTGACGACAAAGCCCGCATGCTCGTAGAACCGGACATTGGATGGGTTCGCCGTTTCGAGGTAGACCCCCCTGGACAACTTGTCGGAAGCCGATAGGTCACAGAAAGCCTTGAGCAGTTGTGCGCCGGTGCCCAGGCCCTGCGTGTCTGGAGCCATGCCGATCGCGCCGAGGTAGTAGTGTGGCAAGGACGGCCTGCTGGCCTCGGCGATCTCGTCGTACAGCGCCATTCGGTCGGTGAGACCGGGAATCGCCTTTTCGAAGTGATCCCAGTCCTCTGCGATGTCACTTGGCCAGGATGGGTACGAAGTGGTGTATCCCATCGCCGCACCATGAACCGCGACTGCGCCTCGCGCCACAAGAACCGGCATATTGAGAGCCATGCGTGCGCGCATCAGCAAGGAGAAGAATTGCGTCACGCGGTCCCGGTAGCCCGGACCCGTTTGGAGCAGAAATCCCGTGATCGGGTCTTTGGCAAACGCAGCGGCCAGGCAGCCAACGGCATGCTCCAGATCAGAAGGCGACGCAGTGGTGATTTGCATGACGTCTACCGTTCGAAGTAAGCCACCAGATGCAGCGTGCTGCATCTGGTTTTCATTGGCGTGGAGACCAGGTCTTCATCCAAACGAAAGGAGTCCGGGGGGAATGCTACAACCGTCGCCGTTGATTTGGCAAAGTCCGTCTTCCATCTGGCCGTGGCCGACGGGCACTGGCGCACCGACACAGGCCGATTCAAGCCCGCAGACGAACGCATTCAGGCTGGCTTCCAGCGCCTTCAACGCGTCCAGCCTGCGCCCGCCACCACGGCCGCGGAGCCCACGCAGACACTAGTTCGCGGTCGTCACCTGCTGCGCCCGCGCCCGCAGCAGTGCCCGCTCCCGGTCATTCGTCGCCAACTCCGACGCCCGCTGGAACGCCACCCCCGCTTCGTCCCGCCGCCCCAGCTTCTCCAGCAGATCGCCCTGCACCGCCGGCAGCCAGTGGTAACGCTGCAGGGCCTTGTCCTGCAGCAGGGTTTCAACAATCGCCAGACCGGCCGCAGGGCCTTCGGCCATGCTGACCGCGACCGCGCGGTTGAGTTCGACCACGGGTGAGGGCGCGACGCGCATGAGCTCGGCGTAGAGCGCGGCGATGCGCGGCCAGTCGGTGTCTTCGGCCTTGGCCGCGCGCCCGTGGCAGGCGGCGATCTGGGCCTGCAGGCGGTAGCGGCCGGCCGGCTGGCCCAGCGCCTGCGCGCGGTCGAGCGCGGCCAGGCCGCGGCGGATCAGCAGCCGGTCCCAGCGCCCGCGGTCCTGGTCGGCCAGCAGGATGGGGTTGCCTGCGCGGTCGGTGCGCGCGGCCGTGCGCGAGGCCTGGATTTCCATCAGCGCGAGCAGGCCCAACACCTCAGATTCCTGCGGTGCGAGCCCGGCCAGCATGCGACCCAGGCGCAGCGCTTCGTCGCACAGCGCGGGGCGCATCCAGTCGTTGCCGCTGGTGGCGGTGTAGCCCTCGTTGAAGATCAGGTAGATCACTTCGAGCACCGAGCCCAGGCGCAACGCGAGCTGTTCGCCCTGCGGCACCTCGAACGGCACCTTCGCCTCGCTGAGCGTGCGCTTGGCGCGCACGATGCGCTGCGCGATGGTGGGCTCGGGCACAAGGTAGGCGCGCGCGATCTCGCCGGTGCTCAGGCCACCCAGCAGCTTGAGCGTGAGCGCCACGCGCGCCTCGGGGCCGAGCACCGGGTGGCAGGCGGTGAAGATCAGGCGCAGCAGGTCGTCGCCGAGGGCGGCGTGTTCGCGCTGCTGGTCGATCGCATCGCTGAAGTCGGGCACCACGTGCGCCTCCATCGCTTCGAGGTCGCTGGCAATGTCGCTGTGTCGCGCGTCGGCCATCTGGCGGTGGCGCAGGTGGTCGAGCGCGCGGTTCAGAGCGGTGGTCATCAGCCAGGCGCCGGGCTTGTCGGGCAATCCGTCGCGCGGCCAGTGCTCCAGCGCCGCCACCAGCGCGTCCTGCGCCAGCTCCTCGGCCACGCCCACATCGCGCACGCGGCGCGCGACCGCCGCGACGATGCGGGCGGACTCGATGCGCCAGACGGCGGCGATGGTGTCGTGGACAGCGGAATGCACGAGAGCAGATTACATCTGCTCGGGCGCAGCGGTTTCGTCCATCCAGAACACCTCCCACTGGTGGCCGTCGAGGTCGGCGAAACCGTCCTGCACCATGAAGCCGTAGTCCTTGGTTTCATCGATTCGAACCGCACCGGCGGCCACGGCCTTGGCCATCACGGCTTCGACCTCGGCGCGGCTGCCCACCGACAGGGCCAGGATGACTTCGGTGTTCTTGTGCGCGTCGCTGATCGGCTTCTTGGTGAAGCCCTGGAAGAAGGGCTCGACCAGCAGCATGGCGTAGAAGTTCTCGCCGATCTCCAGACAGGCGCCCTTGTCGTTGGTGAAGCGCTGGTTGAACGTGAGGCCCAGGGCCTTGAAGAAGGCCTGCGAGCGGGCCATGTCCTGGATGGGCAGGTTGACGAAGATCTGGCGGAACATGGTGGTCTCCTGAAAGGATCGGGTGGTGGGGCTCAGGCCTTTTCGGCGAGCTTCTTGAGGTTGGCCAGGCCGGCTTCGAAGTCCTTGCCGATCATCTGGTCCATGTTGAAGAAGATGCCCATGAGCTTGGTGATGAAGGCGCTGGGTCCGTGCATGGCCCAGGTGACCTTCGTGCCGGCACCCTCGGGCACCAGCGAGAACACGACCGTGTTGTGGCCCTCGAAAGGTTCGAACATGTCCAGCTGCATCGCCACTTCCGACGGCGCCTTCTCGCCGGTCAGCGTGATGCGGCCCTTGCCCACGTCCTTGTTGCCCGCGAAGTCGTAGCGCGCGCCGGGGCCGGCGGTGGGGCCTCCGCCGAAATCGATCCTGATCGCCGGGTCTTTGAGCGCGTAGGGGTTCCAGGTGTTGAAGGCCTGGAGGTCGTGGATCAGCGGGAACAGCTTCTCGGCGGGCGCGGCGATGGTGGTCGAGCGCTCGACACGGAAGCTGTCGGGGCGGGTCGATGCATAGATCAGCAGCAAGGCGACGGCGGCGACGAGCACCAGCAACACAGTCTTGATCACGCGGGCTCCTTCGTTCAGGGCTTGGCCAGGTACTGGTCGACGGTCTTGAAGGTCTCCAGCGCTTCGCTGGGCGCGAAGTCTTCCATTTCGTAGACCTGGCGCACCTCGACGACGGCTTCGGCGCCTTCGCGCACCGGGTTGGGAAAGCGCCGGCTCCATTCCAGCGCCTCTTCGCGCGATCGCACCTGGATCAGCGTGTAGCCGGCGATCAGCTCCTTGACTTCGGTGAAGGGGCCGTCGACGATCTGCCGGCCCTGTGCACCGTAGTGAACGCGCCAGCCCTTGCGGGAGGGCTGCAGGCCGTTGCCTTCGAGCAGCACGCCGGCGCGGGCAAGCTCTTCGTGGTAGCTGGCCATGGCGGCCATCACGGCCGGGTCCGGGTCGGGCCGGGTCTCGGCCTCGAACTCCGCGCAGGACTTGACGATGATCATGAAGCGCATGGTGTCCTCCTTCGGCATCAGCTCTTGCACTCGGGCGGTGCCATGTCGGGCTGCATCATGCTGTTGTGGTTGCCCTCGGTGTCGCGGAACACGACGTACTCACCCACGCCGGGAATCGCCATCGGCTCGCCGATCACCTCGCCGCCAGCGGCCCGGATGCGCTGCATCGCCGCGCGGATGTCGGGCACTCCGACCACCACCGAGGGATGCTGCATCGGCCAGTCGGGCTTGAAGGGGAACAGGCCCCCGTTGATCGAGCCGAGCGCCGCTTCGGGCGGCACGGGCGGGCGGGCCCCCGGAGGCGCGGTGCTCACCAGCACGTAGTCGCCCATCTGCGGGCCGAGAAACTGGTGGGTCCAGCCGAAGGCGGCGGCGTAGAAACGCTCGGCGCGCTCGCGGTCTTTGTAAGGCATCTCGAAGTGCACGACGGCACACATGGGAACGGCGGCAGTAGAAGCACTCATGGGGGTTCTCCTCAGGCAGGGGTTTCACAGACCGATTTCAGCGACAGCAGGACCTCGGGCCAGGTTTGCGCCATCCAGTCGGCGTAGGTGCCGAACACGTCGACGTCGACCCGCACGCGGGTGCCGCCGGCTTCGTCGGTGAAGGTGTAGTTCTCGAAACACGGCGCCCAGGCGCGCACGGCCTCGCTGGTGGTGTCTTCCACGCCATCCGTGACCATGCCGAGGTGGCAGATGGACACGAAGCCGGCCGGCCGGTGTTCGGCGATCCGGGCGACCATGCCGTCGCCGTTCGGGCCGCAGAAGCGGATCGTCGACCCGGCGTCCCAGGAGCCCTCGTAGCGCGAGCCTTCGCTGAAGGTCGCCACCCAGCGCTCGTAGGTGGGCGAGAACAGCATGGTGCGCCAGACGTGCTCACGCGGCGCGTGGATCAGGATCTCGTGGTGTTGGGTGGTCATACCGGTACGACGAAATGACCCGCGGTGTTTCGACAGGCGCCAGTCTCAGGGAAAACCCGGATCAGGCACGGCTCTCGTCGAAACACGGCGCCAGGGCCCGCACCTCCACGGTGCACCACTGTGCGGCCGGGCATTCGTGGGCGAAGGCGATGGCCTGCTCGCGGGTCACGTCCTGCAGCAGGAAGAAGCCGCCGACCATTTCCTTGACCTCGGCGAACGGGCCGTCCAGCGTCTGCGCCTGCCCGCGTGCGTGGCTCACGCGCACCGCCGAGTCCATGCCCGACAGCGACTCGACCGCCTTGAGCTTGCCCTGCGCCGCCAGGCGTTCGCCGAAAGCCACCATCGCGGCGTAGGCGGCGCGGCCTTCGGCTTCGGTGCGGGTGGCGCGCTGGCCGACAGGTTCGTGGATCAGGAGCATGTAGGACATCGGGGCAGCCTTGCGTGAGACATGCGCCGATGCTACACAGGTGCGCCCGCGCCGGAAAGCGCCGGGCTGGGCGGCCAAGGACCGCGCAGACAAACCCACACACTGGCAAGGTGACGGCGCACGTGGTGCAATTTCGCACCACTTGCGCAGGAGATCGCCATGCCCAACAGCTTCGAAACGTTCAAGAGTGCCGCCCTGGCCGAGGGCTTTGACGAAGTGCTGGAGCGCGTGTGGGCGCCTGGCACCGTGCTGGAAGAACACACCCACCCGTTTGCCGTCAAGGCCCTGGTGGTGCAGGGCGAGATGTGGCTCACGGTGGGTGGAGAGACGCAGCACCTCAAACCGGGCGAGCTGTTCGAGCTGGAACACGGCGCGCCCCACGCGGAACGCTATGGCCCGGAAGGGGCGACCTACTGGGTCGCCCGGCTGAACTGATCAGAGCGTCGAGAAGTCCGGCTTGCGGCGTTCCATGAAGGCGCCGAAGGCTTCCTTCGCGGCCGGCTCGCCGAGCATGCGGCCAAAGCTCGCACCCTCTTCGGCCATCACGGCCATGACCTGTGCGGCGTTGCCCTTCTTCATCAGGCGCTTGGTCTCGACCAGCGAGGCCAGCGGCTTGGCCGCCAGCCTGCGGGCCACGGCCTGCGCGTAACCGGTGGTTTCGCTGGGCGCCAGCACGCGGTTGACCAGGCCCACTTCCAGCGCCGCCTCGGCCATGAAGGGCTCACCCAGCAGGAGCGCCTCGGCCGCGCGGTGGTAACCCATCATCTGCGGCACCAGCAGGCTCGACGCGGCCTCGGGGCACAGACCCAGGTTCACGAAGGGCATCGAGAAGGCAGCGTTGTCGCCCGCATAGACCAGGTCGCAGTGGAACAGCATCGTCGTGCCCACGCCAACGGCCGGGCCGCAGACGGCGGCCAGCAGCGGCTTGGGGAACTGCGCGATGCCGCGCAGGAAACGGAACACCGGCGAGTCTTCGGTCGCGGGCGGGTTGTTCAGGAAGTCGCCGATGTCGTTGCCGGCACTGAAGGTGGTTTCGTTGCCCTGGAACACGACCACCCGCACGGCGGGGTCGGCGGCCGCGGCGGCGATCGCATCGGCCAGCGCGCCGTACATGGCGGCGGTGATGGAGTTCTTCTTGTCGGGGCGGTTGAAGGTCAGCGTGGTGATGCCGGCTTCGGTGTGGACGAGGATGTCGGACATGGTGGTTGCAATCGCAGATTCGAAGGCTGGGAAACTACCACGGTTGGCGCGCGCCGTGTGAGGGCGCATGCCCAGTGTGCGACAGCCGCGCGGTGCGCTCTACACTGCCGCCAGACCACACAAACCGAGGGTGTTGCATGCACAGGTTCCATCGGCCGGGGGGCTGGGCTTTTGTCCTGCTGGCAGCGTTCGGCTCGCTCATGTTCTTCTCGACGCCCACGCATGCCGCCGATCCGGCACCGGCCGCGCGACCGCGCGTCGCCCTGGTGCTCTCGGGCGGCGGCGCGCGCGGCCTGGCGCACGTCGGCGTGCTCACGGTGCTGGAGGAAGCGCGGGTGCCGGTGGACATCGTGGTCGGCACCTCGATGGGCGCCATCGTCGGCGGCCTCTACGCCGCCGGCATGGACCCGAAGGAACTGGCCGACGAGGTCGGCGCGCTGGACTGGGGCAACCTGTTCCAGCGCAGCGAGCCGCGCCAGAACCTCTCGCAGCGGCTCAAGGAAGAAGACTTCGAGATGGCGCCGCTGATCGAGCTGGGCTTTCGCAACGGCGAGTTCCGCCTGCCCACGGGCGCGGTCTCGACCCGTTCGCTGGAAGTGCTGTTGCGCCGCTACACGCTGGCCTCGCGCCACATGGCGACCTTCGACGGTCTGCCGACCCCGTTCCGCGCGGTCGCCACCGACATGGAAACCGGCGAGGCCGTGGTGCTCGACCACGGCGACCTCGCGGGCGCGTTGCGCGCGAGCATGTCGGTGCCCGGCGTGTTCTCGCCGCTGGAGGTCAACGGCCGGCTGCTGGGCGACGGCGGCCTGGTGAACAACCTGCCGGTGGATGTGGCGCGCCGCATGGGCGCCGACGTGGTGATCGCGGTCAACATCGGCACGCCGCTGGCCGGGCGCGACACGCTGGGCACGCTGCTGGGCGTGACGACGCAGATGGTCAACATCCTGACCGAGCAGAACGTCAAGCGCAGCATCGAGTCGCTCACGCCCAGCGACCTGCTGATCGCGCCGCCGCTGGGCACGATCACCTCCGCCGACTTCGCCCGCGGCAAGGAGCTGATGGACATCGGCTACGGCTACGCGCACTCACAGCGCCAGGTGTTCGAGCGCTTTGCGGTGTCGCCGGCCGACTATGCGCAGTGGAAGCAGCAGCGCCATGTGCACCTGACCAGCGCGCAGAGCCGCGGCGGCTGGGTGTCGGAGATCCGCTTCGATGGCGTGGACGCGGCACGCGTCGAGCGCATCGGGCAGCTGATCGACAGCGAGGCGGGGCAGGCGCTGGACGTGCCGCGCGTCGAACAGGATCTGCGGCTGCTGGCGGCCACGGGCGACTACGAGCGGGTGGACTACCACCTGGAACGACAAGGCACCGACGGCTCGGAGGCCCTGGTGGTGCGGCTGCGCGAGAACGACTGGGGGCCGAACTACCTGCGCATGGGCCTGGATCTGCGCACCGACTTCGAGGGCCAGTCGGCCTTCAACCTGCGCCTGAGCCATAACCGCCGCTGGCTCAACAGCGGGGGCGCCGAGTGGCGCAACCGGCTGCAGCTGGGTGAGAACACCGCCGCCTCGACCGAGCTGTACCAGCCGCTGGGCCGCCACGGCGACCAGTTCGTCTCGGCCCACCTCGGCGGCGGCAACCGCCGCGTCGACCTCTACGGTGGCAGTGGCCAGGCCGCCGTCGTGACCCGCTCGAACCTGAGCGCGGGCGTGGACTACGGCTGGCCGCTGGGCCTGCTGGGTCACCTGGGCGAGGCGCGGGTGGGACTGGTGTCGACCTGGAACCGCACCACGCCCGAGCTGATCGGCGGCGAGCTGACCGGACTCGACCCGAGGCTGCTGACGCAGCGCTGGAACGACACGGGCCTGCGCTTCGGCCTGGCCTCGGACCAGCTGGACTACGCCAACTTCCCGACCTCAGGCCACCGCCTGCGCGGCGAGGTGGTCGGCGGCGTGCGGCACATCAACGGCGGCGACTCCAACGGCTTCGTGCGCTGGGACCTCAACGCCACCGGCGTGACCAGCGCGGGGCCGCACACGCTGAACCTCGGTGCGCGGCTGGCGCGCACCAACCGGCTGGCGGTCGGTGCGATCGACGAGTTCTCGCTCGGCGGCTTCCAGCAGCTCTCGGGCTTCCGCATCGGGCAGGTTGGCGGCAGCATGCTGGCCTTCGGCCGCATGACCTACTACTACCGCCTGCCGGTGGCCTCCTCGCCGCTGGCCCGCGCGATGTTCGCGGGTGGTTCGCTGGAACTGGGCAACGCCTGGCTCAAGCCGGGCGATGCCAGCCTGCGCGACCTGCTGGTCGGGCGCAGCCTGTTTGTCGGCGCGGACACCGCGCTGGGGCCGCTGTACCTGAGCGTGGTCAGCGCGCCGCGCGGCTACACGGGGCTGTACCTCTTCCTGGGCAGGCCGTAGCCCCCAGGCTCCGCCGCTGCGCGGATCGCGGCCTATTCCTTGTAGTACACGACCTGGTGACTGGAGCAAAGCAGGTGCCCGGCCTCGCTCCAGAGCAGCGCGGTCTGGTCGAAGAAGCCGTTGCGGAAGGCCTGGGCCCGGGCCTGTCCCAGCACCCAGCCGTGGCCGACCTCGGCCAGTTGTGCCGAACCGGCGTGGAAGTACACCGTCATCGACACCGTGCCCGCCGGCACCAGCGTGGCGCGGCGCAGCCAGACGCGCGGAAAGAACACATCGGCCAGCGCCGCCAGGCCACACAGGTCCAGCGGACGCGGCACCGCTTCGCGCATCCACAGGCGCGAGCGGCTGTCGCTGCCGGTCCCGTCCCAGGTGCGCGGGATGGCGCCTTCGATCGGCCGCATCTCGTAGCGCTTGATCCACTCCACCGGCGAGGGCACGGCGTAGGGCTTGACCTCGTCCGGCTTGCGCACGGTGGGCATGGGCTCGTCGTCCACGCTCCAGGTGCTGCGGCGCGCGGCGGTCACGACCGAGGCCGTGACCACGGTGTCGGCCTCGCCGCCCGCGCCGGTCTGCGTGATGGAGACCACCCAGTGCTGGGTCGAGCGGTTGGTGCGCACCGGCTGCGCCGACACCACGAACGGTCCGTCGGCCAGCGCCGCACAGAAATTCACCGTCAGCGACAGCGGCTCGCCCAGCAGCGCCGGGTGCAACATCACCGCGTTGAGCACCGTGGCCGCCGTGATGCCGCCGAACGGGCCGACCATGTTGGCGTAGGCGGGTGAAGTGGCACCGGTGTACCGACCGTCACCGATGGCAACGAGCGCGATGGCCTGATCGAACACATGAGCCGGCATATCGAGGTGTCTCCTTCAAGGGCACAGCGGATCTGGCTTTGCCAGGCCGCCAGTGCCGCCCCCTCTCAGGGGGTGACGCGCAGCGGCGCGGGGGTGGGTCGTCAGACCCTTTCGAACACTCCGGCTGCGCCCTGCCCCATGCCCACGCACATCGTGACCATGCCGTACTTCCTGTTGTGCCGCTTCAGCGCGTGCACCACGGTGGCCGAGCGGATGGCGCCGGTCGCGCCCAGCGGGTGCCCCAGTGCAATCGCTCCGCCCATGGGGTTGACCTTGCTCGGGTCCAGGCCCAGGGTGTTCATCACCGCCAGCGACTGCGCGGCGAAGGCCTCGTTGAGCTCGAACCAGTCGATGTCGTCCTGCTTCAGGCCGGCGTACTTCAGCGCGACCGGAATGGCCTCGACCGGGCCAATGCCCATGATGTGCGGCGGCACGCCGCGGCTGGCGTAGCTCACGAAGCGCGCCAGCGGCGTCAGGTTGTAGCGCTTGAGAGCAGCCTCACTCACCAGGATCAGCGCGCCCGCGCCGTCGCTGGTCTGTGAGCTGTTCCCTGCGGTGACCGAGCCGCGCGCGGCGAAGACGGTGCGCAGCCTGGCCAGGCCTCCGAGCGTGGTGTCGGGGCGTGCGCCTTCGTCCAGGCTGATGATGCGGCTGCTGGTGCTGACCTCGGCGGTTTCCAGGTCCACGCTGCGGTCGGTCACTTCCACCGGCGTGATCTCGTCCGTGAACTCGCCGTTCTTCATCGCGACCACGGCGCGCTGGTGCGACTGCACCGCGAACGCGTCCTGCGCGTCACGGCTCACCTTCCACTGCTGCGCCACCTTCTCCGCCGTCAGGCCCATGCCGTAGGCGATGCCGTAGCTCTCGATGTCGTCGGTGTTGCGGAAGATGGTGGGCGAGAGGCTGGGGCTGTTGCCCATCATGGGCACCATGCTCATGCTCTCGGTGCCCGCCGCGATCATCACGTCGGCCTCGCCCACGCGGATGCGGTCGGCCGCCATCGCCACGGCCGACAGGCCGGAGGCGCAGAAGCGGTTGACGGTGATGCCGCCGACCGAGTTCGGCAGGCCGGCCAGGATGGCGCCGATGCGCGCCACGTTCAGGCCCTGCTGGGCTTCGGGGATCGCGCAGCCGGCGATCACGTCTTCCACCGCCTTCGGGTCCAGGTTCGGCACCTGGGCCATGGCGGCGCGCAGCGCGTGGGCCAGCAGGTCGTCCGGCCGCAGGTGCTTGAACGAACCCTTGTGCGAACGGCCGATGGGCGTGCGGGTGGCGGCGACGATGTAGGCGTCTTGAACTTGTTTCATATGGCTCTCCTCAGTTCCGCACCGGCTTGCCGGTGTTCAGCATCCCGAGGATGCGTTCCTGGGTCTTGGGATGGACGATCAGCGAACAGAAGGCTTTTCGCTCCAGCGTCATCAGGTACTCCTCGCTCACCAGCGTGCCGGCCTCGACGTCGCCGCCGGTGACCACATTCGCGATCAGCGAGGCGATGTGGAAGTCGTGCTGGCTGATGAAGCCGCCGTCGCGCATGTTGACCAGGCTGCCCAGGATGGTGGCCTTGCCGTCGCGCCCGGCGACCGGGAACAGGCGCTTGTGCGGCGCGCGGTAGCCGCCCGCGAACAGGGCCTTGGCCTCGTTGATGGCGACGAACAGCAGCTCGTCCTTGTGCGGCACGATCAGATCGGAGTGCAGCACATAGCCCAGCTTCCTCGACTCGATGGCGCTGGTGCCGACCTTGGCCATGGCCGCGGCGGTGAAGCCCTCGGTCAGGAAGGGCAACAGGTCCTTGCCGGTCGAGGTCTCGGCGTTCTCGGCCGCGCGGCGCGCGATGTAGGTCAGGCCGCCAGCACCGGGCACCAGGCCCACACCGACTTCCACCAGGCCGACGTAGCTTTCCATGTGCAGCACACGGCGCGCGCTGTGCACCGCCAGCTCACAACCGCCGCCCAGCGCCAGACCACGCACGGCACTGACCACCGGCACGTTGGCGTAGCGCAGGCGCAGCATCACCTGCTGCATGAAGCCCTCGGCGTCTTCGATGGCGGTCACACCCACGGCCATGAACGCCGGCAGCATGGCCTGCAGGTCGGCGCCGGCGCTGAAGGGCTCGTCGCCCGACCAGACCACCAGGCCCTGGTATTCCTGCTCGGCCAGGTCGATGGCGGCCATCAGGCCTTCGCAGACCTCGGGGCTGATGGCGTGCATCTTGGTCTTGATGCTGGCGATCAGCACCTCGCCGTCCAGCGTCCACACGCGGATCGAGTCGTTCTCTTCGATGGTCGTGCCGGCGGTCTCGAACTTCGGACCAGCTTCGCCCAACAGCAGCTCGGGGAAGTGCTGACGCTGGTAGACCGGCAGCGAGCGGCGCGCTTCGAACACGCCCTTGCTGGGGTTCCACGAACCCTGCGCGGTGTGCACGCCACCGGCCTCGGCCACCGGGCCCTTGAACACCCAGTCGGGCAGCGGCGCTTTGCTGAGCGCCTTGCCGGCGTCGATGTCGGCCTGGACCATCTTCGCCACCTCCAGCCAGCCCGCTTCCTGCCACAGCTCGAAGGGGCCCTGCTTCATGCCGAAGCCCCAGCGCATGGCCTGATCCACGTCGCGCGCGGTCTCGGCGATGGACGCCAGGTGCACGGCGGCGTAGTGGAAACCGTTGCGCAGGATGGCCCAGAGGAACTGGCCCTGCGGGCCTTCGGCGTTGCGCAGCAGCTTCAGGCGCTCGGCGGCCGGGCGCTTGAGCATGCGGCCATAGACCTCGTCGGCCTTCTCGCCGGCAGGCACGTAGTCTTCGCTCTCCAGATCGAAACGCAGGATGTCGCGGCCGACCTTCTTGAAGAAACCGGCCTTGGCCTTCTGGCCCAGGTTCCCCAGCTCGATCAGCTTGGCCAGCACCGGCGGCGTGCCGAAGCTGCCGTAGAACGGGTCGGTCTGCTCGTTCAGGTTGTCCTGCAGCGTCTTGATGACGTGGGCCATGGTGTCCAGGCCCACCACGTCGGCGGTTCGGAAGGTGCCGCTGCTCGCGCGCCCCAGGCGCTTGCCGGTCAGGTCGTCGACCACGTCGTACGTCAGGCCGAAGTTCTCCACCTCTTTCATCGTCGCCAGCATGCCGGCGATGCCGATGCGGTTGGCCACGAAGTTGGGCGTGTCTTTGGCGCGCACCACGCCCTTGCCCAGGCCCCTGGTGACGAAGGCCTCGAGGTGATCGAGGATCTGGGCTTCGGTGGTCGGGGTGTTGATCAGCTCCACCAGCGTCATGTAGCGCGGCGGGTTGAAGAAGTGGATGCCGCAGAAGCGCGGCTTGATCGCCTCGGGCAGGCCTTCGCTCAGCTTGGTGATCGACAGGCCCGAGGTGTTGGACGCGACGATGGCGTGCTCGGCCACGAAGGGCGCGATCTTCTTGTAGAGGTCGAGCTTCCAGTCCATGCGCTCGGCGATGGCCTCGATGATGAGGTCGCAGCCGCGCAGCTGTTCCAGGTGCTCTTCGTAGTTGGCCTGGCCGATCAGGTCGGCGTCGCCGGCCACACCCAGCGGCGAAGGCTTGAGCTTCTTGAGGTTCTCGATGGCGCGCGTGACGATGCCGTTTTTGGCGCCCTCTTTCGCAGGCAGATCGAACAGCACCACCGGCACCTTGACGTTGACCAGGTGCGCCGCAATCTGCGCGCCCATCACGCCCGCGCCGAGCACGGCGACCTTCTTCACTTGGAATCGTTTCATTGGTTGTTTCCTTATCGCCTCATGCGATGCGCGAGGGGGAGTTGTTCAAGGGCACCGCGGAACCGGCTCCGCCGGGCCGCCAGTGCCGCCCCCTTGAGGGGGTCGCGCAAAGCGCGGCGGGGGTGTCATTCCACCCTTTTCCAGATCTGGGTCCGGTAGAAGGGGCCGATGTAGCCGCGGATCTGCAGCTGCTTGCCACCTTCGATCGGCGTCATGCGCAAGGTGTATTCCTTGCCGTTCTCGGGGTCGAGGATCTTTCCTCCTTCCCACACCGCTTCCGTGGCCGACTTCTTCGCGCCGCGGATGATCTCCATGCCGACCTTGGGCTTGTCCTTGCGGTCGTCCGAGCAGGCCGTGCAGTTGGGCTCGGTGCTCTGCACCAGCGCCCGCTCCACCTTGCCGCTGAGCGCTCCCGAGGCAGTCGGCGCGATGCGGATCTCGGCCTTGGCCTCGCCCGTCTTGTCGTCGATGTTGCGCCAGAGCCCCTCCGGGTTCATCTGGGCCAATGCCATCGTCGAAGCCAACGACAGAACAGTGGCAATCGCGGTCTTGGGCATGGTGGTCTCCTAGGGTGTTGTCGGGGGAATCCGGGCCTCAGGCCAGCGCCGCGTCCGTGTCCATCAACACCTTGCTGCCGGCGCGCGCCGTGCGCATCAGGGTCGCGGTCTCGGGGAACAGCTTGGCGAAGTAGAAGCGCGCGGTCTGCAGCTTGGCCACGTAGAACGGATCGGTATTCCCTTCGGCGATCTTCTGCAGCGCCACCTGGGCCATGCGGGCCCAGAAGTAGCCGAACACCAGGTGGCCGGCCACGCGCAGGTAGTCCACCGCGGCAGCGCCCACCTCGTCGGCGTTCTGCAGGCCCTTGAAGCCGATCTCCATGGTGAACTTGGTGATCTGCTCGCCCAGCACGGCCAGCGGGTTGATGAACTCGGCCATCTTCTCGTTGACACCCTCTTCCTGCACCAGCGCGCCCACCAGCTTGCCGAACTTCTTGAGCGTGGCGCCGTTGTTGCCCAGCACCTTGCGACCCAGCAGGTCCAGCGACTGGATGGTGTTGGTGCCCTCATAGATCATGTTGATGCGCGCGTCGCGCACGAACTGCTCCATGCCCCATTCCTTGATGTAGCCGTGGCCGCCGAAGACCTGCTGGCACATGGTGGCGGCCTGGTAGCCGTTGTCGGTAAGGAAGGCTTTGACGATGGGCGTCAGCAGCGACAGCATCTCGTCCGCGTCCTTGCGCACCTTTTCGTCGGGGTGGTTGTGCACCTTCTCCAGCAGCACCGAGCTGTAGATGGCCAGGGCGCGGCCACCTTCGGCGTAGGCCTTGGCGGTCAGCAGCATCTTGCGCACGTCGGGGTGCACGATGATCGGGTCGGCCGGCTTGTCCTTGGCCTTGGTACCCGAGAGGCTGCGCATCTGGATGCGGTCCTTGGCGTAGGCCAGCGCGTTCTGGTAGGCCACCTCGGTCAGGCCCAGCGACTGGTTGCCCACGCCCAGGCGGGCGGCGTTCATCATCACGAACATGGCCTGCATGCCCTTGTGCGGCTGGCCCACCAGGGTGCCGATGGCGCCGTCGATCACGATCTGCGCGGTGGCGTTGCCGTGGATGCCCATCTTGTGTTCCAGGCCGCCGCAGTGGATGCCGTTGCGTGCGCCCAGCGTGCCGTCGGCGCTGGCCAGGTACTTCGGAACCACGAACAGGCTGATGCCCTTGATGCCGGGAGGCGCGTCGGGCAGGCGGGCCAGCACCAGGTGAATGATGTTGGCGGCCATGTCGTGTTCACCGGCGCTGATGAAGATCTTGTTGCCGGTGATCTTGTAGCTGCCGTCGGCCTGCGGTTCGGCCTTGGTGCGCATCAGGCCCAGGTCGGTGCCGCAGTGCGGCTCGGTCAGGCACATGGTGCCGGTCCATTCGCCGCTGACCAGCTTGGGCAGGTACAGGGCCTTCTGCTCGGGCGTGCCGTGCTCGTGCAGTGCGGCGTAGGCGCCGTGGCTCAGGCCGGGGTACATGGTCCAGGCCTGGTTGGCCGAGTTCATCATTTCATACAGGCACTGGTTCACCACCAGCGGCAGGCCCTGACCACCGTACTCGGGGTCGCACGACAGGCCCGACCAGCCACCGTCGGTGTAGGTCTTGTAGGCGTCCTTGAAGCCGGCGGGCGTCTTGACCTCGTGTGTGGTCTTGTCCAGCGTGCAGCCTTCGGTGTCGCCGCTGATGTTGAGCGGGAAGATCACCTGCGAGGCGAACTTGCCGGCCTCTTCGAGCACGGCGTTGATGGTGTCGGCGTCCATCTCGGCGTGCTGCGGCATGGTCTGGAAATCGGCACTGACGTTCAGCACCTCGTGCATCACAAACTGCATGTCGCGCAGGGGCGGGTTGTAGACGGGCATGGTTGGCTCCAGTGATGGCTTTGTGAAAAAGAGAGGTCAGGCGGCGCGCGGTTTGCGGGCGGTCTTGCGCGGCGCGGTGGTGGTGTCGGAAACGGTGGTGGCGGTCTCGGCGCTGTAGCGACGCACGATCCCATCGAAGGCGGTCACCGCGCACTGCAGCGAGCCCGGGCTTCGCAGGAAGCGCGCCTCGTAATGCAGGGCCAGGATCAGCGAATGGATCTCGAAGCGCATCTGGTTGGCGTCGGTGTCGGCGCGCAGGTGGCCTTCTTCGACCGCCAGCTCGATGGCCCGCTTCATGGCGGCCAGCCAGGTGCTGACCGAACTGGCCAGTGCATCGCGCACCGGCCCGGGCCGGTCGTCGAACTCGACCGCGCCGCTGATGTAGATGCAACCCGAATCGATTTCGACCGAGGTGCGCTTCATCCAGTTGTCGAACATGGCGCGCAGTCGCGGCAGGCCACGCGGCACCGACATCGCCGGGTAGAACACCTCTTCCTCGAAGCGGTGGTGGTACTCGCGCACCACCGAAATCTGCAGCTCTTCGCGCGAGCCGAAGTGGGCGAACACGCCCGACTTGCTCATCTGCATGACCTCGGCCAGCGCGCCGATCGACAGGCCTTCGAGCCCGATCTGCGTCGCCAGCCCGAGGGCGGCATCGACGATGGCGGCCTTGGTCTGCTGACCTTTCTGCAGGGATCGCGTCAGCGAGACGTCGCTGCGGCTTCGCTTGGGAAGTGGTGTGGCGCTCATGCGATGGGGTGGTTAAAAAAAAGCGACCGCTCGCAAATCGAACGGTCGTGCTATTTTTACCGCAAAAGAAAGGCCGCATGTGCAGCCGGCTGGATCAGAACGGGATTTTGTCTAGGGGCTGTGCCCTAAAGCACCGATCCGGCCCTGGGATCTGCGGGTAAACCCTGATCACCCGCGAGGCAACTCACAGACGCCCGTCGGGCAGCAACAGGCGCAGGCTGTGTTCGAGGCTCTCGCTGGGCGGTCGCTTGAAGCCGCTGCGCGCGAAACGCTGCAGGCGGCCCATGCAGAAGGCGGTGATGACGGACGCATCGGCCTGCGCATCGACGGTCGGCGTCGCGGCCGACGACAGCACGGCCACTTCGCGCAGGTTCTGCCGCAGCGCGGCTTCGATCTTGTCGAAGAACAGGTTCATGCGCTGCTGCAGGCGCTCGTTCTCGAACACCAGCGCGTCACCCACCATCACCCGCGCCATGCCGGGGTTCTTCTCGGCGAACTGCAGCAGCAGGCCCACCAGCTTGCGCGAGCGCTGGATCGGATCGGGTTCGCGTTCGCCCAGCTGGTTGACCAGACCGAACACCGACTGCTCGATGAATTCGATCAGGCCCTCGAACATCTGGGCCTTGCTGGCGAAGTGGCGGTAGAGCGCGGCCTCGCTGACCGCCAGCCGGGCCGCCAGGGCCGCCGTCGTCACGCGCTCGGCGCCGGGCTGTTCCAGCATCGTCGCCAGGGCCTGCAGGATCTGGACCCGGCGTTCACCCGGCTTGGGGCGCTTGCGACCGGTGTTCTCGGAGCCACCGGCCACCTCGGAAACGGCTTCGGAGGACGCGGTGTCCGTGGAGGTGGAAGCGCTGGAGCTCATGGGTGATCAGGTCCGTTGTTGTTCAGCAAGCGGGCGGGTGGTGGCCCTTGGTTTGTCATCCCTCAAACGATTCTCGCACAGCGCCGGCCGGCGCCCGGACCGCCTCGAACGCCACCCGCACACGCAATCCGCGCCTGGCGGCGCCCTCGGACAGCCGCAGCTGGGTCCGGTGGGCGCGCGCGATTTCCTCGGCGATCGCCAGCCCCAGGCCGTTGCCTTCGGCCACGGTTCCCGGCAGGCGGTAGAACCGCTCGAGCACACGCTGGCGCTCGGCCGCCGCGATGCCCGGGCCGTCGTCCTCGACCTCGATCCAGGCCTGCGGCGGTTCCAGGCTCTCGTCCTGACCGCAGCGCAGGGTGATGCGGCCGCCGGGCGGCGTGTACTTGACCGCGTTGTCCACCAGGTTGATCAGCAGCTCGCGCAGCAGCCAGGTGTGGCCACGGGTCTGGGCGGGCGCGGCCTCCAGGCCGAGGTCCATCTGCCGCTCGGCCGCCGCGTCGAGATAGAGCGCGAGGATGTTCTCGCACAGCTCCTGCAGGTCAACCTGTTCCATCGGCTGCGTGTCGATGCCGATGCTGTCGGCACGCGAGAGCGCGAGCAGCTGGTTGGCCAGCTGCGAGGTGCGGCGGGTCGCGTCGCGCAGGCGCAGCACCTGGTCGACCCGCAGGCTCAGCAGTTCGTTCGCCCCCATCGAACGCGTCGCCTGCGCCCAGGCCTCGACCTGCGCCTGCAGGCCGGCCAATGGCGTGCGCAACTGGTGGGCGGCGTCGGCCACGAAGCGGCGCTGGCTTTCGGTCTGGTCGTTCACCAGCGAGAACAGGCGGTTCAGCGAAGACACCAGCGGCCGCACCTCGGCCGGTGCGGCCTGGGCATCGATCGGGCTCAGGTCGCGCGGCGAACGCCGTTCGACCGCTTCCTTCAGGTCGATCAGCGGCCGCAGCGCGCGCGACACCGCCCAGGTCACGGCCACCGCCGCCACCAGCATCAGCAGCAGGTTGGGCAGCAACACCCGCAGCAGCACGGTGTCCAGCCAGTGTTGCCGCGCATCCGATCCGTCCGCCAGCATCACGATCAGCTCGCCCGCCGCCGTGTCGTTGCGCTGCGCCACCACGCGGTAGGTGATGCCACCTTCCACGACGCTGAGGAACTCGGCGTCGCCGGTGGTGGGCAACACGGTCGGCAGCCAGCGCTCGCCCAGCAGCAGGCGGCCGTTGGCGTCCATGACGCCATAGCCGGCGTATCCCTCGCGGGCCTTGAGGAACTCCTCCACCGGCGGCGCCAGCAGCAGGGCCAGACCCGGGTCGGCATCGATGTCGATCGGCCGGGGCGCGTCCCTGGGCTGGGTCACCACCACCGAATCGGCCAGCAGGGGCACCAGCCGCAACAGCTGCTGGTCCTGCTGCAGCGCGGCGGTGCCCGCGCCCTGGTAGTGGAAGAAAACGCTGACCAGGCCGACCAGGCCCAGCGGCAGGAACAGCAGCACCAGCAGGCGCCGCTGCAGACCCCAGATCAGACCGGCCGGCGCACGGTCTTCAGGGCTCGCGCGCATGGGCCGGCGGCGCCACCAGTTCGAGGCGGTAGCCGAAGCCGCGGATCGAGCGCAGCGCCACGCCCGCCGGTTCCAGCTTGGCGCGCAGGCGCGAGACATAGACCTCGATGGCGTTGGGCGTGATCTCTTTGTCCCAGCCGGTCAGCGCGGCCAGCAGCTTGTCCTTGGCCGCCGGCTTGGGCGCCTGCAACAGCAGGTATTCGAGCACCGTCCACTCGCGCGGCCCCAGGTCCATCGGCTGGCCGGCCAGCGTGACGCGCCGCTGCGCGGTGTCCATCTCCAGCGGCCCCAGGCCGAGCACGGCCGAGGTCGCGGCCTGCGAGCGGCGCAGCAGCGCACGCAGGCGCGCCAGCAGCTCGGGCAACTCGAAGGGCTTGAGCATGTAGTCGTCGGCCCCCAGGTCCAGGCCCTGCACCCGGTCGTGCAGCGCATCGCGCGCCGTCAGGATCAGCACCGGCATGGTCAGGCCCCGCCCGCGCAGCCGCTGCGTCAGCGCCAGCCCGTCGATGCCGGGCAGACCGATGTCCACGATCGCGAGGTCGAAGCTGTCCTTGTCGACCGCCTGCTCGGCGCGCTCCGCACTGCCGACCCAGTCGACCGTGTAACCGGCGTTGCTCAGCCCCAGCTTGATGCCGCTGGCGACCATCACGTCGTCTTCGACCAGCAGCAAGCGCATGAACTCAGTGACTCCGGATCATGGTGCCGAAGGGCTGGTCACCCAGCACTTCGAGCAGCAGGGCGTGCGGCACGCGGCCGTCGATGATGTGCACCGCATTCACGCCGCTCTTGGCCGCGTCCAGCGCGCCGGCGATCTTGGGGATCATGCCGCCGCTGATGGTGCCGTCTTCGCACAGCTCGTCGATGCGGCGCGGCGTCAGCTCGGTCATGAGCTGGCCTTCCTTGTCGAGCACGCCGCGGATGTTGGTGAGCATCAGCAGCTTCTCGGCCTGCAGCACGGTGGCCAGCTTGGCGGCCACCACGTCGGCGTTGATGTTGTAGCTCTCGTTCTTCTCGCCGAAGCCGATCGGGCTGACCACGGGAATGAACTGGTCGTCCTGCAGCGCCTGCACCACCGAGGGGTCGATGCTGACGATGTCACCAACCTGGCCGACGTCGTGTTCGCGACTCGGGTCCTGCGTGTCCGCCAGGCGCAGCTTCTGTGCACGGATCATGGCGCCGTCGCGGCCGGTCAGGCCCACGGCCTTGCCGCCGGCGGCGTTGATCAGGCCGACGATGTCCTGCTGCACCTCACCGCCCAGCACCCACTCGACCACTTCCATGGTCTCGGCGTCGGTCACGCGCATGCCCTGGATGAACTCGCCCTTCTTGCCCAGGCGCTGCAGCAGGGTCTCGATCTGCGGACCACCGCCGTGCACCACCACCGGGTTGATGCCGACCAGCTTGAGCAGCACCACGTCTTCGGCGAAGTCCTGCTGCAGGGCCGGGTCGGTCATCGCGTTGCCGCCGTACTTGATGACCATGGTCTTGCCGTGGTACTTGCGGATGTACGGCAGCGCTTGCGCAAGCAACTCGGCCTTCTCGCGCGGCTGGACGTGGGACAGATCGACGGGGGTGTGGTTCGGGCTGGTCATGGCGGGCACGTGTATGGATGGGGGATGCCCGAAATTGTAGGAGGATGAGGGAGCGCGGCCCTCCGTCCAGAACACCGCGAGTCCGGCTTTGCCGGACCGCAGGTGTGGCCCCCTTGAGGGGGAAGCGCACAGCGCCGCCCGGGTGGCCCAGATTCTTGGGTCAAAAATGAATCCCGCGCATCATCTGCTGCATCGCCACCGCTTCGGGCGACAGCTGCGGCTTGGAGCCCTTCTCGCCCTTGGCCGCCGCCGAGTCCGGGAACATGCGGAAGCTGGTGTTCATCACGATCTGCGCGATGCGCGGCACGAAAGCATGCAGCACCTGCCCCGTCACGCCCAGCCGCGTGGCGATGCGCACCGGCTTGAAGATGCAGGCCTGCGCGATCATGTCGGCCGCTTCTTCCGGCGAAAGCGTCGGCACGTTCTTGTAGATCTGCGTCGGCGCGATCATGGGCGTTCGCACCAGCGGCATGTTGATGGTGGTGAAGCTGATGCCCTGGTCGGCGAACTCGCTGGAGGCACAGCGGGTCCATGCATCCAGCGCCGCCTTGCTGGCCACGTACGCCGAGAAGCGCGGCGCATTGGTCAGCACGCCAATCGAGCTGATGTTGACCACATGGCCCTTCTTCTTGGCCACCATGCCGGGCAGGAAGCCCATGGTCACGCGCAGGCAGCCGAAGTAGTTCAGCTGCATGGTGCGCTCGTAGTCGTGGAAGCGGTCGTAGCTGCCCTCGATGGCGCGCCGGATCGAGCGGCCGGCGTTGTTGATCAGGAAGTCCACGCCGCCGTGGTTGGCGATCAGCAACTGCACGAAGCGGTCCGCGTCGGCCATGTCGGCGATGTCGGCCGGGTAGGCGATGAACTGGTAGCCCTTGTCCTTGGCCTCCTTGCAGGCCTCGTCCAGCTTGTCCTGGTCTCGGCCGCAGATGATGGTGATCGCGCCGGCCTCGGCGAACTTGTGCGCGGCGGCGAGGCCGATGCCCGAGCTTCCGCCCGTGACCAGCACCACCTTGCCGCCCACCGTGCCCTTGAGGCTGCGGTCGATGTGCAGGTCAGGGTCGAGATGGCGCTCCCAGTAGTCCCAGAGCCGCCACGCATAGTCCTTGAGGTCGGGACAGGCGATGCCGCTGCCCTTGAGCGCCGCCGTGGTCTCGCGGCAATCGAAGCGCGTCGGGTAGTTGACGAAGGTCATCATGTCCTCGGGCAAGCCGAGGTCCTGCATCACCGCGCGGTAGACCCGGCGCACCGGCGCCAGCGCCATCAGGCCCTTCTTCACGCTCCTGGGGATGAAGCCCAGCAGTGCCGCGTTGACGAACAGGTTCATCTTGGGCGCGTGCGCGGCCTTGCTCAGGATGTCGAGCACGTCACCGACGCGGTAGCCCATCGGATCGACCAGGTGGAAGCAGCCGCCGCCACCGCGTTTCTGGTGACTGATGTGGTCCAGCGCATTGACCACGAAGTCCACCGGCACGATGTTGATGCGACCACCTTCGAGACCCACACTCGGCATCCACGGCGGCAGGATCTGGCGCATGCGCTGGATCAGCTTGAAGAAGTAGTACGGCCCGTCGATCTTGTCCATCTCGCCGGTGCGGCTGTCGCCGACCACCGCCGCCGGCCGGTACACCGACCAGGGCACCTTGCACTCGGTGCGCACGATCTTCTCGCTCTCGTGCTTGGTGCTGAAGTAGGGATGGTCGAGGTTCTCGGCCTCCTCGAACATGTCCTCACGGAACACGCCTTCGTAGAGGCCGGCCGCCGCGATCGAGGAGACGTGGTGGAAGTGCCCGGCGCCGATCGCCTTGGCGAACTCGACCGTGTGGCGCGTGCCGTCGACGTTGACCGCGATCTGGCTCTCGGCATCGGCTTCGAGGTCGTACACCGCGGCGAGATGATAGAAATGGTCGATCTGGCCCTTGAGGGCTTTGACATCGTCGGCAGAGACGCCCAGCTTCTTGGCCGTCAGGTCGCCGAACACCGGCTGCGCACGTGCCGCACTCACGCCCCAGAACTCGCGCAGCTCGGCCACCTTGCCTTCGCTTTCCTTGCGCAGCAGGAAGTGCACCACGGCGCCTTTGCGCTCCAGCAGTTTTTTGACCAGCCGTTTGCCGATGAAGCCGGTGGCGCCAGTGACGAAATAGTGCATCGATGTTCTCCTGAAATCGTTCGGGGTCGCGGACCAAACGGGCATTGTTCACCACCGGCCACGGCGCCGGCTTCCGCACAAACCCGCGAAGGCCGCGCCCGATTTAGTCGCCCGCCCCTACACAGCGGACGCACGCCGGACGTACAGTGAAGCTTCGGCTGGGACAGCTCCCGGCCCTTCCCACCGCCCAACCAGTTTACGGAGTTTCCATGGTCACCAAGACACACAAATCCGGCGCGTCCAAGGCCGGCACTTCCGCCGCTGCATCGCCCCTGTCCGGCGCGATCAAGGATTCCGCACAGCAGATCTGGCTGGCCGGGCTGGGCGCGTTCTCCAAGGCGCAGGCCGAAGGCGGCAAGGCCTTCGAGACGCTGGTCAAGGAGGGCCTGTCGATCCAGCGCAAGACGCAGGCCGTGGCCGAAGAGCGCATCAACGAAGCCACCAGCCGCATGAGCAACATGGCCAGCGACATCGGCAGCAAGGCCGCCGGCCAGTGGGACAAGCTGGAAAACATCTTTGAAGACCGCGTGGCCAAGGCCCTGAACAAGCTGGGCGTGCCCTCGGCGCGCGACATCGACGCTCTGATCGAACGCATCGACGCCCTCAGCGCCGCGGTCGCCGGTGGCAAGCCGGTGAAGGCCGCCGCGCCGCGCAAGGCAGCCGCCAAGACGGTGGCCAAGCCCGCGGCCAAAGCCGCCGCCAAGCCCGCCCGCAAGGCCCCGGCCCGCGCCAAAAAGGCCGTCTGAGCGGCAGGCCCGTGCAACGCCGCTTGCATGAGCAAACCGGGGCGCCCAGCGCCCCTTTTTTTCGTCCGCTGAAGCTGCTGCAACGCAACATCGCCGTCACAGCGGCCGGTCTACACTCGAACGCATGACGCCCTCCCGCACCTCCTCGCCACGGCGTTCGGCGCACGCGCCCCGCGTCGCGCTGGCGCTCGCTGGCGGTGGCCCGCTGGGCGCGATCTACGAGATCGGCGCGCTGTGTGCCCTGGACGACAGCCTGCGCGGGCTGGACTTCAGCGGTTGTGACCACTACATCGGCGTGTCCGCCGGCGGCTTCATCGCGGCCGGCCTGGCCAATGGCTTCACGCCGCGCCAGCTCTGCGAAGCCTTCATCGAGGACCGGCAGGGCGATGACCAGTTCGATCCGGCCTGGTTGATGCGACCAGCCTGGGGCGAGTTCCTGGACCGCGCCACACGGATTCCCGGACTGCTGGGCGGCGCCCTGTGGGCCTGGGCCGCGCAGGGCAAGCGTGCCACCAACGCCTTCGAGCGCATGGGCGCGGCCCTGCCCACCGGCGTGCTCGACAACGAAGGCATCCACCAGCAGATCGAACGCCTGTTCAGCAAACCCGGGCGCAGCAACGACTTCCGCCAGCTGCGCGCGCGCCTGACCCTGGTGGCGACCGAGCTGGACACCGGCGAGGCCGCACCGTTTGGCCAGCCCGGCCGGGACCATGTGCCGATCTCGCGCGCCATCCAGGCCAGCGCCGCCCTGCCCGGCCTGTTTCCGCCGGTGGTCATCGACGGCAAGCACTATGTCGACGGCGCGCTGAAGAAAACGGTGCACGCGACGGTGGCGCTCGACGAAGGCGTCGACCTGCTGTTGTGCCTCAATCCGCTGGTGCCGTTCCACGCGGGCACTGGCAGCGAACACATTCCGTCGCTGGTCGAAGGCGGCCTGCCGGCGGTGATGAGCCAGACCTTCCGCTCGATGATCCACTCGCGCCTTGCGCTGGGCTTCAAGCACTACGAGCGCGCCTACCCCGACACCGACATCGTGCTGATCGAACCCGACCAGCGCGACGCCGAACTGTTCTTCGCCAACACCTTCAGCTACCGCCAGCGCCGCCAACTGGCCGAGCATGCCTTCCAGCAGACCCGCCGCCTGCTGCGCGATCGCGCCAAGACGCTGGGCCCGACACTGGCCCGCCACGGCATCACGCTGGACGAAGCCGCGCTGCGCGACCCGGACCGGCGCCTGCTGCCGGTCGAGCCGGTGCGGCGCGAGACCGCGCTCGACCGCCTCCGCGGTACGCTCGACACCCTGGAACGACGGTACCAACAGCAACGCGCCTGACATGACCCGCAAAGCACCCCGACGCACGGCCGAACGCATCCTGGAGGTGACGCTGGAGCTGTTCAACCGCTTCGGCGAGCCCAATGTCTCGACCACGCTGATCTCGTCCGAACTCGGCATCAGTCCGGGCAACCTCTACTACCACTACCCGGCCAAGGACGAGCTGATCAACTCGCTGTTCGAGCGCTACGAAAAGGCGCTCAACGAGCTGCTGCAGGCCAGCGACGGCGTGCGCAATGTCGAGGACGCCTGGTTCTTCCTGCACTCGCTGTTCGAGATCGTCTGGGAATACCGCTTCCTCTACCGCGACCTCAACGACCTGCTGTCCAAGAACCGGCTGCTGGAAACCCGTTTCCAGGCCGTGCTCAAGAACAAGATCCGATCGGTGCGGGCGATGCTCACCGGCATGTCGCGCGCTGGCGCCATCGACCTGGACGCGCGCGAACTGGAGCCGACAGCCAACTGCATGGTGGTGCTGCTGACCTACTGGCTGAGCTTCGAATACGTGCGTGATCCGCGCAACGCGCTGGAACCGGACAACGCCCAGTCCGCCCTGCTGCGCGGCGCCCACCACGTGCTCAACGTGCTGGCCCCCTACCTGGAAGCCGGTCAGCGGCAGCACCTGCTGCAACTGACGGGCGCCTACCGCACGGCCCCCTGACCCACCGCGAGCGACGCGCCATGGCCGCCTGGACCCCCTGCCCGGACAGCTGCCAGAGCCGTTTCGACGCGGGCAGCCTGCGGCGGCAATGGGCCCGCCTGCACAGCAGCGACGGTGAGCCCTGGCCGGAGGACCCGGCCTTGCAGGAAGGCTGGCGCCTTTATCATGAAGGCGCCTTCGAGGCGGCTGCCGCAGCCGGCTTCGCGCTCGGCGATGCCGGCCTGCCGCTGGCCTTCAAGGCAACGAGCGTGCACGCCACCTATGTGGAACCGCAGGACGCGGTGCGTTTCATGCGCCTGCTCGACGTCGCCGAACACGCCGGTCGCCACCAGGCCCAGGCCCCCGGCTGCGCCGCGTCGCCCTACTGGAAAGGTTACGCGCTGGGGCGCTACAGCCAGGGCATCAGCGTGGCCAAGTCACTGGCGAAGGGCCTGGGCCGGCAGGTGCGCGAGGCGCTGCAGACCGCGTTGCGACTGGCGCCGGAACATGTCGACGCCCATCTGGCGCTGGCCCGCTTCCACGCCGAAACCATCGACCAGGTCGGCGAGCTGATCGGTGGCATGGTGCACGGCGCGCGCAAGGACCAGGGGCTGCGACTGTACGAAGCCGCCCTCGCGCTCGCCCCCGACTCCCTGATCGTGCTGAGCGAAGCGTCCGAGGGACTGCTGATGCTGGGCGGCGAAACCGAGCAGACGCGCGCGGCCGACCTGCTGGAGCGCGCACAGCGCGTGGTGCCGCTGGACGCGATGGAGAAGCTGTACCTGCGGGCGATACAGGCCGCGGGCGAGCGCTGAGCGCCCGCCACGTCCTCAGGAGCTGCGGCGCAGGCCGTCGACCGCCTGGAACATGGCCTGCCGGGCCTGCGACACCACCTGGGCGCGCCAGTCGTCGGTATCGACATAGAACGCATCCCTGACCCGCTTGCGGATCACCGCCTGCAGGCCGGCGGGCGCCTCGGGGTGCAGGCGCATCCAGTGATCGCCCCGCAGCGCATTGAGCACGTCCAGCAGCGGCAGCGTGCCGTATTCCAGCGCGATGCCGGTGTAGGCCGCCTGCGGGCATTCCTCGTAGATCGCGGTCCACATCAGGCCGGTGAGGCGCGACGAGGTGGAACTGCCGTCGTAGATCGAAGTCACCGGCGTCTGCCCGTCCCCGCCCCACCAGCTGCGCGCGCGCCGCAGGGCCTGCTCGTCGTCGCGGCAGGCAAAGATGCGCTCGCCCAGGCCGCTCGGGCCCAGACCGGTGTGCAGGTCGATCCAGGCCAGGTGCCGGGCCTGGCGCCCGTGCTGCCGAAGCACCTCGCGCAAGCTGCGGTGGCTCCAGGTAGGGGCCGTGCCGCCGAAGAACAGGCCGTCCGGATGGCTGTGCTGGCCCTGCGACACCGCGGTCTGGTAGGCACCCAGGCCGTTGCGGCCGATGTAGTGCGCGATCACCGCCTCGTTTTCCGCACCGGGCGGCCAGGCCTGTGGCAGCAGGAACGGATGCAGTTCCTCGTAGGGCGGGTTGACGGCCAGCGGCTTCGAGAAGTCCTGGAAGTTGCGGTTGAGGTCGACATTGTCTTCGGTCACCCGGCGCAGGTGCGAGAAGCCGTGCGGGTTGAGCGCGTGGATGTAGAGCACCGCCACGCCCGCCGCTCGCGCGTGGGCGCGCCAGTCGGCGTCGTGTGTCGCGAAGACCTGGATGCCCGAGCCGCAGAAACCCTCGACCCCGTGGCAGGCGCTGCTGACGATCAGCAGGCGTTCGGCATCGGGTGGGCCGTCGAGCGCCACGTCCATCGCCAGGGTCTCGCCGTCGCGCCCGGGCAGCGGGTGGTTGTGGCTCTGAATCGCCATGCCGGCCGTTGCCGCACCTTCGAGAAACTGCACGCGCGCACGCGCGTAGGACGGCGCGAACGCCAGCTGGGGATTGATCATGGGGTCGCTTCCTTGCGCGGCCGGGACAACCACTGCTCGGCCAGCCGCACCCAGTAGGTGGCGCCCAGCGGAATCAGGTCGTCGTTGAAGTCGTAGCTGGGGTTGTGCAGCGTGCAGGGGCCGCCGCCATGCCCCATCTCGCGGTGATCGCCTTCGCCATTGGCGATGAACACATAACAGCCGGGCCGCGCCTGCAGCATGTAGGCGAAGTCTTCGGCGCCCATGGTCGGTTCCTGCGCGAGCACGCGCTCGGCGCCAACGATGCCGGCCAGCACCTCGCGGGCAAAGGCCGCCTCGGCGGGGTGGTTGACGGTCGGCGGGTAGTTGCGGTGGAACTCGAACTCGCAGGTCGCGCCGAAGGCCGCGCAGGTGTGCTCGGCCACTTCCTGCATGCGCCGCTCGATCATGTCCAGCACCTCGAAGGTGAAGGTGCGCACCGTGCCCTGGATCTCGCAGCTGTCGGGCACCACATTGGTGGCCTCGCCGGTGTGGATCATGGTCACGCTGATCACGCCGGCGTCGACCGGCTTCTTGTTGCGCGTGATGATGGTCTGGAAGGCCTGCACCATCTGGCAGGCCACCGGCACCGGGTCGATGCCGAAGTGCGGCATGGCCGCGTGCGCGCCCTTGCCGCGGATGGTGATCAGGAACTCGTTGCTCGACGCCATCACCGGACCGGCGCTGGCGGCGAAGGTGCCGACCGGCATGCCCGGCCAGTTGTGCATGCCGAACACCGCCTCGACCGGGAATTTGTCGAACAGGCCGTCCTTGATCATCTCGCGCGCGCCACCGCCGCCTTCTTCGGCCGGCTGGAAGATCAGGTAGACCGTGCCATCGAAGTTCCGGTGCTTCGCGAAGTGCTGCGCTGCAGCGAGCAGCATCGCGGTGTGGCCGTCGTGGCCGCAGGCGTGCATCTTGCCGGCGTGGCGGCTGGTGTGTTCGAAGTGGTTGTGCTCCTGCATCGGCAGCGCGTCCATGTCGGCCCGCAGTCCAATGGCGCGGCCACAGGCTCCGCCGTCGCGGCCGTGCACGATGCCGACCACGCCGGTGGTGCCCATGCCGCGGTGCACCGGGATGCCCCACTCGGCCAGCTTGGCGGCGACGATGTCGGCGGTACGCACCTCCTCGAAGCACAGCTCGGGATGGGCGTGGATGTCGCGGCGCACGGCGGCGATGGACGCGGCCTGGGTCAGGATGGAGTCGATCAGTTGCATGGGAGCCTCACGGAAAAGGCCATGGTAACCAAGCCGTTCCGGGCGGGAAGGTCCGCCTGCAACAACCGGGCCGGTGCCGGGGGTGTCCGCGCCCGGTCAGCGGCGCACTTTGCCGTCGGCTGTCAGCAGGGTCATCTCGACAAAACGCGACCCCATGTGGCGATCCGGACCGAAGTCGACGGGAAAACCTCCGAGGTCAACGCCCTTCATCGTTTCAACCGCCGCGATGAACGCATCCCGGTTCGGCGTGCGACCCGCGCGGCGCAGGGCCTCGACGAAGACCTTGGCGGCCACGAAGCCTTCCATGCCGGAATAGTTGGGAGCGATGCCTTGCTGGTCCTTGTGCAGTGCAATGTATTCGCGCGACAGGTTGGTCGCCGGTGCATAGGGGAACGGCATGACCTGACTGACCACCACCCCCTTGGCCTGCGCGCCGAGTTCCTCAAGCAGGGCCTGCGTGCCGACGAACGACACGTTGTAGAACGTTCCGGAGTAGCCCTTCTGGCGGGCCACGCGGATGAAACTCGCACAGGCCTTGTAGGCACCGACCTGCACGATGGCCTCGGGATGGGCAGCCAGGATGTCTGTCACCGCCTGGCTGACGTCGGTCGAGTTGCGCTCCACCGTCGCCGTCGCCACCGGCGCCAGCTCCCGCTCCTTGAGTGCCCGCACCACGCCCTCCAGACCCGACTTTCCGTAGGCGTCGTTCTGGTGGAACACCGCGATCTTGCGAATGCCGGTGGAAGTGGTCTGCCGCACGATGGCGGCCGTCTCGTCGAAGTACGAAGCCCGCACGTGAATCACATAGCGGTTGAACGGTTCGCGCAAGCCCTGTGCACCGGACAGCGGGGCAAAGAACGGCACCTTGGCCTCGGTCGCGAGCGGCAGCGCGGCCAGGCCGGTGGCGGTACCGACGTAGCCGAACAGCGCGAACACGCCGTCTGCGATCAGTTGCCGGGTATTGGCCACACAGCGTTCGGGCTCGTAGCCATCGTCCAGGCGCCGGATCTCGATCTGGCGACCGTTCACACCGCCCTTGGCATTGAGATCGTCGAAGTACAGCTTGGCACCCAGGTGGTACTGCACCCCCAGTTGCTCGGCCGGCCCGCTGAAGGGAGCCGATTGTCCGAGCACGATGCGGTTGTCGGCCTGCGCCAGCGCATCCGCACTCCAGCCCGACAGCGTGGCGGTGCCGAGCCATGCGCCCAGCGAAGAAAGAACCCGACGACGTTGCATCCAGTGACTCCTGATATGCTTTTTTGAGGCATCCGGTGTCACACTGCCCGTAACAGAACGTCACCGAAGGCCCGCAGCCTACTACATAGGCTCAACCCTGCCTATACGCCATTCACCGCATTTCATGGCCGATCACACCAACGAATTCACGGTCCGTGGCGCTTGTCCGCACGACTGCCCGGACACCTGTGCCCTGCTGACCACCGTGGTGGACGGCAAAGCGGTGCGCGTGGCCGGCAACCCGGCGCACCGCCACACCGACGGCGCGCTGTGCACCAAGGTCTCGCGCTACACCGAGCGCACCTACCACCCCGAGCGACTGCTGACGCCGATGCGCCGCAGCGGCCCCAAGGGCAGCGGCCAGTTCGAGCCCATCGGCTGGGACGCCGCGCTGGACGAGATCGCCGCGCGGCTGAAAGACATCGCTGCCCGCGACCCGCAGGCCATCGTGCCGTACAGCTACGCGGGCACCATGGGCCAGGTGCAGAGCGAGGGCATGGCGGCCCGCTTCTTCCACCGGCTCGGCGCCTCCTTCCTCGACCGCACCATCTGCGCCGCCGCTGGCGGCGAGGCCCTGGTGCAGACCCTGGGCGGCAAGCTGGGCATGAAGGTCGAGCACTTCGCCGAAGCCAAGCTGATCCTGATCTGGGGCAGCAACTCGATCGCCAGCAACCTGCACTTCTGGCGGCTGGCGCAGCAGGCCAAGCGCGACGGCGCCCGCCTGGTCTGCATCGACCCGCGCCGCAGCGAGACCGTCGACAAGTGCCACGAGCACATCGCGCTGCGGCCCGGCACCGACGCGGCGCTGGCGCTGGCGCTGATGCACGAGCTGATCGTGCACGACTGGCTGGACCACGACTACATCGCGCAGCACACCCTGGGCTGGGAGCAGTTGCGCGAACGTGCCCTGCAGTGGCCGCCCGAGCGCGCCGCCGAGGTCTGCGGCGTGCCGGTGCAGCAGATCACCGATCTGGCGCGCGCCTACGGCACCACGAAGCCCGCCGCGATCCGGCTGAACTACGGCATGCAGCGCGTGAGAGGTGGAGGCAATGCGGTGCGTGCCGTGGCCTGCCTGCCGGCGCTGACGGGCGCCTGGCGCCACCGCGCCGGCGGCCTGCTGCTCTCGGCCTCGGGCCATTTCCCGGTCGACCGCGCCGCCCTGCACCGGCCCGACCTGCTGGCCGGGCGCACCCCGCGCACCATCAACATGGTCACCATCGGCGACGACCTGCTGCGCGAGTCCTCGCCGGCCTTCGGCCCGAAGATCGAAGCCCTGATCGTCTACAACAGCAACCCGGTGGCGGTCGCCCCCGAGTCGGCGAAGGTCGTGCAAGGCTTCGCGCGCGAAAACCTGTTCACCGTGGTGCTCGAACATTTCCAGACCGACACCGCCGACCAAGCCGACATCCTGCTGCCCGCGACCACGCAGCTCGAACACTGGGACATCCACACCAGCTACGGCCACACCGACGTGCTGCTCAACCGCCCGGCCATCGCGCCGCTGGGGCAATCCAGACCCAACACCGAAGTGTTCCGCGAGCTGGCCCGGCGCATGGGCTTCGACGAGCCCTGCTTCACCGACGACGATGAAACGCTGTGCCGCCAGACCTTCGGCGACCGGGTGGACTTCCAGCAACTGCTGGACCAGGGCTTTGCCACCCTGCCGGTGCCCGAGGCGCCGTTTGCCGAGGGCGGCTTCCCGACGCCGTCGGGCAAGTGCGAGTTCTTCAGCGCGCGGCTGGCGGCGCAAGGCCTGGACGGATTGCCCGACCACGTGCCCAACCACGAACCGGCCGGCAGCGACCCGCGCCACCCGCTGGCGATGATCTCGCCACCGGCACGCAACTTTCTCAACTCCAGCTTCGTGAACGTGAAGAGCCTGCGCGACATCGAGGGCGAGCCACTGCTGGAGATCAGCGCGGCGGACGCCGCACCGCGCGGCATTGCCGACGGTGATGTGGTGCGCGTCTTCAACCAGCGCGGCAGCTACCGCTGCAAGGCCAGGATCTCTGCGCGGGCGCGCGACGGCGTGGTCAACGGCCTGGGCATCTGGTGGCGCAAGCTCGGGCTGGACGGCACCAACGTCAACCAGCTGACCAGCCAGAAGCTGACCGACCTGGGCCGGGCGCCGGTGTTCTACGACTGTCTCGTCGAAGTCGAGAAGGCATGATCCCCAGAGCGGTCCGCCTGTGCGCCCTGGCCGCCCTGCTGTCGGGCTGCGCCGCGACCGACGCCGGCCCCGGCTACTACTGGCAGTCGGTCACCGGGCATCTGAAGCTGATGCACGCGGCGCGGCCGGTGCAGGATTGGATCGACGATCCGGCCACGCCGGTGCCGCTGCAGCAGAAGCTGGCACTGACCCAGCGCATCCGCAGCTTCGCGGTGACCGACCTGGGTCTGCCCGACAACGCCAGCTACCGGCGCTACGCCGACCTGCACCGCAAGGCCGCGGTCTACAACGTCGTGGCGGCGCCGGCGCTGTCGCTGGAACTGCACCGCTGGTGTTTTCCAGTGACCGGCTGCGTCGGCTACCGCGGCTATTTCGACGAAGCCGAAGCACGGGCCTTTGCCGGCACGCTGGGGACCGACCTCGATGTGACGGTCTATCCGGTGCCGGCGTATTCGACGCTGGGCTGGATGAACTGGGCCGGCGGCGATCCGCTGCTCAACACCTTCATCGGCTACCCCGAGGGCGAGCTGGCGCGGCTGATCTTTCACGAACTGGCCCACCAGGTCGTCTACGCCAACGGCGACACGCAGTTCAACGAGTCCTTCGCCACCGCGGTCGAACGCATCGGCGGCGCGCGCTGGCTGGCGCAGGCCGACCCCGCCACGCAACGCGCCTACGCCGAGTTCGACGGCCGTCGCCAGGCGTTCCGGGCCCTGACGCGCGACATCCGCCGGCAGCTGCAGGCGCTCTACGCCGATGCGGCGCTGGACGACGGCGACAAGCGCGGGCGCAAGGACCAGATCCTGCGGACCTTCCGCGAACGCTTCGAGAGTCTCAAACAGGGCTGGAACGGCTACAAGGGCTACGACGCCTGGGTCGCGCAGGCCAACAACGCCAGCTTCGGCGCCCAGGCCGCCTACGACCAGTGGGTGCCGGCCTTCGAGGCGCTGTTCGAGCACGAGGGCCGCGACTTCGGGCGCTTCTATGATGCGGTGCGGCGGCTGTCCGAACAGCCGGCCGAGCAGCGCCAGGCAAGCCTGCAGGCGCTGGCCCCAGCAGCGCCGACCGCCACCGACACCTCTCACTGACCTTCACCGCCACACAGGACCGACCATGGCCAACATCCACATCCGGCGAGACCACCAACTGGGCCTGGCGGGCGCACGCAAGGTGGCCTGGCAATGGGCCGAACACGCCGAGTCCGAGTTCGACATGCAGTGCGCCTATGAAGAGGGTAACGACTGCGACGTGGTGCACTTCAACCGCACCGGTGCCAAAGGCACGCTGCGCGTCGCGGCCGACCACTTCGACCTCGACGCCCAGCTCGGTTTCCTGCTGGGCGCGTTCAAGGACCGCATCGAAAGCGAGATCGTCAAGAACCTCGACGAGCTGCTGGAGAAAAAGAAAAAGCCGGCGACCAAGACGGCCACCGGCTCGAAGAAAAAGTAAACAGCGACCCGCGCTACGGAAGTCGTGGGGACAAGGAATTCAGCGCCGGGCCGCCCCAAGCTGAATTCGCGCCCCCTCGGGGGGCAACGACCCGCGCAGCGGCGGAGCGTGGGGGCTCAGCTCAGCGACGCGATCAGGTCGATGTACTGCTGCTGGGCGTCGTCCTGCGACGTGCCCTTCAGGCCATTCCAGGCATCCCACTTGGCGCGGCCGACCATGTCGCCGAAGCCGGGCTTCTTCTCGGTGTTGTCGCCCACGGTGCCCTGCTTGTACAGGCCATAGATCTTGAGCAGGGTGGCGTTGTCCGGGCGCTCGCTGAGGTTCTTGGACTGGGCGACGGCGGCGTCGAAGCGGGACTTGAGATCGGACATGGGCAGGCTCCGTGGTGGGTGAATTCCAGCCCGGCCGGGCTAGGGGTGGCCCGGTATCTTACGGTCGCGTCTGCCGTCAGAATAGACGCCGGCACCCAATCAACACACCCCGCGCCAGGCACCCCGGCGCGGCAGGAGACAGCATGGTCACGCGCATCCCCAAGGCTTCTCGAAAAGACGGTCCGAGCGACACCGGCCGGACCGCGGCGCAGGCGCTGGCCGGCGCCCTCGGTCTGGAGGGCGAGCGCATGAGCAAGGTCGACACCGCCTGGCTGCGCATGGACTCGCCGGTCAACCTGATGATGATCGTGGGCGTCTGGATCCTGCGCCCCGGCATCACGCGCGCGGCGCTGGCGCAGCGGGTGCAGGAAAAGCTGCTGCCCTACCGGCGCTTCCTGCAGACGCCGCGCCAGGACGCCACCGGCGCCCACTGGGCCGAGGACACCGCGTTTTCGCTCGACCGCCACGTGGTCGTGCACCGGCTGGAACGCCGCAAAGGGCAAAGCGAACGCGCCGCCCTGCAGGCCCGCGCAGGCATGCTGGCGATGGTGCCGATGAATCCGGCGCATCCGCTCTGGCAATTCGAGCTGATCGAAGACTACGACGGCGGCTCGGCGCTGATCGCGCGCATCCACCACTGCATCGCCGACGGCATCGCCCTCATCAGCGTGATGATGAGCCTGGTCGACGGCGGCAGCGAACCGCCGCGGCGCAAGGCCAGGCCCCACAAGGCGGGACTGGAGGCGGCCGAGGACTGGGTGGCCGACACGCTGATCCGGCCGTTCGGGGACATCGCCGCGCGGGCGCTGGACGCCGCGGGCGGAGGCGCCGCGAAGTCCTTGTCCATGCTGGCCTCGCCCCAGCAGGGCCTGGGTGAGTCGCTGGGCCAGGCGATGGAAGTCGCGCGGCTGGGCGGCCAATTGGCCAGCGACCTGGCCGCGCTGGCCCTCATGCCCGACGACTCGCCGACCCGGCTCAAGGGCCAGCCGGTCGGCGACAAGCGCGTGGCCTGGTGCGAGCCGATCCCGCTGGACGAAGTCAAGGCCATCGGCAAGGGCCTGAACTGTTCGGTCAACGATGTGTTGCTCAGCTGCGTGGCCGGCGCCATCGCCACCTACCTGCGCCGCCACGGCGAGGACCCGGCCGGCAAGGAGATCCGCGCGATGGTGCCGATCAATCTGCGTCCCATGGAAGAAGCCTGGAAACTGGGCAACCGCTTCGGGCTGATCCCGCTGGTGCTGCCGATCGGCATCGACAACCCGATCGAGCGGGTGTATGCGGTGCGCGCGCGCATGGGCGCACTCAAGGGCAGCCTGCAACCGCTGCTGACCTTCGGCCTGCTGTCGGTCGCGGGACTGCTGGTCAAGCCGGCGCAGGACGCAATGCTCAGCCTGTTCGGCCGCAAGACCACGGCCGTGATGACCAATGTGCCGGGGCCGGGCGAGAAGCTGAAGTTCTGCGGCGCGACGCTGGAACAGACCATGTTCTGGGTGCCGCAGACGGGGACCGTCGGCCTGGGCGTGTCGATCCTGAGCTACGGCGGTGGCGTGCAGTTCGGTGTCATCGCCGACAGCGCGCTCTGCCCCGACCCGCAGCAGATCATCGACGCCTTCGAACCCGAGTTCGCGCAGCTGCTGGCGGTCACCCTGATGTTGCCCTGGGGCGAGGTGTAGAAGCACCTGAGAAGCCGGACGGTTCCAAGGCACGGCGGAACCGGCTTGGCCGGGCCGCCAGTGCCGCCCCCCGGGGGGTGACGCCGCAGGCGGCGCAGGGGGTCACAGGCTCACCCAAATCTTTTGTTGGCGACTTCCAGCAGCCCGTCGAAGATCAGGCTGTCCACCAGCTCGCAGGGCGAGGACATGCTGGGGGCCATCTTCCAGCCCGCACCGCCGGTCATGTAGACCACCGGCGTCTCGCCGCAATGTTTCTGCAGGTTCTCGACCATGCGCTGGACCGCGCCGGCGATGGCGAAGGTGCCACCGCTGGTGAGCGCGTCGCTGGTGTTGGTCGGAAAGTCGCGCACCTCGCCGGTCGGCACATGCAGCCCGGCCGTGCCCGACTCCAGGGCGCGCAGCATGATGCCGTGGCCCGGCAGGATGATGCCGCCCAGGAAGCGGCCTTCGGCGTCGATCGCTTCCACCGTCACCGCCGTGCCCACCATGACCACGATGCAGGGACGTGCGCGGCCCTGCTGCATCAGGCGCTGGCGCGCACCGATCATGGCGACCCAGCGGTCCGAGCCCAGCCGCGCCGGGTGGTCGTAACCGTTGGTCAGGCCGGCCTCGGCGGCGCTGGACACCACCCACTGCGGGGTCACGTCCCACTGCTCCAGCTGCTCCTCGACCCGGCGCTTGACCGCGTCGCCGGCGACGATGCAGCCCAGGATCCAGCGCGGCGAAGCCAGCGCACTCCAGTCGCCCTCCGCGAGCTTCTCGATGTTTTCGAGGAACTGGGCACCGTGGGCCAGCGGCTGGCCACCCACCCGCGGCGCGTCGTACAGCGCCCACTTCAATCGCGTATTGCCTACGTCCAGCGCCAGAAGGGTCATGGGGTCATTATGAACAAGCGGCCCGGGTGTTTTTGCCGCATCGCAGCATCGCCACGCCCATGGCCCAAAGCATCAGATCAGGCCCAACCAGCAGGCCCGCTGCACCGCTGAGAGTTTGTTGTCGGTCTGCAGTTTGGCCATCGCGTTGGCCAGGTGGTAGTTGACCGTGCGCTCCGAGCAGTCCATGCGCTGCGCCGACTCGCGCGCCGTCAGTCCCTCGAAGGCGTAGTTCAGGCTTTCGTATTCGCGCGGGCTGAGGGTCACGCGCTGCTCGGCGATGGCCCGGCGCAGCGTCGGCCAGATGTTGTAGGCCGACCAGGCCAGGGCTGCGGCTTCGGAGCGGTCCGCGAAGGCCCGTGGACTGAACATGAAGCACTCGAACGCGCGGCCGGCCGGCAGGCTGAAGGCCACCCGCACCAGGGTCTGGAAGCCGTGCGCCAGCCAGAGCCGGCGCCAGCGTTCGGCGCTCTCGGCGTAGGCCGCCTTGGTGATGTCCTGCCAAGCCACCAGGGGCGCGTCGCTGTCGCGCCAACTGGAGCCGAAGTCGCGGCTCGCGGCCAGCGCCTCGGCGGCGTTCAGCATGCGCGGCGGATGCACGGCCAGCACCTCGCGCTCGTCGCGCCCGCCGGTCGGATTGGGCCCCAGCACCATGACAGACTCAACGGCCGAGTCGCGCAGCGCCCGCACCCAATCGGCCAGAATGGCGTCGACGCCGACGCTGTCGAAGTTGACAGGCAGGGTCATGGTGCGTTGCGTCGCCAAACGGTGACAATCGCCATGCGCGTCCGGCGGCTGCCGACGGGCAGGTACGGACTAGGCTGGAAGGAATACATGTTGCCGTGGGACCGGTTCAGGGTTCACAACGCCAGGCTCAGGCTCTGGCGCTGGGTGATGGACGAAATCGTCCGGGCACCGCTGGAGCCTATTTTGCACCCTTCGACCACGCGCCTCCAATGGCTGGGCGTGTTCACCTTCGGCGGCCATTTCCTGTTCGGCTGGATCTGGGGCCGCGCCCTGCCCCAGCCCTACGACGTCTTCTGGGTCCGGATCCTGCTGGCCCTGTCCGGCCTGGTGCTGCTGCTGCCGCGGGTCAACCGGGACCTGACCGCCAGACCCAGCGTCTGGGTGTTCGGCATCGTCTTCTGGCTGCAGCTGCCGCTGTTCTTCGGCTGGATGTTCCTGATGAACGAGGGCAACAAGGCCTGGCTGGCCAGCCTGTGCTGCATGATCCTGATCTATTTCCACATCACCGACTGGCGCCTGGCGTCGCTGGGGACGGCGACCGGTTTTTTGGTGGCGGCCGGGCTGTTCTGGTGGACCCGGGGCGACCAGGTGTGGGTCGGCTTCGATCCGGTGAATCTCACGCTGATGGCGTTCTCGCTGGTGATGAGCCTGATGCTGGGCATGTCGGGCGCCAACCTGCGCCGGGCGCGGCTGATGCACACACTCAGCACCATGGGAGTGATGGCGCACGAACTGCGCACGCCGCTGGCCACGGTGAACCTGGTCGGTGATGCCTTGCGGGGGCTGGCACAGCCGGACCTGCCGGTGCCCAAGCGCATGAAGCTCGAAGAGCTGTCGCAGAAGCTGCAGAACCTGGTGCGCAGCATGAACCGGCAGATCGACACGCAGATCTCGAACGCGCAGCTGTTGCGCCTGCCCAAGCCGACCACCGTCCTGTCGGCCTTCGAGGTCGCCCAGGAGGTGGTCGCCCAGTACCCGTTCCGCACCACCAAGGAGCGCGCCTGCGTCGACCTGGTGCTGGGGCAGGATTTCGCGTTTCTGGGTTCGCAGGCACAGTTTTCGCGCGTGCTGGACAATCTGATCAAGAACGCGTTGCACGCGCTGGCCGCGACCGACCGGCCGCTGCTGCCCGGAGACCTGCGCATTGCGGTGCACCTGGTCGATGGCCACGGTCGGATCTCGGTCGCCGACAAGGGCACCGGCGTGCCGCTGCGCAAGCAGCAACGCATCTTCGAACCTTTCTATTCGCTGCAGAGTACCGTGGGCAATGGCCTGGGCCTGACCTTCTGCAAGAACGTCGTGGAAGCCTCCGAAGGACGGCTGACCCTGCAGTCGGTTCCTGGTCAGGGGGCCACGTTCACGATCACCCTGCCTGTGTGGGACGCCTCCACGCCGTTCGTCCCCCCTTCGAGTTCCCTATAGCCATGGCTTTCAAGTTTCCCCTGTACCGCCGTTCGGGCAGCCTGATCTTCCTCGACGACGATGTCGACTACCTGGAAATGCTGGGCATGGTGGTGCCGGCGTCGCTGCAGGTCGAACTGTTCTCGCGCCCGACCGCCTTTCTGGCGCGGATGGACGAAGAACCGGCGCGCTGGGAGGCCGATGCCGGCCTGCAGCTGCAGCTGATCGACCGCTGGCGGCTGGGGCATCCGCTGCTGCCGCAGGTGCTGCGCTACTGGGGCTCGAACCCGGCGCGCTACCAGCTCGCGCAGACCTGCGTGGTGGACTTCGCGATGCCTGGCATCGACGGCCTGAAGGTGCTGGATTCTCTGCTCGACTGGCCCGGCTCGCGCATCCTGCTGACCGGCCAGGCCGACGACCAGCTGGCGATCAAGGCCTTCAACAAGGGACTGATCGACCAGTTCATTCCCAAGCAGACAGCCGACATCGCCGGCCGTCTGCTGACCACGATCATCAAGCTCGCGGAGACGGCACACCCCCGCCTCAACACCGTCTGGCGGACCGCCCTGCAGTCCCAGCACCAGGCCATGCTGGAGGCCCCGTCGGTCGCGGCGACACTGCACGCCCTGGTGCAGGAACAATGGATCGAATACGTGGTGCTCGGGGAGCCGTTCGGGCTGCTGGGCCTGACCGCCGAAGGCCAGTGCGACTGGCTGCAGCTCGAACCCACCGCCGGACTCAAGGACGTGGGTGACCTGGCCCGATCGGCCGGCCTCGGCTTCGACACCGTCCGTGGCATTCAGGAAGGCGCGCTGCTGCCGGCCGTGGAGCTGCACCAGCAGCTGGGGCTGAGCGGACCGATCCGCACCGAAAAGGCCTTCGCCATCGGCGACGAGGGCCTGCTGATCGGCGCCCAGTTCCGCCTGGGCGACGCCGACCTGCCCCAGCCAATCTATCCCTACCGCCATTTCCTGGACATGCAGGGACTGCGCACGATTCAGGACACCTGGGTGCCCCCGCGCTGACGGCGCGCGGCCGCCCACTCCCAGGGTTTCACGCGCTGCGCGACCTCGCCCGCGGCCGACTCGACATGGTCGAGCTCGGCGCCGGTCAGCGCGGCGTGCAGCGTCATGCGCGCCAGCGAGCGGTTGCGGCTGGTGGCCGGCGCACCGAAGAAGGCCGTGTGCACGCCCAGCGCGTCCAGCGCATCGCGCACGCGGATCGTGTCCGGCTCCGGCCCGGCCTCCAGCGCGATGATCTGCTCGGTGCCCTGTGCGATCGGATAGCCCATGTCGGCCAGCGAGGCCCGGATGCGGCGCGTCACCCGGCGCAGGTTCTCGCGCGCCTGGTCGGCCTTCTGCAGCACATCGACCGTCGCCGCCAGCGCAACCGCCTCGTGCGGCAGCACGCAGGAGCTGAAGATGTTCGGAAAGCTCGACGTGAGGATGTGGTAACGCAGCCGGGCCGGCGCGGTGAAGAAACCGGCCCGGCCCGCCATGGCCTTGGCCAGGCTGGCGGAGATGAAGTGCACCCGGTCGGTGAGGCCCAGCTGGGCGCACAGGCCCGCGCCCGACGGCCCGTGCGTGCCCAGCGAGTGCGATTCGTCGACCAGGATCATCGAGCAGTGGCGCTCCACCACGTCCAGGATGTCGGCCAGCGGGCAGACGGCGCCGGTCGTGCTGTAGACCGAATCGACCACCACCAGCCCCGGGCCGGTGCGGGCCATCAGCTTGTCCAGGTGCTGTGGATCGTTGTGCCGGAAGGCGTGCGCGGGCGCCCTGGCGGCGTGTGCGCCTTCCCACAGCGAGGCGTGGGCCTGACCGTCAATGTAGACGGGCGTGTCCTGATTGGCGACCGACTGGATCAGCCCCACATTGGCGGCATAACCCGATTGGCATACAAATCCGTCGTCTTTTCCGACCCAATGAGCCAATTTCAATTCAAGATTGCGGGTCGGGTGTTCGTCGTGCAGAAATACGCCCGATTGCACCGCAAAATTGCCGCATTGGGTCAGCGCCTGCACCTGGGCCCGGACAATGTCCGGATGGCCCGAAACCGCCAAATAGTCATTGCCATCGAGCCGCACCGAATTGGGGCCCGGGCGGGCACCCTGAACGGCAAATCTCCCCTGCCAGAGATCGTTCCAGCGCGGCAGGAAATCCTGCTGGATGCGGGCCTCCAGCGCGGAAGTCAGGCTGGGGAAACGGGGCGAGGCATTGCGGGTGTTTTCCAGTAATTCCATGGGGTTCTCCGGTGAATGGAAGAACCCATTGAAGAAACCCCGATGCGATCTGGCTCACACTCCCTGTCAGCATTGGCAGGGGGTGTGAAGCTTTCTTCTCAAGTTTGGACGAATTGATCCGATCAGCGGCGCTTTTTCAATTCTGGCGCCAGGGCAATCCGTGCAATCGCCAACCACCCTTTTTGCCGCGTTGCCCCTGGGCATCGGGATCGCCTTCAAACCCTTCGAGGATGTTGTAGGCCTCGATGCCCAACTCGGTCGCCCGTTTGGCCGCCGCCACCGAGCGCACCCCGCTGCGGCACAGCAGCACCAGTTTGCGGCCACCCTCGGCCGCGGCGCGCACCGCGTCGTCGAACTGCGCATTCATCGCCATGCCGGGCCACTGCTTCCAGGCCACCGGCACCGCACCCGGCACGAAACCGACCCACTCGCGCTCGGCGTCGGTGCGCACGTCCACCATCACCGCCTCGCCCGCCTCCACCCAGCGCCAGGCCAACTGGGGAGACACGTCGCCCGCGTAGCCGCCCTGCCCCGGGCGTGGCGCCATCAGCAGCACGCCGTCGACGTCGTGGCGCAGGCCGGAAGTCAGGTTGGCCGGCACGGCTTCGTCGATGCGGCGCGGCTTCGGCAGATTCAGCGCCTCCATGATCGCGACAAACTCGGCCTCGGACTTGCCGGCCACCCGCGGATTGGTCGCCTTCTCGTGGCCGATGGTCGAGGAACTCCGGCCCCGGTAGTCGTGCCCGGGCCACACCACGGTGTCGTCCGGCAGCGCGAACAACACCCGGGTCAGGCTGCGGTAGAGCTCGGGCGCGCTGCCCGACTGGAAATCGGTGCGACCGCAGCCGCCAATCAGCAGCGCATCGCCGGTGAACACCTGCCCGCGCCAGAGGTAGCTCATGCTGCCGGCCGTGTGGCCCGGGGTGTGCAGGGCCCGCAGGCTTTCGCCGCCGAACACCAGTTCGTCGCCGTCCTGCAGCTGGCGCCCGGCGGTACCGATGCCGCAGCCGGCCGGCGCCGCCGTCTTCGCGCCCGCCAGTTCGGCCAGCTGGCCGGCGCTGGTGATGTGGTCCGCATGGGCGTGGGTCTCGACCGTCCACACCAGCCGCAGCCCGCATTCGCGCAGCGTCGCCAGATCGCGCTCGATCTGCTCCTCGACCGGATCGATGATCACGGCCTCGCGCGTGCTCTGGTCGAACAGCACATAGGTGTAGGTGCTGGAGGCGGGGTCGAACAGCTGGATCGGTTTCATCGTTGCTCTCTCTTGGCCAGGGACATCAGGAAAACCGGGCGAGCATATCCGCCACATCGTCCGGCGGCACATCGCCCTGCGCGATGACGCAGCCGACCATGGCAAAAAAGGTCTTGTCCAGCGCCTTGCGCGCGGCGGCCATCTGCTGCGCCACCTTCTCGCAGTCGGCATTGCTCTCCAGCAGCTTCTGGATGCCCCTCAGCTGCCCCTCGACGCGCTTGAGGCGCAGCACCAGCGCCCGCTGGCGCTCCGGATCGTGGACGGTGGTCATGAAGACTCCTCGGCATGGTTCCGGGGCAGGCAGCCCATACCCCGCCAGGTATTGTAGGCAGACACCCGCACCACGGCAGACAGGAAACCCGCTATCATTGACGTTTACGTAAACGTCAATCTGCGCCCACCGTGGCAGGATGGACGAGCCACCGTCCGGAGACCCGCCATGCCCCGATCGTCCGACGCCCGATTGCCGTTTCCCGAGGCCGCACTGCCGTCGGCGCGCGAGCGCCGTGCGCGCGGCTGGGTGATCGGCCCGTCCGACCCGGTGGCGCTGGACAAACTCGACCCCGGCGCCAAACCCTGGTCCGAAGGCAGCAAGGCCGAGGACCAGGCCCGCGTGGCGGCCCTGGCGCAGGAAATCGACACGCTGCAGAACCTGTTCTACGCCGACGGCCGCTACAAGCTGCTGGTGTTGCTGCAGGGCACCGACACCTCCGGCAAGGACGGCACCATCCGCGGCGTGTTCGGCCAGACCAGCCCGCTGGGCATGCAGACCGTGGGCTGGAAGGCACCGACCGAACCCGAACGCGCACACGACTACCTCTGGCGCATCCACCAGCAGGTGCCCGCCGCCGGCCACATCACGGTCTTCAACCGCAGCCACTACGAGGACGTGCTGGTGCCGACGGTCAACCACTGGATCACCGCGGAACAGACCAGGCAGCGTTTCGCCCACATCAACGACTTCGAGCGCCTGCTGACCGAGACCGGCACCGTGGTCCTGAAGTTCATGCTGCACATCAGCTTCGATGAGCAGCGCGAACGCCTGCAGGAGCGGGTCGACGACGTGACCAAGCACTGGAAGTTCAGCCTGGGCGATCTGGAGGTCCGCAAGCAGTGGGCCGACTACCAGAAGGCCTATGAAAACCTGCTCGAAGCCACCAGCACGCCGTGGGCGCCCTGGACCGTGGTGCCGGCCAACTCCAAGACGCACCGCAACCTGATGATCGCCACCGTGGTGCGCGACACGCTCAAGGCGCTGGACCTGCGCTTCCCGCCGCCGGACCCCGCGCTCCAGGGCCTGCGCATCGAATGACCCCGCTCCCGACAAGAACCACCCGAGAGACAAGACCATGACCGACCTGTCCGCCGACTTCAAAGCCCTGGCCAGCTACCGCCCCACGAACAAGGTGCGCTTCGTCACCGCCGCCAGTCTGTTCGACGGCCACGACGCCGCCATCAACATCATGCGGCGCATCCTGCAGGGCATGGGCGCCGAGGTGATCCACCTGGGCCACAACCGCTCGGTCGACGAGGTCGTCACCGCCGCGCTGCAGGAAGACGTGCAGGGCATCGCCATCAGCTCCTACCAGGGCGGCCACGTCGAGTACTTCAAGTACATGGTCGACCTGCTGCGCCAGCGCGGCGGGGAGCACATCCAGGTGTTCGGCGGCGGCGGCGGCGTGATCGTGCCAGCCGAGATCCGCGAACTGCACAGCTACGGCGTGGGCCGCATCTACAGCCCCGAAGACGGCCAGCGCATGGGCCTGGCCGGCATGATCGGCGAGATGGTGATGCGCTGCGACCTCGACACCAGCGGCCACGCGCCCAAGGCGCTGGAAGCGATCCAGGGCCATGGCGAGATGCACTGGCGCGCGCTGGCGCAGCTGATCACGGCGCTGGAGAACGGCAAGGCAGACGCCGCACTGGTCGAGGCCGTGCGTGCCGCAGCGGCCGGCAAGGCGGTGCCCGTGCTCGGCATCACCGGCACCGGCGGCGCCGGCAAGTCGTCGCTCACCGACGAACTGATCCGGCGCCTGCGGCTGGACCAGGAAGACGCGCTGCGCGTGGCCGTCATCTCGATCGACCCCTCGCGCCGCAAGAGCGGCGGCGCGCTGCTCGGCGACCGCATCCGCATGAACGCGATCGGCCCCTGGCAGAACGGTCCGCGCATCTACATGCGTTCGCTCGCCACGCGCGACACCAGCAGCGAGATCAGCGCCGCCCTGCCCGACGTGGTGGCGGCCTGCAAGGTGGCCGGCTTCGACCTGATCGTGGTCGAGACCTCGGGCATCGGCCAGGGCGACGCGGCGATCGTGCCGCACGTGGACATCCCGATGTACGTGATGACGCCCGAGTTCGGCGCCGCCAGCCAGCTCGAAAAGATCGACATGCTGGACTTCGCCGAGTTCGTGGCGATCAACAAGTTCGACCGCAAGGGCGCGGCCGACGCGCTGCGCGATGTGGCCAAGCAGGTGCAGCGCAACCGCGAGGCCTTCACCGTCATGCCCGACCAGATGCCGGTGTTCGGCACCATGGCCGCGCGCTTCAACGACGACGGCGTGACCGCCCTGTATCAGGCGCTGAAAGTGCGGCTGGCCGAGAAGGGCCTGAAGCTGGCCGACGGCCGGTTGCCGCTGGTGAACGTGCGCCACAGCACCAACCAGACCCCCATCGTGCCGCCGGCGCGCACACGCTACCTGGCCGAGATTTCGGACACCGTGCGCGGTTACAAGAAGAAGGCGCGCGAGCAGGCGAAGCTGGCGCGCGAGATCCAGCAATTGCGTGCCGCGGCCGCGATGCTCGCCGTCGACAAGCCCAACCGGCCCAAGGCGTCCGAAGCGGCGATCGACCTGGCCCAGAGCCGCGAACTGACGCAGGACGCGGCGGCGCGCAAGCTGCTGGCCCAGTGGCCCGACATGCAGAAGGCCTACGCGGGCGACGAATACGTGGTGAAGATCCGCGACAAGGAGATCCGCACCGCGCTGACCACCAAGTCGCTGTCCGGCACCACCATCCGCAAGGTCGCGCTGCCGCAGTACGAAGACCACGGCGAGATCCTCAAGTGGCTGATGCTGGACAACGTGCCCGGCAGCTTCCCCTACACCTCGGGCACCTTCGCCTTCAAGCGCGAGGGCGAAGACCCGACCCGCATGTTCGCCGGCGAAGGCGACCCCTTCCGCACCAACCGCCGCTTCAAGCTGGTGAGCGAAGGCCTGCCGGCCAAGCGCCTGTCCACCGCCTTCGACTCCGTCACCCTGTACGGCAACGATCCCGATCCGCGCCCGGACATCTACGGCAAGGTGGGCAACAGCGGCGTGAACGTGGCGACGCTGGACGACATGAAGGTGCTGTACTCGGGCTTCGACCTGTGCAACCCGACCACCTCGGTGTCCATGACCATCAACGGCCCGGCGCCAAGCATCCTGGCGATGTTCATGAACACCGCCGTCGATCAGAACATCGAGAAGTTCAAGGCCGACAACGGCCGCGAGCCGACCGACACCGAAGCGCAGAAGATCCGCGAATGGGTGCTGGCCAACGTGCGCGGCACGGTGCAGGCCGACATCCTGAAGGAAGACCAGGGCCAGAACACCTGCATCTTCTCGACCGAGTTTTCACTGAAGGTGATGGGCGACATCGCCGAGTACTTCGTGCACCACGACGTGCGCAACTTCTACTCGGTGTCGATCTCCGGCTACCACATCGCCGAGGCTGGCGCCAACCCCATCAGCCAGCTGGCCTTCACGCTCAGCAACGGCTTCACCTTCGTGGAGGCCTATCTCGCGCGCGGCATGCACATCGACGACTTCGCGCCCAACCTGAGCTTCTTCTTCAGTAACGGCATGGACCCGGAGTACACCGTGCTGGGCCGCGTCGCGCGCCGCATCTGGGCCGTGGCCATGAAGGAGAAATACGGCGCCAACGAACGCAGCCAGAAGCTCAAGTACCACATCCAGACCAGCGGCCGTTCGCTGCACGCGCAGGAGATCCAGTTCAACGACATCCGCACCACCCTGCAGGCGCTGATCGCGATCTACGACAACTGCAACTCGCTGCACACCAACGCCTTCGACGAGGCGATCACCACGCCGACCGAAGACTCGGTGCGCCGCGCGATGGCGATCCAGCTCATCATCAACCGCGAGTGGGGCCTGGCCAAGAACGAGAACCCCAACCAGGGCGCCTTCATCATCGACGAGCTGACCGAGCTGGTCGAAGAAATGGTGCTGGCCGAGTTCGAGAAGATCGCCGAGCGCGGCGGCGTGCTGGGCGCGATGGAGACCGGCTACCAGCGGTCAAAGATCCAGGAAGAGAGCATGCACTACGAGATGCTCAAGCACACCGGCGAGTACCCGATCATCGGCGTCAACACCTTCCGCAACCCGCACGGCGACACCACGCCCGAGACCATCGAGCTGGCGCGTTCGACCGAGGAAGAGAAACAGTCGCAGCTGTCGCGACTGGCCGACTTCCACACCCGCCATGCGAACGAGGCCCCGGCCCAGCTGGCGCGCCTGAAGCAGGCCGTGATTGAGAACAAGAACGTGTTCGAGGTGCTGATGGACGCGGTGCGCTGCTGCTCGCTGGGCCAGATCACCTCGGCGCTGTTCGAGGTCGGCGGGCAATACCGGCGCAGCATGTGAGCCCTGGGGCCGGATGCCCCTGCTAGACTGAACCGCGGTCCCTCAGGGACCCGTAGTCCGAGCAGCATCCGCCCTCATGACCCCCATGCCTGAACGCCACGGCGACACCGAACCGGCCTCCCGCCCCACCCCGAAGACAGAACCCACCCAGGGGCTGCCTGTGCCCGGCGCGCGGTGGCTGCGCGCGCTCGCCGTGGTGGCCATCGGTCTGCTGCTGGCGCTGTCCAGCGGGCTGTTGCTGGTCCAGCGCGAAGCCACCCTGGAACGCGCCCAGGCGCAGGCCCAGCGCGAAGTCCAGCGCCTGGCGGCAGAACTGGAGCAGTCGCTGCGGCTGGCACAGGCCAGCATCGCCGCCACCGGCACCTCCCCCGCCTCCCGCGCCGCCGACCTGCTCAGCGCGCAACGCCCGCTGGTGGACTCGCTGAGCCTGCCGTTCTCCCTGCGCCAGCTGGACGCGGGGGCCCTCGGGAGCAAGGATCTGCCTGCCGCGCAATGGCAGCCGGAACTGGCGCAACAGGCGGGTGCGCAGTGGGTGGTTCCCCTGCGCTGGCGCCAGCCTGCGGCCGAGGGTGGACAGATCTACCAGGTGGACCTGCCGCGCGACGCCCTGCTGTCGCGTTTTGCCTCGGAAGGGTTGCCCGCCGGTGGCAGCATGAGCCTGTTCCGGCTGGAGGACGACGGCGCCACCACCGTGCTGGTGCGCCACCCGCTGGTGCCGCAGGAACAGGGCCTCACCGTGCGTGGCCACCTGACCGACGCCGTGCGGCAGGCGTCCTCCGGCGTGTTCGACGCCACGGCCCAGATCGATGGCGTGCGGCGCATCGTCGGTTTCCAGCGGCTGGCCGGCAGCGCCGACCGCCTGGTGATCGTCTATGCGCTGTCGGTGCAGAGCGTGCTGGCCGAGTGGGCCGCCATCCTGCCCCTGGCCGCTGCGCTGACCTTGCTGGTGGCCGCGGCCATGGCCTACGGCGCCTGGCGCCTGGACCGGTCCATGCAGGCCCTGGCCCGCAGCGAGCGGCACTTCCAGACCCTGAGCGACCACCTGCCCGACGTGTTCGTGCGTTACGACGCCAGCGGGCGCGTGCTGTACGCCAACCCGGCGGTGGAGACCGCCACCGGCATCCCGGCGCAGGCGATGCTGGGCCGCACGCTGGAACAATTCGGGGCCCCGTCCGATGTGGCGGCGCTGTGGCGCACCTGCCTGCAACGGGTCGCCGCGACCGGCGAGCCGGAAATCCTGTATTTCACCCACACGGGGCCACGCGGCGAGCGCCACTGGGAAGCCCAGGCCAGCCTGGAGCCGGTGGCCGCCGGCGCCCCCGTCACCACGCTGGTGATCTCCCGCGACATCACCGCACGCCGCGAGGCCGAAGCCCGCCAGCACTCGGCGCAAAAGCTGTTCGAAACCGTCTTCCAGGCGGCGCCGGAAGCCATGTCCCTGACCGATTGGAGCAACAGCCAGTTGCTGCTCGTCAACGATGCGTTCTGCACGCTCTTTGGTCGGTCGCGCGAGCAGCTGATCGGCCAGTCGGCCATCGAGCTGAGGCTCTGGCAGTCGCCATCGGAGCGGCAACAGCTCATCGAGCGGCTGGAGCGTGGCGAACAGGTGCGCAATGCCGCGGCCAGCAGCACGCGCCCGGACGGGCAGACGATCCAGGTGCGCTACAGCGCCGAGCGGGTGCAGCAGGATGGCGAACAGCGGCTGTTGCTGATGTTCCGCGACGTCACCCAGCTCGAAAGCGACCAGCGCACCCTGGAGCGCAGCGAGCAGCGCTTCCGCCTCGCCGCCGCCCACGGCCAGGTGTGGGAATGGGATTTCGGCCGCGGGTTCATCCAGCCCAGCGACGAGTTCTTCGTCGCCATGGGCCACCCTTCGCCCCCGGCCGACCAGATGGGGGCGCGTTTCCTGGAACTGATCCACCCCGAAGACCTGCCCCGGCTGCAGCAAGTGCTGCGCCGCTTCTTCAAGGGTGAGGGCGACTACCGGCTGGAGTTCCGGGCGCGCGACGCGCAGGGCCGCGACCACTGGTTCGACACCCGGGGCTCCGGGCTGCGCGACGCCAGCGGCCATGTCACCTACATGGCGGGCACCACCTTCGAGATCAGCGACCGCAAGGCACTGGAAGAAGCCCAGCGGCAGACCCTCAAACACCTGGACACGGTGGCCAATGCCTCCGCCGCCCTGGCCTGGACGGTGGACGCGCAGCAGAAGCCCGACTGGCTCAACCAGGCCTGGCTGGACTTCACCGGCCGCGACCTGCGCAGCGAATGCGATGCGCCCTGGCTGGACGATGTGCATCCGCAGGACCGAGAGCGTTGCGCCCAGGTGTTCAACAGCGCCTTCGCGGCGCGACAGCCCTACAGCATGGAATACCGCCTGCGGCGCCACGATGGCGAATACCGCTGGCTGCACGAGCAGGGCCGCCCCCGGTACGACGCCGACCAGCGCTTCATCGGCTACGTCGGCTCCTGCCTGGACGTGACCGAGCTGCGCCGGGCCGAGGCGGTGGCCATGGAGCGCAGCGCCATCCTGGAACAGGTGTTCGGCGTCATCCAGGACATGCTGTTCGTGCTGGACGGGCAGGAACGCTTCGTCTTCTTCCAGGCGGGCGCCGAGGAACGGCTCTACCGGCGCCCCGAGGACTTCCTGGGCCGCCCCATGGCCGAGGTGCTGCCACCGGCACTGGTGCCGCCGCTGCGCGCGGCGATACAGCGTGCGCGGGAAAGCGGCGTCCAGGAACTCGACTACAGCATGGACCTGCCGGTCGGCACGCACTTCTTCAACGCCCGGCTGGCCTGGCTGCCGGGCGGTGACCAGTGCATGTTCGTGGTGCGCGACACCTCCGAACAGCAGGCGGTGGCGCGCGCACGCACGCGCCTGAACGATTTCGTGCTGCTGCTGTTCCGTCTGGCCAGCCGGTTCATCAACCTGCCGGTCCAGCAGATGGACGAAGCCATCGACGCCGCGCTCAAGGACATGGGGGTCTTCGTCGGAGCCGACCGCGCCTACCTCTTCGCCTACGACCCGCAGGCCGGCACGTCCACCAACACCCATGAGTGGTGCGCGCCCGGCATCGCCCCCCAGAAACCGCTGTGGCAGAACGCCCCGATCGGGCGCCTGACGGACTGGCACCAGATGCACCTGCGCGGCGAGAAGGTGATGGTGGCCGACCGCGAGGCCCTGCCCGCCTCGGCCCTGCGCGACGTGCTGCAGGCGATGGACATCCGCGGCCTGCTGACCCTGCCGCTGATGAACGGCACGGACTGCCTGGGTTTTGTGGGCCTGGACTCGGTGCACCAGCCGCGGGCCTACGGCAGTGAGGAGATCACGCTGCTGGAACTGTTCGCACAGATGCTGGTGAACTTGAGCCTGCGCGCGCAGGCGGCCGCGCAGGTGCGCGAAATGACCGAGCAGTTGGAACAGAAGGTGGAGGAGCGCACGCAGCAGCTGCACGAGAGCGTGCAGCGCCTGCAGACCGTCAACCGCGAGCTGGAGTCCTTCACCTACTCGGCGTCACACGACCTGCGCACGCCCTTGCGCGGCATCGAGGGCTTCAGCGCCCTGCTGCTGGACGAACACGCCGCGCAGCTGGACGACCAGGGCCGCGAATACCTGCAGCGCATCCAGCGCGCAACCCTGCACATGTCGCAGCTGGTCAACGACCTGCTGGCCTATTCGCACCTGCAGCAGCTGGCCGAGCAGATCGAGCCGGTGGCGCTGGCGGCCTGCGCGCAGACGGTGGCGGCGCCGTTCCGCGACGAGCTGGAGGCGCGCCAGGGCCAGCTGAGCGTGCTGATCCCCGACGACCTGCGGGTGCAGGCCAACCCCAAGGGGCTGGCCATCGTGCTGCGCAACCTGATCGACAACGCCCTGAAGTTCACGCCGGCGGGCCAGGCGCCCCGCGTGCGCGTCGAGGCGCATGCCGTGGGCGACCGGTTGCACCTGAGCGTGAGCGACCAGGGCATCGGCTTCGACATGCGGCACCACGACCGCATCTTCGGCATGTTCCAGCGCCTGCACCGGCAGGACCAGATTCCCGGCACCGGCATCGGGCTGGCCCTGGTGCAGAAAGCGGTGGAGCGCATGGGCGGTCAGATCCGGGCCGAAAGCACGCCCGGCCACGGCGCCACCTTCCGCGTCGATCTCCCCCTGGCCTGAATGCGCCGCCCGCTCCACTACCATCTGGCCGGCGGCCTGCACATGGCAGCCCTCCGCTGAAAGGTCCCTCATGATCACCAACCTCATCAGCCTGATCGGCGTCCCCACCGACATCGGCGCCGGCGCGCGTGGCGCCTCCATGGGCCCCGAAGCCCTGCGCGTGGCCGGCATCCAGCCCGTGCTGGAGAGCCACGGCCTGCAGGTCGTCGACCGCGGCAACCTCCAGGGGCCGGCCAACCCCTGGCTGCCGCCGGTCAACGGCTACCGCCACCTGGACGAGGTGGTCGCCTGGAATGCCGCGCTTCACGACGCCGTGCACGCCGAGCTCGCGTCGGGACGCCTGCCGATCGTGCTCGGCGGCGACCACTGCCTGGGCATGGGCTCGATCAGCGCGGTGGCGCGCCACTGCCGGGACAGCGGCAGGAAGCTGCGCGTGCTCTGGCTCGACGCCCACGCCGACTTCAACACCGCCGCGCTCACGCCCAGCGGCAACATCCACGGCATGCCGGTGGCCTGCCTGTGCGGTCACGGGCCGGCCGAACTGACCGGCATCGGCGGCCACGCACCGGCCATCCGCGCCGACATGGTGCGCCAGATCGGCATCCGCAGCGTCGACCCGGGCGAAAAGCGACTGGTGCACGAGGTCGGCCTGGAGGTGTTCGACATGCGCTACATCGACGAGATGGGCATGCGCCACACCATGGACCAGGCGCTCATGGGTCTGGACGACCAGACCCACCTGCACGTCAGCTTCGATGTCGATTTCCTCGACCCCGAGATCGCGCCCGGCGTGGGCACCACCGTGCCCGGCGGGCCGACCTACCGCGAGGCCCAGCTGTGCATGGAGATGATCGCGGACACCGGGCGCCTGGCCTCGCTGGACGTGATGGAGCTCAACCCGGCGCTGGATGTGAGAAACCGCACGGCGGAGCTGGCGGTGGACCTGATCGAGAGCCTGTTCGGCAAATCCACCCTGATGCGCCAGAGCGCGGCCCGCGCCTGACCGCCGACGGGCGGCCTCAAGATCGCCCGCAGCGCGCCGATACAGACCCGAGGGCCGATTGACCGCCATGCCGGCGGGTCGTGCCACCGAGGTACGCCATGTCTGTCCCGATCCTGCGCCAACGTCGCCTGTGGGCCTTCTGTCTCGCCCTGGGCACCAGCGCCGCGCTGCACGCGCAACCGGTGCCGTCCGCGGCGCTGGACCGGCTCACCGAACTGGTCGCGACCCAGGGCCACGTGCGGGTCATCATCGGCATGAAGGTCGACCCGGCCGCTGGCGCCAGTGGCACCGGCGCGGCGGGCGCCACCGACCTGCACAAACGGGCAAACTCGGCCCAGAACAAGCTGGAGGCCGAATTCCCGCGTGGCGGCAGCTCCAAGATCCTGTCCCGCTTCAACCTGCAGCCCCACATCGTCGCCGACGTGGACGCCGGCACCCTGGCGCACCTGAAGATGTCGCCGCTGGTGGCCAGCATCGAGGAAGACACGCCCGTGCCGCTGACGCTGGCCGAGAGCACGCCGCAGATCGGCGCGGTGCAGGCCTGGAGCAACGGCGTGACCGGCGCCGGTCAGAGCGTCGCCGTGCTCGACACCGGCGTCGACAAGACCCACCCGATGCTGTCCGGCAAGGTGGTCGCCGAAGCCTGCTATTCGTCCAACACGACCGAGGCCCGATCTGTCTGCCCCGGCAGCGTCACCGACAGCACGGCCAGCGGTTCGGGCGTGAACTGCGCCACCAGCATCTCCGGCTGCAGCCACGGCACCCACGTGGCCGGCATCGTGGCCGGCAATGGCGGCAGCGCCGGCACCTACGGCGTCGCGCCCGGCGCGCAGATCATCGCCATCCAGGTGTTCAGCTACTTCCCGTCCTACGGCGCCGTGATGTCCTACACCAGCGACCAGATCAAGGGGCTGGAGCGGGTCTACGCGCTCAAGGACGCGCTGAAGATCGCCTCGGTCAACATGAGCCTGGGCGGCGGCCAGTACACCAGCAACTGCGACGCCGACCGGCTGGCCCTGAAGGCCGCGATCGACAACCTGCGCTCGGTCGGCATCGCGACCGTGATCGCCAGCGGCAACAACGGCTGGACCAGTGCCATGTCGGCACCGGCCTGCATCTCGACCGCGGTCAGCGTGGGCGCCCACTGCGATGCCGGCCCCGACGGCAGCGCCTGCGCCACCGGCGTCGGCGGCATCGCCTCGTACTCCAACATCACCTCGTTCGTCTCGCTGGTCGCCCCGGGCAGCTACATCCGCTCGTCGGTGCCGGGCAACGCCTACGCGACCTACAACGGCACCTCGATGGCCACGCCGCACGTGGCCGGCGCCTGGGCACTGCTGCGCCAGGCCCAGCCGGCGATCTCGGTGACCGAGGGCCTGGCCCTGCTGCGCCAGCAGGCCGTCTCGGTGAACGACACCCGCTCCGGCGGCTCGGTCACCGGTCTCAAACGCCTGCAGACCGGCTTCCTCAGCACTGAAGCCACCACGCTGTCGGTCCAGCGAAACGGCACCGGCAGCGGCATCGTCTCGTCCACCCCCTCGGGCATCCTGTGCGGCGGCGACTGCAGCGAGACCTATTCGGCCGGCACCAGCGTCGCGCTGGTCGCCACCGCCGCCACCGGCTCGGTGTTCTCGGGCTGGTCGGGCGCCTGCAGCGGCACCGCCGGCTGCACCGTCTCCATGGCGCTTCCGCGCAGCGTGACCGCCACCTTCACCGCCACGCGCCAGACGCTGAGCGTGACCAGGCTGGGCGACGGCACCGGCACCGTGACCTCCAGCCCCTCCGGCATCAGCTGCGGCACCACCTGCAGCGCCAGCATGGTCGCCGGCGCCACGGTCAAGCTTGCCGCCGTCGCCGCCAAGGGATCGAAGTTCACCGGCTGGACCGGCGCCTGCAGCGGCACCGCCAGCTGCACGGTGGCCATGAACACGGCCATCACCGTGGGCGCCAAGTTCGAGCGCCTGCCCTACACCCTGAGCTACTCCAAGGCCGGCACCGGCGGCGGCAGCGTGACCGTGGTCAACACCGGCACCGTCTGCGGCGCCACCTGCAGCGCCAGCTTCCTCAGCGGCACGCTGGTGCGCCTGACCGCCTCACCCGATGCCTATTCCAACTTCACCGGCTGGTCGGGCGCGTGCAGCGGCGCCGCCTCCTGCGTGGTCTCGATGGACAACGTCAAGAAGGTCACGGCCAATTTCAAGCGGGTGCGCTTCACCCTGACGGCCACCGTGCAGGGCACCGGCGGCGGTCACATCACCACCGATGGCCTCGACTGCACGGGCACCTGCCAGAAGCTGTTCGAGAACACCAGCAAGCCCGCACTGAGCGCCACCGCCTCCAGCGGCTGGCGCTTCGTGAAATGGACCGGCGCCTGCAGGGTGACCATGAGCGGCGACAAGGCGGTCACCGCCTTGTTCGCCCCGCTCTGACCAGCCTCAGTCGGACTTGCCCACCAGTTCCAGGTGCTCCACCACCGGGGGCTGGGCAAAGAACGGCCCCACGATCGCGCGCCACTCGGTGAACGCCGGCGACTCCCGGAAGCCCACCGTGTGGTCTTCCAGCGTGGCCCAGTAGATGTTGAGGATGTAGCGGCCCGGCGATTCGATGCTGCGGTTGACCTTGAAGCCCTGGAAACCTTTGGCCTGGGCGATCACGGTGGTCACGCCGCGCAGGATGGCGGCCTCGAAGTCGGCGGCCCTGGCGGGGTCGATGCGGATGTCGGCGTGCTCAAGAATCATGAAGAGAACTCCCCCCGCGCCGCTTCGCGTCACGCCCCGGGGGGCGATGCCAGCGGCCTGGCAGAGCCAGTTCCGCGGCATCCTGGACGGGACATCGCACGCCGGGTTGATGGTGGAAGGGGGTTGAAGCGTAACCGAGAACACCGCAGAACCGGCTTCGCCGGGCTGCAGGTGCTGCCCCCTGGGGAGTGACGCGCCACTAGGCGCGGCGCAGGGGGTGGTCCTGTTTGATCATGTCGACCGCCTTCTCGCCCATCATGATCACCGGTGCATTGGTGTTGCCGCCGACGACCGAGGGCATGACCGAGGCGTCGACCACCCGCAGGCCACCGACGCCATGCACCCGCAGCCGCGCGTCGACCACAGCCCCCGACGCGGCGTCCGGCCCCATGCGGCAGGTGCCGACCGGGTGGTAGATGGTGTCGGTGTGGTGGCGCACGAACTGCTCGATCTGGGCGTCGCTCTGCGCGTCGCGCGAGGCGCGCGATTCGGTTCCGCCATGGCGGGCCAGCGCCGGTTGCTGCAACAGCGCCCGCGTGCGCTGGAAGCCGCGCACCAGCCGCGCCACATCGTCCGGGTCCTGCAGGAAGGCCGGGTCGATCAGCGGCGCCGCCTGCGGATCGCTGCTGGCCAGCCGCAGCGTGCCGCGGCTTTTCGGTCGCAGCAGGCAGACGTGGCACGAATAGCCGTGGCCCAGCACCGTCTTGCGGCCGTGGTCGACCAGTTTGCCGACCACGAAGTGCAGCTGCAGATCCGGGATGGCTTCTTCGGGCGCGCTCCGGATGAAGCCGCCGGCCTCGGCGAAGTTGGTGGTCAGCATGCCGCTGCGCCGCTGCCGCCACTCGAACACACCCCGGACCATGTTGGCCACACCGCGCAGCGAGAGACCGAACAGGTTGGTCAGGCGCGGCGCGTTCACCACCATCACCACGTCCGGATGGTCGTGCAGGTTCTGGCCCACACCTTCGAGCGGGTGCACCACCGCGATGCCATGTTCCTGCAGGTGCAGCACCGGCCCGATGCCCGAGAGCATCAGCAGCTGCGGCGACCCAAACGCACCAGCACTGAGCAGCACCTCGCCGCCGGGCTTGAGCATGAGCGTCTGCAGGTGACCGCGCCCGCCGTCCGGCCGGTACTCGACCCCGACGGCGCAGGGCCGCCCATCGCGCAACTCCGTCAGCACCCGCGTCGTCAGCGCACCGGTGATCACCTGCAGGTTGGGCCGGCCCAGGTGTGGCGTGAGGTAGGCCTTGGCGGCGCTGAAGCGTTCGCCGTTCTTGTGGGTCACCTGGTAGGCCCCGATGCCTTCCTGCTCCGGACCGTTGAAGTCGGTGTTGAGCGGGTAGCCGGCCTGGCGCCCCGCCTCGATGAAGTCGGGCAGCACCGGATTGGGCGAGCGCAGGTCCATCACGTTGAGCGGCCCACCCGTGCCATGCAGGGCATCGGCGCCGCGCTCGTTGTGTTCGGCGCGCTTGAAGTACGGCAGCACCCCGGCAAACGACCAGCCCGGATTGCCCTGCGCCGCCCAGCCGTCGTAGTCGCTCGCATGGCCGCGCGCGTAGATCATGGCGTTGATCGAGCTCGAACCGCCGAGCACCTTGCCGCGCGGCTGGTAGCCGCGCCGCCCGTGCAGGCCGGGCTGCGGCACCGTCGAATAGTCCCAGCCGTTGAGCTGGTACTTGGCCATGACGGCGAGGCCCGCAGGGCAGTGGATCAGCACGCTGCGATCGGCCGGCCCGGCCTCCAGCAGGACCACCCGGACCGCCGGGTCCTCGCTCAGCCGGCCGGCCAGCACACTGCCGGCGGAGCCCCCGCCGACGACGATGTAATCGAACATGAAGTCTCCTGGCGTCGCGCGCCTGTCATGCCGGTGCAAGACGCTGCGCGACAATGCCGGTCAAGGTAGCACAGGCCTTTTCGCCACAGTAGGCTGGCCCGCCTAGAGCGCCTCCGTCTTTTCCCTCATCTTCCAGGAGTGATTTCCACATGAGCAGCATCCAGACCGTCGGCATCATCGGCGCCGGCACCATGGGCAACGGCATCGCACAGGCCTGCGCCGTCAGCGGCATCCGCGTCGTCATGGTCGACGTGGCCCAGGCCGCGGTCGACAAGGGCCTGGCCACGGTCGCCGGCAGCCTGGACCGCCTGATCAAGAAAGAAAAGCTGAGCGCCGAAGGCAAGGCCGCCGCGCTGGCCCTGATCAAGGGTTCGACCAGCTACGACGACCTCAAGGGCGCGCAACTCGTCATCGAGGCCGCGACCGAAAACGAAGGCCTGAAGCTCAAGATCCTGCAGCAGCTCGACGGCATCCTCGCGCCCGAAGTGATCGTCGCCACCAACACCAGCTCGATCAGCATCACCAAGCTGGCCGCCGCCACCCAGCGCGCCGACCGCTTCATCGGCATGCACTTTTTCAACCCGGTGCCGATGATGGCGCTGGTGGAAATCATCCGCGGCCTGCAGACCAGCGACGCCACCCACGATGCCGTCAAGGCCCTGGCCGAGGCGCTGGGCAAGACGCCGATCACGGTGAAGAACGCGCCGGGTTTTGTGGTCAACCGCATCCTGGTGCCCATGATCAACGAAGCCTTCTTCGTGCTGGCCGAAGGCGTGGCCACGCCGGAAGACATCGACGCCGGCATGAAGCTGGGCACCAACCAGCCCATCGGGCCGCTGGCGCTGGCCGACATGATCGGCCTGGACGTCTGCCTGGCCGTGATGAACGTCTACATGGCCGAGTTCAACGACAGCAAGTACCGCCCCGCCCCGCTGCTCAAGGAGCTGGTGGCGGCCGGCTGGCTGGGCCGCAAGACCGGCCGCGGCGTGTATACGTACTGAGTCCCCCCCCCCCGCGCCGCCTGCGGCGTCACCCCCCAGGGGGCGGCACTGGCGGCCCGGCAAAGCCGGTTCCGCGGTGCCCTGGACCAACTCCCTTCCGGCGAGAGGTGTCTTCAACCGAGGATGCGGTGGAACCGGCTTTGCCGGGCCACTCGCATCGCCCCCTGGGGGTGACGCCGAAGGCGGCGCGGGGGGAGCCATTTCTTGCGCCAGATCAATTTGCGGCGGCGCAGCATCCTCAGAATGAACCCATCTTTTCTGAGGAGTTCGCCATGAGTGCCGCACCCGTTTCCATCGCCGTCTTCGAGTTCCTCGACAGCACCCACCAGGACATCCAGGCCCAGGTGCGCCAGCTGCATGCGCTGGTCGATGCCATCGAGGCCGACGGTCTGAGCCAGGCCAACCGCGCCCAGGCGCGGCGCGTGCTCGACTACTTCAGCCGCGAAGCGCGCCAGCACCACCTCGACGAAGAAAAGCACATCTTCCCGCCCCTGCTCGCCAGCCAGGACCCGGCCATCGTGCAGGCGACCGAACACCTGATCCAGGACCACGGCTGGCTGGAGGAGAACTGGATCCAGATCGCCCCCTCGCTCGAAGCGGCCACCAACGGCAACCTCTGGTTCGACACCGCCGAACTGCGGCACGCGCTGGAGGTGTTTGAAGCGCTGTACCTCGACCACATCCTGCTCGAAGAATCGATCGCCTACCCCGAGGCCAGGAAGCGCCTGCAGGGTCTGGACACCCTGGGCATGGGCCGCGAGATGGCCAGGCGCCGGGCACTGGAGCGCGACGAGGTGCGCGCCCGGGCCTGAGCGGAAACAACCCCGCCGTCGCACGGGCCGGCGGCGGCCCGTACACTGCCCTGCTCCCGAACAGGACAGTGAGCCATGAGCAGTCACGACTTCGACCTTTTTGTCATCGGCGGCGGCAGCGGCGGTGTGCGCGCCGCCCGCATGGCCGCACAACGCGGCGCCCGCGTCGCCCTGGCCGAGATGCTGGGCCAGGACGGCCTCGGCGGCACCTGCGTCAACGTCGGCTGCATCCCCAAGAAGCTCTACAGCTACGCCGCGCACTACCACGCCGCGTTCGAGGAATCGCGCGGCTTCGGCTGGGAGCTGGACACGGCGCCCCGCTTCCAGTGGGCCACGCTCAAGGCCAACCGGGCCAAAGAGATCACGCGCCTGAACGGCGTCTACGGCAACCTGCTGCGCGGCTCGGGCGTCACGGTGTTCAACGGCTTTGCCCGCCTCGACGGCGAGCACCGCATCACCCTGGCCACGCTGAACGCCGACGGCTCGCCCGGCCACCAGAGCTTCACCGCGGCACACATCCTGATCGCCACCGGCGGCACGCCGCACGTGCCGCATTTCGTCGGCCGCGAGCACGTCATCACCTCCAACGAGGTGTTCGACCTGGAGCCGTTCCCGCAGCGCCTGCTGATCGTGGGCGGCGGCTACATCGCCTGCGAATTCGCCTCGATCTTCAACGGCCTGGGCGCCAAGGTCACCCAGCTCTACCGCGGCGAACAGGTGCTGCGCGGTTTCGACGACGAGATCCGGCATTTCGTGGCCGGCGAGATGCAGAAATCCGGTGTCGATCTGCGGCTGAACGCGGGCGTGGTCGACATCCGGAAAACGGACGAGGGACTGCGCGCCGAACTGGAGGATGGCAATGTGGTGCTGGCCGACGCGGTGCTCTACGCCACCGGTCGCACGCCCAACGTGCAGGGCCTGGGGCTGGACGCGGCGGGCGTGGCACAGGGCGCACAGGGCGAGGTGCTGGTCGACGAGCACTACCGGACCAATGTGCCGCATGTCTACGCGGTCGGCGACGTGACCAGCCGCGTGCAGCTCACGCCGGTCGCGCTGGGCGAGGCGATGGTGGTGGTCGACCAGCTGTTCGGTCCCGCCGCCGGCAAGCCGCCGCGCAGCATGGGCTACGACTTCATCCCGACGGCCGTGTTCACCCACCCGAGCATCGGCACCGTGGGCCTGAGCGAAGCGCAGGCGCGCGAGCGCTTCGGCGACGTCACGATCTTCCGCAGCGAATTCAAGGCGCTGCGCCACACGCTCTCGGGCAGCAGCGAACGCACGCTGATGAAGCTGGTGGTCGACACCGCGAGCGACCGCGTGGTCGGCCTGCACATGGTCGGCGCCGAGGCCGGCGAGATCGTGCAGGGCTTCGCGGTCGCCATGAAGGCCGGCGCGACCAAGGCCGTGTTCGACGCCACCATCGGCATCCACCCGACCGCCGCCGAAGAGTTCGTGACCATGCGCGAACCCGTCAGGAACTGAGGCCCCCACGCTCCGCCGCTGTGCGGGTCGCTGCCCCCCGAGGGGGCTGGGCCTGCCTTGGGGCGGCCCGGCGGCTGGCCCATCGGCCCCCACGCTCCGCCGCTTCCCTCCGCGCGTTCAGGCGCTGCCCATCCACACCACCCCGGCCGCCACCACCAGGGTGTGCAGCCACAGGCCCGGCGCGAGCGCGCGCAGGTAGGGCCATCCGCCAGTCAGCCACGCGGTCAGGCTCTTGCTGCCGGCGTGCACCAGCAGGGCCAGCGCCACCGACCACACCGCCACCGACCCCGGGGCCGGTGGTGCGGCCGAAAACACCGCCGCCATGGCCGCATGCAGGTCGGCCAGCGCGGCCAGCAGCGCACCGGCCAGCAGGCCGGCGTCGCCCAGCCAGCGCTGCAGGAGGTGCACCAGCACCTGAACGCCGCTGAGCAGCAGCACCACCACGGCGGCCCCCGGCAGACTGAACATGCGGTCCTCGCCACCGCCGCCCGGTCCTTCGGTCCGGGGCGAAGACACCGCCAGCCCACCGTCGGCCGGCTCGTGGCGCACCGCCAGCCAGCCCCACACCACCGCGATCGCCGCGCCGAGCAGTGCCGGCCCCCACAGCACCCGCAACCAGGCCGGCTGCGTCACCGAGGCCACCAGCAGCAGCTGCAGCTGCGTCGCCACGCAGGACACCAGCCCCCCGCCCGCCATGCGACGGGCATCGCGCCCCTGTTCCCGCACCGCCAAGCCCATCGACGCGATCGTGGCGGTGCTCGAGACGAAGCCCGAGGCCAGCGCGGCCAGGGCGACGGCGTGGCGGGAGGCCAGCAGACGGCCCGCGAGGTGGGCCAGCGACTGCACGCCCAGCAGGACCACCAGCAGGCGCAGCACCGCGTGCGGGTTCACCAGCCCGTCCCACAGCGTGCGGTCGGGCACCAGGGGCAGCGCCATCAGCGCCAGCGCCGCCAGCACGATGCCGTCGCGCACCTCCCCGGGCCGCAGCCATTGCAAGGCCAGCCGGTGCAGGCGCTCGCGCCCTGCCAGCAGGGCCGTCAGGCCGACCGCCAACCCCGCCGCCAGCGGCAGGCTGACGGCACAGAGCACACCATCGAGGTAGACCAGCAGCAGCGCAATCTCGGTCGTCACGCCGGGATCGTCCGACCGGTCGCGCCAGTACGCCAGCAACGCCAGCCCCACCACCAGCAGCGCGCCCGCCACGACCAGGCCAGCGATCTGCGTCAGCGCCGTGGCCGCGCCACACAGGCTGGTCGCCGCAAAGGTGCGCAGCCCGGCAAACCCACGCTGCGGACCCTGGCCCTTGCGGCGCTCGCGTTCGATCCCGACCAGCAGGCCGCAGCCCAGCGCCACCGCCAGCACTGCGGCGGCCGGGGTGCCGGGGGACAGGGTCCAGGAAGCGGTCAGGGGCATGGTGCGGCGGGGAGATCCAGACTCCCGCCACTGTAGCGCTGCCCCTTCAGGGCGTGACCAGCCCGTCCATGCGCACCACCTCGAAGTTGCTGCCCTTGACCTGACCCAGCTCGCTGTTGAGCACGTCGTTGTTCCAGCGCGGGTCGGGCGCGCCGCTGACGTACCAGTTGCTGCCGTTGTCGGCCATCAGCATGCCGTGCTTCTTCATCGCGGTCAGCAGGGCCCTGGTCTCGGCGCTGAAGGTCGAGGGAATGTTGTAGCTGGCCTTGAGCCGCACCCGCATGCCCATGGGCGGCAGGTTGGCGTCGGTGTTCGACGAGGCCCAGTGCGTGGCCGGCGGCACATAGGCGCGGCGGCTGCGCTGCACGGTGAAGCGCAGCGCATGGGCGATGCCGCCCGGCCCGCGCGAGGCTTCTTCATAACGCGCCAGGCCGGGGAAGATCGGCAGGCCCGCGGCGTCGGCGCTGGTCCAGCCAGCCTGGCCGCCGGGTCGCACGTTGTTGCTGTCCAGGTGAAACAGCGCACCGACGTCGGCCCACCAGCTGGTGTCCTGGGCGAATGCGCGTCCCAGTTCGTACAGGCGGTTGTTGTCCCGGTCGATCACCAGCACATGCCGGTCGCCGGTGGCCTGCCATCCGCCCTCCACCGGCGCATCCATCGGCACCGGGTATGGCCCCGGATCGCTCTCGTCGCCATAGGCGGTCCAGACCATCGGCACCCTGGGCTGAGTGCCCGACACCACCACGTAGGGAATGCCGATCGGCGCGCCTTCCCAGAAGCCGGAACCGAAGTCCGGGTGCAGCCCGGTGTTCAGGCCGATGCTGGCGATGATGGCGTCCGAGTTCGGGTCGACATCCAGGGCAGAGACGTCGCGGTTCCACGCGTTGTCCGACGGGAAGGCAACGGCGCCGTAGAGCGGCGCGCCCGGACCGAGCGCGGCACGCGCGAAGTTGCCGTAGCTCAGCGTGGTCGCCGGCTCGCTGCCGAAGACGTAATAGGCCGCCCCCTCATAGCCGTACTGCGGCAGGTAGGCGACCTCGGTCGGGGTGACCGTATAGAAGTGGAAGCCCTTGCCGGCCAGGTAGAAGCGACTGAGCGGGCGCAGCCCCGCACCCGCGACCGTGCTCGCGTAATAGGCGATGCCTTCGTAGCTGAACTGCGGCAGGTTGGCCTGCACCTGGGCCTTCTCCGTGGCGCTGATGGTGTAGAAGTGCACCCCGGTCTGGCGGTTGTAGAAGCGGTAGACCGGGCTCAGGCCCGATGCGGCGACGGCGCTGGCCTCGAAGGCCGGGCCGTCGTACTGCATGAACGGCAGGCTGGCCTGCACCTGCGCCTTTTCCGCGGCGCTGATGGTGTAGAAATGTGCGCCCGTGTTCAGGTTGTAGAAGCGGTACACCGGGGTGGTGGCGTAGGCCTTTTCGGTCGCACCGTCCAGCGCCGAGGCCTTGCCCTGCCGGGTGGTGGCCGTGGCCGTGTCCGGCGAAGCGCCGCCGCAGCCGGACAGCCCGAGGGCGGCGATCAGACACGCGGCACCGAAGGCCGGCCGGCGAAGAGAACGGAGGCAAGACATGGTCGGGGGGCGGCACGCACTGGCCGGTAAAGACATTGCGCCGCAGTGTGCCACCGCCCTGGTTCCGCACCTGTAACAAAAGCTGGCCAAAATAGACCCATGCACCACTCGCCCCCCTTCACCGCCCCCCTGTTTTTCACCGACCCCGATGCGGCCCTGGCCCAGGTGCAGCGCATCTACCAGGACAACATCGCGTTCCTGCGACAGTCGATGCGCGACTTCGTCGCCGGCAACGACTTCGGGCAGGCCCGCGTCCGCGCCTGCTACCCCTTCGTGCGGCTGCACACCCACAGCGTCTCGCACCGCATCACCGGGCGCCTGAGCTATGGCTTCGTGGCCGGGCCGGGCCGCTACGAAACCACGGTCACGCGGCCCGACCTGTACAGCGACTACCTGCGCGGGCAGTTCGAGCTGCTGCTGGCCAACCACGGCGGCGAACTCGAGGTCGGCACCAGCGCGCAGCCGATCCCGATCCACTTCTCGTTCGCCGAACACGACCACGTCGAAGGCGATCTGGACGCCGACCGCCGGGCCCTGATGCGCGATGTGTTCGACCTGCCCGACCTGTCGGTGATGGACGACGGCATCGCCAACGGCACCCACGAACCCGGCCCCGGCGAAGCCCAGCCGCTGTCGCTGTTCACCGGACCGCGGGTCGACTATTCGCTGCAGCGCCTGCGCCACTACACCGGCACCGCGCCCGAGTGGTTCCAGAACTTCGTGCTGTTCACCAACTACCAGTTCTACATCGACGAATTCATCAAGCTCGGCCATGCCGAAATGGCGAAACCCGACAGCGAATACATCGCCTTCGTCGAGCCCGGCAACGTGGTGACGCGCCGCGCCGGCCTGCCTGCCGAAGCGGGCGACGCGCTGGGCCATGCGCCGCCGCGCCTGCCGCAGATGCCGGCCTACCACCTGATGCGCGCCGACCGCAGCGGCATCACCATGGTCAACATCGGCGTCGGCCCGGCGAATGCCAAGACCATCACCGACCACATCGCCGTGCTGCGGCCCCACGCCTGGCTGATGCTGGGCCACTGTGCCGGCCTGCGCAACAGCCAGCAGCTGGGCGACTACGTGCTGGCCCACGCCTACGTGCGCGAAGACCATGTGCTCGATGAAGAACTGCCGCTGTGGGTGCCGATCCCGGCGCTGGCCGAGATCCAGGTCGCGCTCGAAGCCGCCGTGGCCGACGTGACCGGCGTGCCGCCGCAGGAACTCAAGCGCATCATGCGCACCGGCACGGTCGCCAGCACCGACAACCGCAACTGGGAGCTGCTGCCCTCGCACAACGCGCCGAGCACGCCGCAGCGCCGCTTCTCGCAGAGCCGCGCGGTGGCACTCGACATGGAAAGCGCCACCATCGCCGCCAACGGCTTCCGTTTCCGCGTGCCCTACGGCACCCTGCTGTGCGTGAGCGACAAGCCGCTGCACGGCGAGATCAAGCTGCCCGGCATGGCCAACCACTTCTACCGCGAGCGCGTCGACCAGCACCTGCGCATCGGCATCCGCGCGGTCGAGCGTCTGCGCGAAGGCGGTATCACCCAGCTGCACAGCCGCAAGCTGCGCAGCTTCGCCGAGGTGGCGTTCCAGTGATCCCCTGCCCGGGGGACGCACGCCCCGGGCACCATGACTTTCGGCACTGAGGGCCGGGCGCTCCCGCGCCTATCTTGCGGACGTCCCCTCGCGGGACACGTTCTGCAACCTTTCAGGAGAAAGCCATGTCCACCAAACCCAGACTCTTGCCCGCGGTCATGCTCACCACCGCCCTGGGCGCAGCGGCGGTGTCCGGCGCCGCCCATGCGCGGATCACGCCCCAGGAGCCGGTGACCCCACGCGCCGACACGCCGCCCCAGACCGCCGGCGTCACCCCGGCCGTGATGAAGAAGCTGCCACCCGGCACCTACCCGGTGCCCGAAAGCCTCTCGCGCTACACCAAGGAGAAGTTCGAGCAGGTCGCGATGATGCGCTGGTGGCCGTGGGACGACGACCCCGACCCCACGCACTGCGCGACCATCTCCGGCAGCGACCGAGGCTGGGATGACAGCGACTGCATGTGACCGCAGCGGCGCCCGCATCGGCATCGTGACCGTGGCGGGCGATCTGCACGCCCATGTCGTCCGGCAGAACCTGCTGGACCGGCATGGCGTCCTGTGCCACATCTTCGAGACCGACCGCCTGGCCGACTCGGGGATCATGGACTGGACCACCACCGCGCCCGACCGCGCGGTGCTGCCCGACCACACCGGGAGTGCCGTCGAGGTCGCCTCGCTCGGCGCGATCTGGTGGCGCCGGCCCAGCGGCAACTCGTGGAACCGCGCCGCGCCCGTGCTGCCGCAGCTGGCCGACGAGGCGGTGATCGACCTGGTGCGCAACGACTGCCTGGCGACCTTCCTGGGCATCGTCGCGACGGCGTTCCGGGGCGTCTGGGTCAGCGAACCCGATGCGCACCGGCACGCGGAAAACAAGCTGCGGCAGCTGCACGCCGCGCAACAGGCCGGACTGCGCATCCCGCGCACCCTGGTGAGCCAGAACCCCGAGGCCATCCGTGCCTTCTGCGCCGGGCAGCCCACCATCGTCAAGGCGGTGGCGGGCACCAACAAGACGCCCCTGATGGCGCACACGGTGAACGAGGAACTGCTGGCGTCGGACGAGTCGCTGCGGCTGTCGCCGGCGATCTACCAGGAGCGGGTCGAAGGCCATCGCCACCTGCGCGTGCACGCGTTCGGCGCCGACATCCACACGGCCCTGATGACCTGCGACGAGCTCGACTGGCGGATCCACCTCGACAAGCTCAAGGTGCAGCGGCACACCCTGTCTGCGGACCTGCAGCGGCGCCTGCGGCATTTCCTGTCGCTGATGGGGCTGAACATGGGCATCTTCGACCTCAAGCTGGACCCGCAGGGTGATCCGGTGTGGCTGGAGGTGAATCCGCAAGGGCAGTTCCTGTTCCTCGAAGGCATGTCGGACATGCGGCTGGCCGATGCGTTCGCCGACCACCTGACGGGGCTGGTCCGGCCGATCCGCATGGGCCAGTACGCCCGGGAAGCGGCTCTCGCGGTGTGAGAAGCCCAACCACCTTGCCAACCGCCTCGGCGACGCTGCGCAGCGTCGCCGAGGTGGCGTTCCAGTAAGCTCCCGGGGTTCTTTTTCCAGCGAACCCCTCCATGCTCACCGGCGACCTCAAAAGCAAAATCGACCAGATCTGGAACGCCTTCTGGTCCGGCGGCATCGCCAACCCCATTGAGGTGATCGAGCAGATCACCTACCTGCTGTTCCTGCGGCGGCTGGACGACCTGCACACGCTCGAAGAAAACAAGGCCAACCGCATGGGCCGCCCCATGGCGCGGCACATCTTCCCGCTGGGGCACGACGCCAAAGGCCGCCACTACGACACGCTGCGCTGGAGCCGCTTCAAAAACGAAGCCCCCGCCGAGATGTTTGAAACCGTGGGCGAGCACGTCTTCCCCATGCTGCGCACCCTGGGCGCCAACGGGCAGAGCGGCGGTAACACCGACAGCTCCACCTACGCGCAGCACATGAAAGACGCGCGCTTCACCATCCCCACGCCCGCGCTGCTGGCCAAGGTGGTGGACTTGCTCGACGCCGTGCCCATGGACAACCGCGACACCAAGGGCGACCTCTACGAATACATGCTGGGCAAAATTGCCAGCGCGGGGCAAAACGGCCAGTTCAGAACGCCGCGCCACATCATCCAGCTGATGGTGGCCATGACCGCGCCCACCCCCACCGACACCATTTGCGACCCCGCCAGCGGCACCTGCGGTTTCCTGGTGGCGGCCGGTGAACACCTGCGCGAACAGCACCCCAGCCTGTTCCACGACCCGGCGTTGAACAACCACTTCAACCACGGCATGTTCCACGGCTACGACTTCGACAACACCATGCTGCGCATCGGCAGCATGAACATGCTGCTGCACGGCGTGGAGAACCCGGCCATCACCTACCGCGACTCGCTGGGCCAGGAACACGGCAGCGAAGAAGGTCGCTACAGTCTGGTGCTGGCCAACCCGCCCTTTGCCGGCAGCCTGGACCACGAGAACGTCGCCAAGGACCTGCTGCAGACGGTGAAGACCAAGAAGACCGAGCTGCTGTTTCTGGCCCTGTTCCTGCGCCTGCTCAAGCCCGGCGGCCGGGCCGCGGTGATCGTGCCCGATGGCGTGCTGTTCGGCTCCAGCACCGCGCACAAGACGCTGCGCAAGCTGCTGGTGGAAGAGCAGAAGCTCGACGCCATCGTCAGCCTGCCCGGCGGCGTGTTCAAGCCGTATGCCGGCGTCAGCACCGCCATCGTCTTCTTGACAAAAACCAACAGCGGCGGCACCGACCACGTGTGATTCTACGACCTGCAGGCCGACGGCTGGAGCCTGGACGACAAACGCCAGCCCCTGCTGAGCGAAGACAAGCTCGGCACCCGCCCGCAGCAGCCGCTGACTGAAGCCGAACACACCAAGAACAACCTGCCCGACGTGCTGGCCCGCTGGGCCAAACGCAACGAGCCAGGCGACAGCGGCGAACACACCCGCCCCCGCACCGCCCAGAGCTTCTGCGTGCCCAAGGCCGACATCGCGGCCAACGGCTACGACCTCAGCCTCAACCGCTACCGCGAAGTGGTGCACCAGCAGGTGAACCACCGCGCGCCGGCCGAGATATTGGCCGAACTGGCGCGGCTGGAAGCGGACATTGCCCGGGGGACGAAAGCGCTGGCGGAGATGTTGAAGTGAGCGATGTGCCGCATGTGGCAATCGGAGACTTCTGCCAAACAGGCTCCGGTGGTACGCCATCTCGCGATCAGATGGCCAGGTACTACGACGGCGGGACGATCCCCTGGGTGAAGTCTGGAGAGCTAAGAGAGTCCGTCATCACTTCAACCGAAGAGCATGTGACTGAAGCTGCGCTCAAGGAAACAAGCGTCAAGCTCGTTTCAGAAAATGCGCTCCTTGTTGCGATGTACGGCGCGACTGTTGGTCGCCTGGGAATCTTGGGCATGCCTGCCACAACCAACCAGGCGGTGTGCCACATCGTTCCTGACCCTGCCCGTGCAGAAGTGCGATATCTGTTTAGAGCTCTTGAGACAAAAGTGTCCGAGATGCTGCGGCGAACCGTGGGTGGAGCACAACCAAACATCAACCAAGGTATCGTGAGAGAGCTGACCATCCCGCTCCCACCCCTCCCCGAACAGCGCCGCATCGCCGCCATCCTGGACCAGGCCGACACCCTGCGAACCCAGCGCCGCGCCGCCCTCGCCCAACTCGACAGCCTCACCCAGTCCCTCTTCCTCGACATGTTCGGCGACCCCATTTCGAACCCGAAGAAGTTTGAAGTTAAAAGTCTCAGCGAGGTTGCGACTTTTTTCGGGGGCAACTCACTTCCTTTGGGGCAGGAGTATTTCGCGCAAGAAGGTGGCTACTTCCTGATGAAGGTTTCAGACATGAACCTTCCTGGGAACGAGCGAGAAATCGTGAAATGCCAAGGGTGGAGCCAAGGGGCAGGTTCAAAAGCATCAACTTGCGCAGCTGGAAGCATCGTCATTCCAAAGCGGGGAGGCGCCATTGGTACCAACAAAAAGCGGATCACAACGCGTGAAACAGTCCTTGACCCCAACCTGATGGCAATCCACCCAATGCCCAAGTTGCTCGATCTCGAGTTCCTTTTCCAATGGCTCTTGGGTTTTGATCTGAGTTCTATCGCGAGCGGTAGCTCGGTTCCTCAACTCAACAAACAAGACTTGGCACCTTTGCAGGTCCCGCTCCCCCCTCTCCCCCTCCAACAAACCTTCGCCACCCGCGTCCAGGCCATCGAAGCCCTGAAGGCCCAGCACCGCGCCGCGCTGGCCGAACAAGACGCGCTGTTCGCCTCGCTGCAGCAGCGCGCCTTTGCGGGCGGGCTTTGATGCCGGGCAACCGTCCCCGTCGCCCAGACCGCAGCGCCTAATCCCGTGGGATTACGCGCCGACCATCACACCGCCGCGCCCCCAGCGCCCCGGTCCGCAGGTGACATGAGGAAATGCGAGAGGGCCTTCAAAATTCTGACCTCCTGAGAGCAACTTTGCGAAGTTTGCTTATCAGATAGGCAGTTTCGCCCTCACAGGATCAATTTTTGATGCGCCCACCTGGCCTCAAGGCGGGGACCGCTTCACCTGCTGCGACATCGGGAAAATCTGCCCTCATGAGATCAATTTTCCCCCGATTGCTGAATGGTTGAGCTAAACTGCCCCTCCAAGGTCAAAAAAATGGACATCACCCCCGACACCCTGCCCGAGTTCGCCAAGCGGCTGATGGCGGAGCGCAAGCGCCAGGGTTTGTCGCGCGCGCAGGCGGCGGCAGTCTGCAATGTGAGCACCTCGTTCATCCGCGACGCGGAGTCGGACCCGGGGCGCTGCTCGCTGGCGCGCCTGCAGCAACTGACCCGCGGGCTGGGGCTGACGCTGTCGGTCACGGGCTGGCAACGCGCGGGACCGGCCGGGGGCGCTGACGACGCCGTGCCCGGGCCGCAACCGCTGAGCGGCGCATGATCCGCCTGCGCGTCTGGGCCAATGTCCGCCCGATGGGCTGGTTTGGCCATGCGGCAGGCGACTACTTCTTCGAGTACGACCCCCAGTGGATCGAGCAGCCGGGCGGCTTTGTGCTGGCGCCGCAGTTTCCCGTGCGGGCCGGGCCCTTCACCGGTCAGGCGGTGCGCACGTTTTTCGAGAATCTGCTGCCCGAAGGCGAGGCGCTGGATGACATCGTCAGTGCGATCCACCTGCGAGGGGCTTCGTCGTTCGAGGTGCTGGGCAAACTGGGGGCCGAGTTGCCGGGTGTGCTGTCCCTGTTGCCCGAGGATGCGCGCCCGGACAACCAGCAGGAATACCAACCCCTGTCGTTTGCGATCCTGAGTCAGCGCCTGGCCGACCGGGGGCGCACGCCCTTGCTGGTGTCGAACGACCAGGCGACGATGTCGCTGGCAGGCGCTCAGGACAAGATCGGCCTGCGCTTTGACAAGAAGAGCAAAAAGCTGAGCGACAGCGTGGGGCACTCGCCCACCACGCACATCCTGAAACCCGACTCGCGCCAACCGCGCTACCAACCCAGCGCCATCAACGAGTACGCCTGCATGAAGCTGGCCCGGGCTTTGAAGCTGCCCGTGCCCGATGTGTGGCTGTTGCGCGTGCCCGAGCCGGTCTATGTGGTGGAGCGCTACGACCGACTGATGACGGCCGGCAACATCGTGGGGCTGCATCAGATCGACGGCTGTCAGTTGCTGGGCCACGGGCCGGGCTGGAAATACGAACGCACGGGTGGGCTGGTGAGCATTCCCAAGCTGGTGGCGGCGTTGCGGGCCTTGCGCCTGCGAGGCAGTGATCTTTTGCAGCTGCAGCGCTGGGTGATGTTCAACTACCTGATCGGCAATGCCGACGCGCACGCCAAGAACCTGTCGGTGCTGATCGACGAAAAAGGTTTTCGACTGGCCCCTTTCTACGACCTCTTGTGCGTGCGCGCCTATGGCGATACCGGGCTGGCGCTGTTCATTGGCGACGAAGACAGGTTTGACGCGGTGGGCGCGCACTCGTGGGAGGCGCTGTGCGCAGACTGCGGCTTTGGTTTTGCACCGGTGCTGCAGGAATTTCGCCGGATGGCGCAGGACTTGTTGCCCGCGTGGCAAAAAGTGAGCGAACGCATCGGCAAGGAACCCGCGGTGACCGTTGCCGAGCAAACACTGTTGTCACGCATGCAAGCCATCTTTGAACAACACTGCGCTCACGCGATGTCGATGACGGAACGCTGAGATCGGCTCTGGGAGGAGCGCACACATGACGGCAAGCAACTTCGCCTTTCTGCAAACCGGCTGGCCCGAGCTGCTGGCCGAGGCGCAGCGCGCCGAAGCGGCCTGCCACGCGGACCCGCGCACGGCCTGCTTTTACGCGCGGCGCACGCTGGAGCTGGCGGTGGCCTGGCTGTACCGGGCCGAGGCGGGCGCGAGCGGCGCGCTGCGTTTGCCGTACAAGGCGGATTTGTCGGCGTTTCTGTTTGAACCGAGCTTCAAGCTGCTGGTGGGCCCGGCGCTGCACGCGAAGATGGACGTCATCCGCCGCCAGGGCAACAGCGCGGCGCACAGCATGCGGCCCATCAGTGGTGCGGATGCGCTGGCGGTGCTGCGCGAGCTGTTTCAGGTGGCGTTCTGGCTGGCGCGGCACTACGGCCGCAGCGCAGCGGCGCGGCCGGAGCCGGCGCTGCAGTTCCGCGCGGAGCTGCTGCCGCCCGCGCAGCCCTTGCAACCTGAGAGCGCCAAGACACCGGCCGAGCTGCAGCGGCTGGCCGCCGAACTGGCCGAGCGCGACGCGGCCCTGGCCGCCGCGCAGCAGAAGAATGCGGCGCTGGACGCCGAGCTGGCCCGTTTGCGCGCCGAGGTGACCGCGGCCAAGCAGGCCAATGCCGCCCAGCCCGACACGCACGACTACACGGAAGAGGAGACGCGCGACCTCTACATCGACCTGCTGCTCAAGGAAGCGGGCTGGGCGCTGGACCAAGCGCGCGACCGCGAGTTTGAGGTGCAGGGCATGCCCAACCAGCAACAGGTGGGCCATGTGGACTATGTGCTGTGGGGCGACGACGGGTTGCCGCTGGCGGTAGTGGAGGCCAAGCGCACGCGGCGCGATGCGCGCTCGGGCCAGCAGCAGGCCAAGCTGTACGCGGACTGCCTTGAAAAGCAGTTTGGCCAGCGCCCGCTGATCTATTGCACCAACGGCTACGAACACCTGTTCTGGGACGACAGCCAGTACCCACCGCGTGGGGTGCAGGGCTTTCACAAAAAGGACGAACTGCAGCTGCTGGTGCAGCGGCGGCAGACGCGCAAGCCGCTGGCTGGCTTGGCCATCAACCCGGCGATGGTGGAGCGCCACTACCAGCAACGCGCGATCCGCCGCGTGAGCGAAACCTTTGAGGTGGACCGGCAACGCAAGGCGCTGCTGGTGATGGCCACGGGCGCGGGCAAGACGCGCACGGTGATCGCGCTGGCTGATGTGCTGATGCGCGCCAACTGGGCCAAGCGGGTGCTGTTTCTGGCCGACCGCGTGGCGCTGGTGAACCAGGCGGTGAACGCATTCAAGGCGCATTTGCCCGAGGCGGTGCCGGTGAACCTGGTGACCGACAAAGCCGCCGAGGGCCGGGTGTACGTGAGCACCTACCCGACGATGATGGGGCTGATCAACGAGGCGCGCGACGAGAAGAACGGCGGCCAGCGCCGCTTTGGCGTGGGCCACTTCGACCTGATCGTGGTGGACGAGGCGCACCGCTCGATCTACCAGAAGTACCGCGCGATCTTTGGCTACTTCGACGCACTGCTGGTGGGCCTGACGGCCACGCCCAAGGACGAGATCGACCGCAACACCTACGGCCTGTTCGGACTGGAAGATGGCGTGCCGACCGACGCCTACGGACTGGACGAAGCGATTGACGCGGGCTACCTGGTGCGGCCGAAAACGGTGTCGGTGCCGCTGCGGTTTCAGCGCGAGGGTATTCGCTACGCCGAGCTGACCGAGGCCGAGCGCGAGCAGTGGGATGAACTGGAGTGGGACGAAGACGGCAACGTGCCCGACGAGGTGAACGCCGAGGCGGTGAACAAGTGGCTGTTCAACGTAGACACGGTGGACAAGGTGCTGGAAACGCTGATGACCCGAGGCCACAAGGTGGCTGGCGGCGACCGGCTGGGCAAGACCATCATCTTTGCCAAGAACAACGCGCACGCCGAGTTCGTTGCCGAGCGCTTCAACGCCAACCACCCTCATTACGCAGGACATTTCGCGCGGGTGATCACCTTCAAGACCGAGTACGCGCAGAGCCTGATCGACGATTTCTCCGTCAAGGACAAGGCGCCACACATCGCGATTTCGGTGGACATGCTGGACACCGGCATCGACGTGCCCGAGGTGGTGAACCTGGTGCTGTTCAAGATCGTGCGGTCCAAGGCAAAGTTCTGGCAGATGCTGGGGCGCGGCACACGGCTGTGCCAAGACCTGTATGGCCCGGGGTTGCACAAGACGGATTTTCTGGTGTTCGATTTCTGCCAGAACCTGGAGTTTTTCAGCCAGAACCTGGAGGGCAGCGACGGCGCGCTGGCGCAGCCGCTGGGGCAGCGTTTGTTCAATACACGGCTGGCGCTGCTGGCAGCGCTGGACGAACGCCTGACAGTGACCGATGGACAGGCCTGCGATGCAGAAGCAAGCAGTGAGATCCGCGTGACCGAAGCGGGCATTCGCAGAGACACGGCGAGCCTGCTGCAGGCCATCGTGGCCGGCATGAGCCTGGACAACTTCGTGGTACGCCCGCAGCGCCAGTGGGTGGAGGCCTGGGCCCAGCCCGAAGCTTGGGCCAAGCCCAGCAGCGAGCAACTGGTGGACGTGGGTGTGCACCTCTCGGGCCTGCCCAGCGCGGTGCGCGATGAAGACGAAGACGCAAAGCGCTTTGACCTGCTGATGCTGCGACTGCAGCTGGGGGTGCTGAACGCGGAGCCGGGCTTTGATCGGCTGGAGCAGCAAGTGCGCGAAATCGCCGGCCGGCTGCTGGAGCTGGGCAGCATTCCGGCGGTGCGCCAGCACTGGGTGCTGATCGAGGCAGTGGCAGGCGAGGAATGGTGGGTGGACGTGACCCTCCCCATGTTGGAACAGGTGCGACGCCACCTGCGCGGGCTCATCAGGCTGATCGACAAGAGCGCCCGCAAGGTGGTGTACACCGAATTCGAGGACCAGCTGGGCGACGCCGAGGAAGTCGCGCTGCCGCTGGGCAGCAGTGCGGGCGACTTTGAACGCTTTCGCGCCAAGGTTCGCGCCTTTCTGCGAGCGCACGAGGACCACATGGCACTGCACAAGCTGCGCCGCAACTTGCCACTGACGACCACCGATCTGGCCGAGCTGGAACGCATGCTGGCGGCCAGCGGCACCGGCACGGCGCAGGACTTTCAGCGGGCTGCGGCTGAGTCGCAAGGGCTGGGCCTGTTTGTGCGCTCGCTGGTGGGCCTGGACCGGCAAGCCGCCACCGAAGCGCTCGGCGGGTTTCTGCAGGACAAGACCCTGAGCAGCAATCAGCTGGAGTTTCTGAACCTGGTCGTGAACCACCTGACCGAACGCGGCGTGATGAATCCCGCCTTGCTCTACGAGCCCCCGTTCACCGGCTATGCGCCGCTAGGGCCGGAGGCGCTGTTCAGCACAGCGCAAGTGGATCGGCTCTTTCAGACACTGGAGGAGATCAAGGCCACCGCCCGCGTCGCCTGACAAAGTTCTTTACCGGAACTTCACCCGTTGGCGGCAGATCAGCTCTGTTCATTTGCACACAATGGAACGCCGGCTGCTCCCATAAGCTGGACGAGCCCTATGAATCCCCGCACCCAACGACCTCTTTCGCCCCGACGGCTCAGTCTGCCCCTGATCCTTGTCGTCGCCACGCTAGCGGCCTGCGCCAGCGCTCCCCCCTCTTCCGCAGAACTTCCGTCGACGCTGATACCGGCCGCCTGGTCGACGTCCGGTGCCGGCGCCGGCGAAGGCCGCGCCACGGCACTGGCCAACTGGTGGAACCGCTTCAACGACCCGGTCCTGGGCGACCTGGTCACCCGGGCGCTGCAGACCAGCCCCAGCGTGCAGAGCGCCCAGGCGGCGCTGCGCCAGGCGCGCGCGCTGCGCGACGTGCAGCAGGCGGGCAACGGCCCCTCTGTCGGCGCCTCGGGTTCGGCGCAGCGCAGCCAGAGCGGCAGCGCGGCCGGCAGCAACCGCTTCCAGGCCGGCTTCGACGCCAGCTGGGAACCCGACATCTTCGGCGGCAACCGCGCCAGCCTGGACGCCAGCGAGGCCGAGGCCCGCGCGGCCGAGACCAGCCTGGCCGACGTGCAGGTCTCGCTGGCGGCCGAGGTCGCCGCCGGCCTGATCGAGCTGCGCGGCCTGCAGGCGCGGCTGGACATCGCCCAGCGCAACCTCGCCACCCAGGGCGACACGCTGCAGATCACGCGCTGGCGGGTGCAGGCCGGCCTGGCCTCTTCGCTCGACCTGGAGCAGGCCATCGCGGCCCACGCCCAGACGCAGTCGCAGATCCCGGCGCTGCAGACCAGCCTGACCCAGTCCATGAACGCCCTGTCGGTGCTCACCGGCCAGGCGCCGGGCGCGCTGCGCGACACGCTCTCCCGCGTCTCGCCGATCCCGCAGGCACCCGCGGCCATCGCGCTCTCGCTGCCGGCCGAGACGCTGCGCCAGCGCGCCGACGTGCGCACCGCCGAACACCGCATCAGCGCCGCGCTGTCCAAGGTGGCGGCCGCCGATGCCGCCCGCTATCCGAGCTTCAAGCTGGGCGGCTCGCTGGGCCTGTCGTCGCTCACCCTCGGCGCACTGACCGATGGCGCGTCGGTGGTGCGTTCGCTGCTGGCCAGCGTGTCGGTGCCGCTGTTCGACGGCGGTGCCGCCAGGGCCCAGGTCCAGGCACAGGAAGCGGCGCTGGAACAGGCCCGCGCCAGCTACGCCAGCACCGTGCTGACCGCGCTCAAGGACGTGGAGGACGCATTGGTCGCGATCCAGGGCGACCAGGAACGCCTGACCCGCCTGCAGACCGCCGCCACCGCGGCGGTGAACGCCGAACTGCTCGCGCGCCAGCGCTACCAGAGCGGCCTGATCGATTTCCGCACCGTGCTCGACACGCAGCGCAGCCTGCTCTCGGCGCAGGACAGCCTCGCCAGCCTGCAGGCCACGCTCGCCACCGACCACGTGCGCCTCTACAAGGCCCTGGGCGGCGGCTGGACGCCGGATGCGCCCGCCAGCAGCACCGCCACCCGTTGAACCTCCGACATCCCCCGCCATGAGCAAGAACAGCAACACCACCCCCGCCGACGTGCAGAACCTGCTGGGCAGCGACCGGCCTCCACGCTGGTGGCAACGCACCACGACCTGGATCGCGGTCGCCGCGGTCGCGCTGGCCGCGGGCGGTTACGTCTACTGGCAGTCCCAGCAGAGCGCCAAGGCCGCGCCGGTCTACATCACCGAAGCGATGAAGAAGGGCGACATCACGCTGTCGGTCGCCGCCAACGGCACGCTGCAACCGACCCGCTCGGTCAACATCGGCAGCGAGCTCTCCGGCACGGTCAAGCGCGTGCTGGTCGACGTCAACGACCGCATCAAGGCCGGCCAGGTGCTGGTCGAGCTGGACACCGCCAAGCTGCAGGACCAGGTGACGCAGGCCCGTGCCGGTCTGGCCTCGGCCCAGGCCCAGCTGGCCCAGGCCGTGGCCACCACCAAGGAAGCCCGCGCCACCTTCTCCCGCTACGAAGAGGTGTCGCGCCTCTCGGGCGGCAAGGTGCCCTCGGCCACCGAGCTCGACAGCGCCAAGGCCGCGCTGGAACGCGCCGTGGCGGCCGAGGCCGCCGCGCAGGCCGCGATCAACGAAGCCCGCGCCACGCTCTCGACCAACGAGACCAACCTGTCCAAGGCCTCGATCCGTTCGCCGATCAATGGCGTCGTGCTCTCGCGCTCGGTCGACCCGGGCAACGCGGTCGCCGCCTCGCTGCAGGCCGTGACGCTGTTCGCCGTGGCCGAAGACCTGACGCAGCTCAAGCTCGATGTCGCGGTCGACGAAGCCGACGTCGGCAACGTCAAGGTCGACCAGAAGGCCACCTTCACCGTCAGCGCCTTCCCGGCGCGCCGCTACCCCGCGACCATTCAGCGCGTGGCCTTCGGCTCGACCAAGACCGACAACGTGGTGACCTACACCACCACGCTCAACGTCGACAACACCGACCTGAGCCTGCGCCCGGGCATGACCGCGGCGGCCACCATCGTGGCCAAGGAAGCCAAGGGCGTGCTGGTGGTGCCCAACACCGCGCTGCGCTTCTCGCCGGCCTCCACCGGCGCAGGCGCGGCCGCGGCCTCGGGCGGCGGCATCCTCTCCAAGCTGATGCCGCGCCCGCCCGGCAACGCCCGCCCCAAGACCGCCGGCAGCGACCGCCGCGGTGGCGGCGCTCGCCAGATCTGGGTGCTGGAAAACGGCCAGCCTGTGGCCAAGGCGATCAAGACCGGCATCAGCGACGGCCGCAACACCGAAGTCACCGGCGAAGGCCTGAGCGAGGGCATGGCGGTGATCACGGAGCAGCGCAGCTCGGGAGCGGGGCAATGAGCCCCCATGCTCCACCGCTGCGCGGGTCGCTGCCCCCCGAGGGGGCTGATCCGGCTTGGGGCGGCCCGGCGCCGGATCGCCCCATTCGCGACGCACCGCTGATCCGGTTGCGCGGCATCACCAAGACCTACGGCGAAGGCCAGACCGCCTTCCAGGCCCTCAAGGGTGTCGACCTGGACATCGAACAGGGCGACTTCGTGGCCATCATGGGCCCCAGCGGTTCGGGCAAGTCGACGGCGATGAACACGCTGGGCTGCCTGGACGTGCCGACCAGCGGCGAATACCTGTTCCGCGGTGCGCACGTCGAATCGCTCACGCGCGACCAGCGCGCGCGCCTGCGCCGGCGCTACTTCGGCTTCGTGTTCCAGGGCTTTCACCTGCTGGCCCGCACCTCGGCGCAGGAAAACGTCGAGCTGCCGCTGGTCTACCGGGGCGAACCCGCCGCGGCGCGCCACGCCGCCGCCCGCCAGGCGCTGGAGAAGGTCGGCCTCAAGGGCTGGGAACACCACACGCCCGGCGAACTTTCCGGCGGTCAGCAGCAGCGCGTGGCCATCGCACGCGCCATCGTGACCGAGCCGCAGGTGCTGCTGGCCGACGAACCGACCGGCAACCTCGACACCCACCGCAGCCAGGAAATCATGGAGCTGCTCTGGCGGCTGAACGCCGAACAGGGCATCACCGTGCTGATGGTCACGCACGAGCCCGACATGGCGGCCTATGCCAGGCGCATCGTGCGTTTCGTCGACGGCGTGGTCGCCAGCGACGAACGCAACCCGCACCCGGTTGCGCTGCAGGCGGCCCACGCCACGCAGAGCGACACCGGCCACGGCCCGGCAGCGGAGACGGCGCATGTGGCTTAACACCCTGATCCTGGCGCTGCGTTCGATCCGGCGCAACCTGCTGCGCTCCTTCCTCACCATCCTGGGCATCGTGATCGGCGTCAGCGCGGTGATCACCATGGTCACCGTCGGCAACGGCGCGACCATGGCGGTGCAGAACCAGATCGCCGGCCTGGGCACCAACCTGCTGCAGATCCGGCCCGGCCAGCGCATGGGCCCCGGCGGCAGCGGCGCAGGTGCGCCTTCGTTCAAGGAGGTCGACGGCGAGGCCATCATGAGCCAGGTCGGCGGCATCGTTGCCGTCGCGCCCGAAGCCCGCAGCGGCACCACCCTGGTGGCCAACGGCCGCAACTGGAGCTCCAGCGTGATCGGCAGCACCAACGACTGGCTGGTGACCGGCAACTGGAAGATCGCCGACGGCCGCAACTTCAGCGACGACGAGCTGCGCGCCGGCGGCGCCGCCTGCGTGATCGGCCAGACCGTGCAGCGCGAGCTGTTCGGCGGCACCAGCGCGGTTGGGGCCCAGCTGCGGGTCAAGGCCATGAGCTGCGAGGTGATCGGCGTGCTCGCGTCCAAGGGCCAGGGCGCCTTCGGCAACGACCAGGACGACATGGTGCTGGTGCCGATCAAGACGCTGCAGCGCCGCATCACCGGCAACACCCGCGTCAACACCCTGCTGGTGTCGATGAGCGACGGCGCCGACGCCACGCGCGTGACCGCGTCGATCACGCAGCTGCTGCGCGAACGCCGCAAGCTGGCCGAGACCGACGAAGACAACTTCAACGTGCTCGACACCAAGCAGCTGGCCGAAACGCTCTCGGGCACGACCAAGATCATGACCATGCTGCTCGGCGCGGTGGCGGCGGTGAGCCTGCTGGTCGGCGGCATCGGCATCATGAACATCATGCTGGTCAGCGTGACCGAGCGCACCCGCGAGATCGGCCTGCGACTGGCGATCGGCGCGCTGGAGCGCGAGGTGCTGTTGCAGTTCCTGATTGAGGCCGTCGTGCTGGCGGCGCTGGGCGGCCTGGTGGGCATCGTGCTGGCGACCGGCGCGTCGGTCGCGCTGTCGGCGGTGATGGACGTGCCCTACCAGTTCAACCTCGGTGTCAACCTGCTGTCGTTCCTGTTCTCGGCCGGCATCGGCGTGCTGTTCGGCTACTTCCCGGCCCGGCGCGCGGCCCAGCTGAACCCGATCGACGCGCTGCGCCACGAGTGAGCGGGCGCATGGCGGGTCGATATGATCCGCCGATGCCCACGAACACCCTCGACGCGCGCGGCCTGGCGCTCTGGTCCGTTGCCCTGCTGGCACTGCTGGGCCTGTCGGCCTGGCAGCCGCTGGAGCTGGACACCTGGGCGATGGAGGTCGCACCCGTCTTCGTCGCCCTGCCCCTGCTCTGGCTGAGCTGGCGGCGTTTTCCGCTCACGTCCCTGCTCTACGGCCTGGTCTTCGTGCACGCGCTGATCCTGATGCTGGGCGGCCACTACACCTACGCCAAGGTGCCGCTGGGCTTCTGGATGCAGGAGCTGTTCGGCCTGGCGCGCAACCCCTACGACGGCGTCGGCCATTTCGCACAGGGCTTCGTGCCCGCGATGGTCGCGCGCGAACTGCTGCTGCGCCAGACCGCGTTGCGGCCGGGGCGCTGGCTGTTCGTGATCGTGGTGCTGGCCTGCGGCGGCATCAGCGCGCTCTACGAGCTGATCGAATGGGGCGCCGCGGTCGCGATGGGCGCGGGCGCCGACGCCTTCCTCGGTACCCAGGGCGACCCGTGGGACACGCAGAAAGACATGGCGCTGGCCTTTGTCGGTGCGGTGGTGGCGCAACTGCTGCTCGCGCGCTGGCACGACGCGCAACTGGCGCGGCTCACGGCGCGCCCCTGAACCCCGGCCTGCTCAGGCCTTGCGGGGCTGGACCTTGCTGGCGGCCAGCTTGGCGTTGGCGCGCGCGGTGTCGGTGTCGCTGGCCCGCGCCAGCGCCACGCCCATGCGGCGCTTGACGAAGCTCTCTGGTTTGCCGAACAAGCGCAGGTCGGTGCCCGGCACGCGCAGCGCCTCGTCCACGCCATCGAACACGATGCCCTCGGCGTCCACGCCGCCGTAGATCACGGCGCTGGCACCGGGATTGCGCAGCGAGGTGTCGACCGGCAGCCCCAGGATGGCGCGGGCGTGCAGCTCGAATTCGCTCTGGTGCTGGGTGCACAGGGTCACCAGGCCGGTGTCGTGCGGGCGCGGGCTGACTTCGCTGAACCAGACCTGCTCGCCCTTGACGAACAGCTCGACGCCGAACAGTCCCAGGCCGCCGAGGTCGTCGGTCACGGCCTTGGCGATCTGGCGCGACTTCTCGATGGCGGACGCATGCATCGCCATCGGCTGCCAGCTCTCGACATAGTCGCCGCTGACCTGCACGTGGCCGATCGGGTCGCAGAAGTGGGTTTCGGTCTCGCCGCTGGCACCCTTGGCGCGCACGGTCAGCTGGGTGATTTCGTAGTCGAAGTCGATGAAGCCCTCGACGATCACGCGGCCGTGGCTCACGCGGCCACCGGCCATGGCGTAGTCCCAGGCCTTCTGCACATCGGCCGGGCCGTCGATCTTGCTCTGGCCCTTGCCCGAACTGCTCATCACCGGCTTGACGATGCAGGGGTAGCCGATGCCGGCATCGATGGCCGCCTGCAGTTCGGCCAGCGAATCGCAGAACTGGTAGGGGCTGGTCGGCAGGCCCAGGGTCTCGGCGGCGAGGCGGCGGATGCCTTCGCGGTCCATGGTCAGGCGCGCGGCGCGCGCGGTCGGGATCACCGTCACCGTGCCGGCCGCTTCGAGCTCCTGCAGCATCGGCGTGGCAATCGCCTCGATCTCGGGCACCACCAGGTGCGGGCGTTCGGCCTCGACCAGCGCCTTGAGCTGCGCCGGGTCGCTCATGGTGATGGTGCGCGCGTGGTGCGCGACCTGCTGGCCGGGCGCGTTCTCGTAGCGGTCGACCGCGATGGTCTCGACGCCCAGGCGCTGCAGCGCGATCAGCACCTCCTTGCCGAGTTCGCCGCTGCCCAGCAGCATCACGCGGGTGGCCTTGGGAGACAGGGGGGTACCGAGCGTCGTCATGGAAATCCTCAGAAAGATGTCAGGGGGCGGCGATGCCCATGGCTTCGCCCATGCGCACCGGGCGGGCGGCGGCCCAGCGCGGGTGGAAATCGATGGTGTCCCTGGGCCAGAGCATCACGACGGTGGAGCCGAGCAGGAAGCAGCCCATCTCTTCGCCACGCTGGAGCAGGCAGGGTTCGTCGTCGTAGGTCCATTCGCGGACCTCGCGGGAACGCGGCGGGTTGACCACGCCGTGCCACACGGTGGCCATGCTGCCGACGATGGTGGCGCCGACCAGCACCAGCACGAACGGCCGCGTCTGCCCCGAACTGCCATGCGGCACGTCGAACACGCAGACCACCCGCTCGTTGCGCGCGAACAGGCCCGGCACATTCGCGGCCGTGGCCGGATTGACCGAGAACAGCTCGCCCGGCACGTAGATCATGCGCCGCAGCCGCCCCTCGCAGGGCATGTGGATGCGGTGATAGTCCTTGGGACTGAGGTAGATGGTGGCGAACGACCCGCCACGGAACTGGGCCGCCAGCCCGGGGTTGCCGCCGACCAGGGCACGCGTGCTGTACGAGTGGCCCTTGGCCTGGAAGATCTGGTCGTCCTGGATGTCGCCGAACTGGCTGATCGCGCCGTCGACCGGGCAGACGAACCCTTCGGACGCCAGCGGCCGCACGCCGGGGCGCAACTGGCGGGTGAAGAACTCGTTGAAGGTCGCGTAGCCGCGCGGATCGGGATTGGCCGCTTCGCTCATGTCCACGCCATAGCGCTTGATGAACCAGGGGATCACGTTGTGCGTCCACCAGGTGGCGCGGGAATTGGCGCACCAGCCGGCGAACTGGGTCAGCGCGGTCTTGGGCAGCAGGTATTGCAGGGCGACGGCGGGAGGAACGGACACTTCGGGGCGCGCGCGGGGCGGCAAAAATCGACCAGCCGGTCGGGAAGCGCCATTGTAGGACGGCCCTTTTTCTGGCCCATTTCGGCGCCACCACCGCCACGGCACCCGGGCACAATCGCGCTCCATGAGCGAATTCCTGTTCGAGTGCCGCCAGCTGGTCAAGCGCTACGGCGGCCAGACCGTGGTCGACCAGCTGTCCTTCGAGATCGCGCCGGGCGAATGCCTGGGCGTGATCGGTCCCAACGGCGCCGGCAAAACCACCACCATCCGCATCTGCCTGGGCCTGACGGCGCCGGACGGTGGCGAGGTCACCGCGTTCGGGCTGCCGATGCCGCAGGAAGCGCTGGCGATCAAGCAGCGCCTGGGCGTGGTGAGCCAGATGGACACGCTGGACCCCGACTTCTCCTGCGCCGAGAACCTGCTGGTCTACGGCCGCTATTTCGGCATGAAGGACAGCGACATCCGGCCCCGCATTCCGCGGCTGCTGGAATTCGCGGCGCTCACGCACAAGGCCGACGCCAAACCGGGCGAGCTCTCGGGCGGCATGAAGCGGCGCCTGTCGCTGGCGCGCGCGCTGGTCAACGACCCACAGTTGTTGTTGCTGGACGAACCCACGACCGGGCTGGACCCGCAGGCGCGGCACCTGATGTGGGAGCGGCTGCAACTGCTGCTGCAACAGGGCAAGAGCATCCTGCTGACCACCCACTTCATGGACGAGGCCGAGCGCCTGTGTTCGCGCCTGCTGGTGCTGGACCACGGCCGCAAGATCGCCGAGGGCCGGCCGCGCGAGCTGATCGCGCAACACCTCGAGCCCGATGTGGTCGAGGTCTACGGCCAGGGCGCGCTGGATCTCGCCACGGCGGCGGAACACGCCGCCCTGCGTTCGCTGGCGGCACGGGTCGAGGTCAGCGGCGAGACGGTGTTTTTCTACACCGCCCAGGCGCAGCCCCTGCTGCAGGCGCTGGCATCGCGGCACGAGCTGCGCACCCTGCACCGGCCAGCGAACCTGGAAGACCTGTTTCTGAAACTCACAGGCCGTCAGATCCGCGAGGATGGATGAAATACCCCTGCGCCGACGCGACGCGCCGTCACCCCCTCAAGGGGGCGGCGCCAGAGGCCCGGCCAAGCCGGTGCCTCGGCACCCTCGACCCAGCCACCTTCTCCGACCGCGCACCAGCATGACCCTCCAGCAATCCTCACACTGGTCTCGTCCCAAACTGTCCATGCGCTGGTGGCCGGTGTTCCGGCGCAACCTGCTGGTCTGGAAAAAACTCGCCATTCCCAGCCTGGTCGGCAACATCGCCGAACCGCTGATGTGGCTGGTGGCCTTCGGCTACGGCATGGGCACCCTGGTCGGGCAGGTGAACCTGCCGACGGCGCAAGGCCAGGTGGCCGTGCCCTACATCCTGTTCCTGGCCAGCGGCTCCATCTGCATGAGCGCCATGAACGCGGCCAGCTTCGAGGCGCTGTACTCGGCGTTCTCGCGCATGCACGTGCAGAAGACCTGGGACGGCATCATGAATGCGCCGGTGCGGCTGGACGACGTGGTGCTGGCCGAGATGCTGTGGGCCGCCTTCAAGGCGCTGTTCACGGTGACGGCCATCATGGGCGTGATGCTCGCACTGGGCATCAGCCATTCGCCCAAGCTGCTGCTGGCCTTGCCGGTGCTGCTCGGGGTGGGGATCACGTTCTCGTGCATCGCCCTGGTGTTCAATGCCCTGGCCACGGGCTACGACTTCTTCACCTACTACTTCACGCTGTTCCTGACGCCGATGATGTTTCTCTCGGGCATCTTCTTTCCGCGGGAACAACTGCCGGGTGTCGTGCGGACCATTTCCGAGTGGCTGCCGCTGACCAACGCGGTGGCTCTCGTTCGCCCCCTGTTCATGGACCAGTGGCCCGAGCGGCCGCTGGTGCACCTGTCGGTGCTGGCGTTCTTCGCGGTGGCGGCGTTCTGGGTCGCGCTGGCGCTGACCAGAAAGCGGTTCGCGAAGTGATCAGTGCACGGCGTGCTGCAGGGCGGGCTGGGCAGCGGCGTAGTACTCGATGCCCGAATCCATGAAATCTTCGTCGTCGATCGCGGCGTCGTAGGCGCGGGTCGTCGGGTGGGTGATCGGGATCAGGGGCTTGTCCAGCGGACGGCAGATGCGGTGGCGCAGGCCACGCAGGTTGCGGCTGCTTTCCATGGCGCTGATCACGGCTTCCGGATCGAGCATGAGGACGAAGGGGTTGAGGCGGCTGGCGGTGGAGTTCATGGCGGTGTCCTGAGAAGAAAAGGGTGAAAACAAAGTTGTTTGTCGATGTGACAAACTGTATTCATCCTGTTTCAAGGCGTTAAGTCGGCGCACCACCATTCGCGTTGTAGGAAGTTGCCTGACAAGGGGTGAGAAGAACGGGAAATACCGGCCTGTTCGCCCCTCGCCTGCGCCACGCCAGGAGCGCCCAGCCCGGGCCTCAGGCGCGCAGGGCCTCGACCGCCGCCGCCACCACACCCTGCACGCTGCCGCTGTCTTCGTAAGACTTTCTCAGGAAGCTGGCGTGGTTGCCGGCCCTCGCAGCAGTACGTTCGATTTCATCGAGCGCGGCCTGGGCGCCGAGCGCGTCGGCGTGCGGCCCGAGCCGGCGCAGCGTCGCGAGGATGTCTTCGCGGATGCCGATCTGCTCGCGGGTGCGCGGATTGACCATCGTTCCGTCCAGCCCGAAACGGCAGGCCTGGAAGCGGTTGTAGGTGTAAACAAGGTAATCGTCTTCGACCGGCGGCGGTTCGTCGCGCTGTAACAGGTGGCGGCAGATGCACTGCAGGTAGCAGGCCAGCGCCGCGGCCCGCTCCACCGTCAGCGGCGTGTCGCAGACCCGCAGTTCGATGGTGCCGTACTCGGGCTTGGGCCGGATGTCCCAGTAGAAGTCCTTCATCGACTTGACCACGCCCGTGCTTTCCATCTTGGCGAAGTAGCTGTCGGCGAACTCGTCCCAGCGCAGCAGGAAGGGCGCGCGGCCGCTGAGCGGGAACGCGAACACCGAGTTCAGCCGTGCCGAATCGAACAGCGTGTCCACGCCCTGGAAGAACGGCGAAGAGGCCGAGAGCGCGATGAAGTGCGGCACATAGCGGTTGAGCGAGTGCAGCAGGAACAGCGCCTCGTCGGGCGAGCTGCAGCCGACGTGCACGTGCTGCCCGAACACGGTGAACTGCTTGGCCAGATAGCCGTAGAGGCCCGAGAGCTGCTCGAAGCGCGGCTTGGAGAAGATGCGCTGCTCGAACCAGCGCTGGAACGGGTGCGTGCCGCCGCCGGCCAGTTCGATGTTGAGCCGGTCGCCGGCAGCCACCAGCGTGTCGCGGATCTCGCGCAGCTGCGCCAGCAGCGGGCCGTGCGCGGTCTGCACGTCGGTCGCGATCTCGATCATGCTCTGCGTCATCTCTGGCGTGACCACGCCTGGGAAGGGCTTGCGGCGCAGCAGCTCCAGCAGGTCGTTGGCGCTGCTGGAGAGGTCCATGTCGTAGGTGTTGACCAGCTGCAGTTCGAGTTCGACGCCCAGCGTGAGCGATTCGGAGGCCTTGAAGGTTTCCAGCGGCATCTCGGTCACTCCCGGGTCACATGGGTTTCTCGCGCCGCCTGCAGCGCGCGCTGCGTCACCAGCGGGCCGAACAGTTCCTGCAGCAGCATCATGAAGGCCAGCACCGTGAGGATCTGGTGCGCCGGCTCGAAGCCGTAGAGCCGGCTCTGCTCCAGCAGCAGGATCGCGTAGGCCGACATCGGCGTCAGCGCCAGCCCGGTCAGCAGGCCCTTGCGTTCGGTGCTGCCCGAGAGCCGCGCCGCCGCCACGTTGCACAGCACCTTGCTGGACGTGCGCACGGCGATCAGCGCCAGCCCCAGCCAGACGCCGTGGTGCAGGTCGCTCCATTCGAGCAGCGCGGCGATGTAGACGAACAGGAACAGCGTCATCAGGTCGCCCGCCGTGCCGAAGCCGCGCTGCGCATTCGTCAGGTGCACGCGGCGTTCGCGCGCCACGATGCCGAAGGTCAGCGCGGCCAGCAGCGGCGAGAGCTTGAGCCCGTAGGCCATGGTGGTCAGCAGCACCACCGCCAGCGCGAACACCAGGGTCGCGTCGCGCTCCTCGATGCGCTGCGAACGCAGCAGCGCCGGGATCGCCACGCCCAGCAGGGCGCCCACAGCGACCGAAGTCGCCAGCACGTGCACGCTGCCGAACGCGGCCATCACCAGATCGCCCGAGGTGGCCAGGTGCCAGTAGCCCACCACCAGCTTGAGCGCCAGCACCGCCACCAGACAGTTGATCGCACACAGGTGCAGCACGCGCTCGGTCACCTGCCCGGCGCTGCGCAGCTCGTTGGCCACACGCACGATGCCCGCCGGCGAGGCCGACACCGACAGCGCCGCGATGATCAGCCGCGTGTCGGTCGTCAGCGAGAAGAATCCGGTCACCAGATACACCGCGCAGAAGGTGACCACCGACTCGCCCAGGCCCAGCGCCAGCACCCAGGGGTTGTGGCGGAACCAGCGCAGGTGGATGCGGTAGCCCAGCTCGAACAGGATCAGCGACAGCGCGACGTTGGCCAGAAACGGCAGCCCCGGCACGGCATCGGTCAGGCCCGGCAGGTTGACCAGGCTGGCCACCAGCCCCACCGCGACATAGCTGCACACGCGCGGCAACGACGCCAGCTCATGCAGCCGCTCGCCCAGGTACCAGGCCAGCAGCAGCACCAGCGGCCAGGCCATCGATTGGAGAAGGAATGACAGGTCGGTCACAAGAGGCAACACCGGTGACGGGACACGGCCCGGGGCCATGTGTGTACCACCGACCACAGACCGCGCCATGTAACAAGACGCAAAGCCCTCAGGGGGAGGCGGTCACTTGACGGAAGCCGAACCGTTGATCCAGCAGATAGGGATCGTCGAAGTGGCGCCGCCCGACGAAGGCCGTCGGGTGCCGTCCCCACTGTCGCATCGCTCCCGGGCTTTCGATGCCCATGGGCCAGAACAACGCGCGCTCGCCGCGCTCGGTGCCGGGCATGATGCCGCTGGACCAGAAGGCGCTGCGGCGCACGCCACTGGCGGTTGGCAGGCTGCGCAGCGTGTCCTCGTCCAGCTGGGCATAGGTCAAGGCACTGCCGGCACCATCATCGACCGACACGCCCACCAGCTGGTGGTCGCCGGAGGTGAGGCGCACGCGCAGCCGCTGCCCCGGCGACAGCGGCGGCAGCTGCGCCGGCACGAAGGCCCACTCCACATCCGGGTCGGGCGGCGCGCGCGGCGCCAGGGCGGCCGCGGGCACGAAGACGTGGTAGCAGCCACAGCCGTGGATGCTGTCGAGCAGCAGCACCCTGCCCGCCTCGTCCAGCGTGAGCCGCAGCACCACGGCATCCACGCGCCCGGCCAGCAGGTCGGCCGGCCCCCGCGCCGGGCGCTCGGCGAACCAGACGCTGTAGACCAGCTGCGGCAGCGTGCGCCCGCCCAGGCGGGTGTGCGCGATGCGCTGGTAGACCACCGGCGCGCGGACATCGACCTCCGGTGCGGGCGACGATCCCCAGCCCAGACGTCCAGGCCGGTCGTGGTCGGCGGCGGTCTCGATGTCGATCACGGGCGCGTGGACAGCCAGCAGTCGGCGCGCCGCGGTGTCGTCCAGCGCAGGAATGCCCAGCGCATCGTGCGGCCACGTTGTCGCCCGGTCGCTGTCCGGCGTTGCGGGGGTTTCGGCGGGGCCCGGCCGGTAACGCATCCCCCCGGCCGGCCAACCTTCGTTGGTTGCCGCAGCGTCCCAGCGCGCCTGCCACTGGCGCAGCTCGCGCACCACGCCCGAGAAGAACGGCCAGCGCGTCAGGGGATACAGGCCCAGGCCGCGCAAGGCGGCGCTGTAGTCGTCCGGCACCACGGCGGCCTGGCGCAGGCGCTCCCGCGCCCCGGCATCGGCCGACAGCGCGGCCCACTGGCGCGGCGCGCAGTCGCGCACCCGGGCCATGGCGGCCGGCGCATCCGGCACCGCCAGCGCACGCAGCGCCGCAGGCGGCAGGTTGGCGACCTCCGACGCGCGGGCCACGTCGTCCAGCGCCACCAGACGCCGGCCCCAGGCGGCCCAGGCCGCTTCGCCGGCACCGGCCTCCCCGGCGAACGAGGCGCTCAGGCGGTCCACCCGCAGGAAACGCACGCCTGGCAGGCGCGCGGCACCGCCGTCGCGCACCGCGTGGGCATCGACCTGATCGTCCAGCCGCTCGAGCCAGCGCTCGCAAGCCGACAAGTCGCCAGACCGCGGCCCTACCGGCCCCACCGGTGCCACCGCGCAACCGGCCAGCGACAGTGCCACCACCAGCGTCGCGGCGCGACGCCGCAGGAGCCGGAGGGACGGCAGGGCGGTCATCGGACCATGGTAACGGCGCCCGCATGGCCCTGCGCCCAGCGTTACAAACGCTTCACACGGCGGCGTTACCATGCCCCATGACTTTCCGAATCCTTTCCCCTTCCGCGGCCGCGCTCGTCCTGTCGATCGCCGCCACTTCCGCCTTCGCCCAGTCCACGCCCGCAGCAGCGCCCGAGGCCGCAGCACCGTCCAGCCCCGCCAAGAAGGAACTGGTCCAGCGCGTGCTCAAGCTGCAACAGCCCGGCATCGAGCGACTGGCCACCGCCATGACCGAAGACCCGGCCGTGGTGCTGGGCGGTCGCGCCTCCGAAATCATTGCCGCCAAGGTGCCCAAGGACAAGCAGGAAGCCGTGGCCAAGGAGATCCAGGGCGAGATGCAGAAATACCTCAAGGACACCGTGCCGCTGGTGCGCAAGAGCGCGCAGCAGCTGGCGCCGGTGACCATCGGCCCGATGCTGGAATCGAAGTTCAGCGAAGAGGAACTGCGCCAGGTCGTGGCGCTGCTGGAATCGCCGGCCTACGCCAAGTACCAGCAGCTCAGCGGCGAAATGCAGCAGGCCCTGCAGGCCAAGCTGGTGGCCGACACCCGCGGCACCGTCGAGCCGCGTGTGCAGGCCCTGGAAAAAGCCGTCGGTGAACGCCTGAACACGGCCACCGGCACCGCCTCGGCCGCGCCCAAAGCGGCACCCAAGGCCGCGGCCAAGCCCGCCGCGAAATAAGCCCGGTCAGACCGCGAAGCGCTCGCGCAGCGGCTGCAGGCCCAGTTCGTCCAGGATCTGGGCCAGCCGTTCGCGCGCGCGCTGGCGCTGTGCCTGTCCGCCGTCCTGGCGGCGCGCCAGGATCAGCTCGTTCTTCATCGAGTGCTCCCAGCCCACCAGCTCGGTCACCGTGACCTGGTAGCCGTGGGCTTCGAGCTGCAGGCAGCGCAGCACGTTGGTGATCTGGCTGCCGAACTCGCGCGTGTGCAGCGGGTGCCGCCAGAGCTCGGCCAGCGGCGTGCGCGAGAGCGACAGCGCCTTGTGCTGCCGCATCACCGAGGCCACCTCGGCCTGGCAACACGGCACCAGCACCATGAAACGCGCCTGCCGCGCCAGCCCGAAGGCGATCGCGTCGTCGGTCGCCGTGTCGCAGGCGTGCAGCGCGGTCACCACATCGATCTGCGCCGGCAGGTCGGGATGGTCCAGCGCCTGCTGCACCGTGGTCGCCAGAAAGCCCATGCGGGCAAAACCCAGCCGCTGCGCCAGCGCGCGCGACTTCTCGACCAGCTCGGCGCGCGTCTCGACACCATGGACCGAGCCCACCGGTTTCGATTTGAAGAACAGGTCGTACAGGATGAAGCCGAGGTAGGACTTGCCCGCCCCGTGGTCGGCCAGCACCACGTCGCCGCGCGCCTTCAGCACTTCGTCGAGCAGCGGCTCGATGAACTGCACCAGGTGGTAGACCTGCTTGAGCTTGCGCCGCGTGTCCTGGTTGAGCTTGCCCTCGCGGGTGAGGATGTGCAGCTCCTTGAGCAGCTCGACCGACTGGCCTTCGCGCAGTTCGGGCAGCTGTTCCTGCAGGGTTTTCGGGGTCTTCATGGGGTGTCCTGTTCACGGGGCGCCATCGCGCGGTCCAGCCGTTCGTGCAGATGCTCGACCTGGCGGCGCAGGGCATGGAGTTCGCGCATCAGGTCGCGTTCGATCTGGCGCTCCTCCTGCTCGACCTCCTGCTCCACGAACAGCGCCGCCAGCGAGGCGGTCACCAGGGAGAGCACCGCCAGTCCCAGCAGCACCACCAGCACGGAGAAGGCCCGGCCGACATGGGTGCGCGGCACCAGGTCGCCATAACCCACGGTGGCGGCGGTGGTGAAGGCCAGCCAGAGCCCGTCCTGGAACGAGTGGATGCCCGGCTCCAGCCACCAGAAGCCCAGCCCACCCATCAGCAGGATCAGCAGACACAGCGCCAGGGAGTACACAAGGCCCTGGCGGATGAGGTGAATGCGGGCTCGGCGGTTTCTCGACATCCTGCGATTCTGGCACGCAGGCGCAGCGACAATGCCCGCATGAACCTGCCCGCCAGCGCTGCCCACACCCATCCCTACAGCGCCCTCACCCCCGACGTGGTGCAGGACGCCCTGGGCGCCATCGGTCTGTGGGGCGACGGTCGCATGAGCGCGCTCAACAGCTTCGAGAACCGGGTCTACCAGATCCACCTCGAATCGCCGTTCGACGGCCACGGGCAGGTGGTCGCCAAGTTCTACCGGCCCGGCCGCTGGAGCGATGCCCAGATCGCCGAGGAACACGCGTTCGCGGCCGAACTGGTGGCGGCCGAGATCCCCGCCGTGCCGCCGCTGGCGATCGGTGGCCAGACCCTGCACCACTTCGGCGGCTTCGCCTTCTCGGTCAGCCCGCGGCGCGGCGGGCGCCGGCCCGAGCTGGACGACTTCGACGTGCTGGAATGGATTGGCCGCTTCCTGGCACGCATCCACAGCGTGGGCGCGGCGCGCCCGTTCGACCACCGGCCGGCGCTGGACGTGGCGGCCTTCGCCCACGAGCCGCGCGACTGGCTGATGGAGCACCGCATGATCGCGCCCGAGGTGCAGACCGCCTGGGCGGCGGCGCTGACCGAGGCCCTGGCGCTGATCGAGGCCCATCCGGCACTGCGAGCCCAGCCTCCCGCCGACCCGGACGGCATCGCCCGCATCCGCCTGCACGGCGACTGCCACCCGGGCAACATCCTCTGGACCCCCGAAGGCCAGAGCGGCGCCGGGCCGCACTTCGTGGACCTGGACGACGCCCGCACCGGCCCGGCGGTGCAGGACCTGTGGATGCTGCTCTCGGGCGACCGGCGCCAGCAGACGCAGCAGCTGGGCGCCCTGGTCGACGGCTACGAGCAGTTCCGCGCCTTCGACCGGCGCGAGCTGGCCCTGATCGAGCCGCTGCGCACCCTGCGCCTGATCCACTACAGCGCCTGGATCGCGCGCCGCTGGGACGATCCCGCGTTCCCGATCAACTTCCCCTGGTTCGGCAGCCGCGACTACTGGCAGGGCCAGGTGGACATGCTGGTCGAGCAGATCGAAGAGATGCAGAACGAACCGCTGGTGGCCTGAACCGGCCGGTGGTGGCGGTCGGGCACCGGGAAGTGGCCCCCGCAAGGGCGCCATTTCCGGGCGATGCCCCGGAAGTCCTCAAGTTAAGGTCGATTCCGCTCGATACATCTGGAGCGAACCTGGGGCATCCGGTCGGCCGTCGGCTGCGCCGCTCTGGGGTTTGCGCCCACCGAGGAAGCACACCGATGACCGCCTATTCCCCGCAAGAAGCCTCGGCCACCGCCGACAGCGAGCGCCTGGCGCAGACCGCCATCCTGGACGCCATCCAACGCATCCAGGCCATCATCGAGTTCGCGCCCGACGGCACCATCCTGCACGCCAACGCGGTGTTTCTGGCCGCGATGGGCTACTCGCTGGACGAGATCCAGGGGCGGCACCACCGCATGTTCTGCACCCCGGCACAGACCAGCACCCCGGAATACGCCGCCTTCTGGTCCCGCCTGGGCAGCGGCGCCACCGACACCGGCGAATACCTGCGCATCGCCAAGGGCGGGCGCCACATCTGGCTGCAGGCCTCGTACAACCCCGTGGTCGACGCCGACGGGACCGTGCTCAAGGTGGTGAAGTTCGCCACCGACATCACCGAGGCCAAGAGCCGCGCCGCCAGCTTCGAGGGCCAGAACCAGGCCATCAACCGGGTCCAGGCCGTGATCGAGTTCGACCTGACCGGCAAGGTGCTCTCGGCCAACCAGAACTTCCTCGACACCTTCGGCTACCAGCTCGACGAGGTGGTGGGCCAGCACCACCGACTGTTCTGCGACCCGGCCTTCGCCCGCTCGCCCGAATACCTGGCGTTCTGGGACCGGCTGGGCCACGGAGAGTTCAACGCCGGCGAGTACCACCGCCTGGGCAAGCAGGGACAGGACATCTGGATCCAGGCCAGCTACAACCCGATCTTCGACGCCAGCGGCCGGGCGGTGAAGGTGGTGAAGTTCGCCACCGACATCACGGAGAACAAGCGCCAGGCCTCCGAGTCCAAAGGCAAGATTGACGCCATCTCGCGCTCGCAGGCGGTGATCGAGTTCGACCTGCAGGGCAACGTGCTGACGGCCAACAACAACTTCCTGCGCACCCTGGGCTACACCGCGCAGGAGATCGAAGGCCGGCACCACAGCATGTTCTGCACCACCGAGCTGGTGCAGTCGCCGGCGTACCGCAACTTCTGGGCCGATCTGGCCGAAGGCAAATTCCAGAGCGGGCGCTTCTGCCGCATCGGCAAGCACGACGCCACGGTCTGGATCCAGGCCACCTACAACCCCATCCTCGACGTCGACGGCCGGCCCTACAAGATCGTCAAGTTCGCGATGGACATCACCGAGCAGGTCAAGCGCGAGCGGCAGATCACCGACAAGGTGGGCGCCATCTCCGGCGTGCTGGGCGACCTCTCGGGCTCGATCACCAGCATCACCGACAGCTCGCAGCGCTCCAACGGCCTGGCCCAGCAGACCCAGCAGGAGGCCGAGGACGGCAGCCGCCTGCTGACCAGGTCGCGCCAGGCGATCGTCGAGATCCAGAAGTCGTCGGACGACATCCACGAAATCATCGAGACCATCAGCGAGATCGCCGGCCAGACCCACCTGCTCGCCTTCAACGCCGCGATCGAGGCGGCGCGCGCGGGCGAACACGGCCTGGGCTTCTCGGTGGTGGCCGACGAGGTGCGCAAGCTGGCCGAGAAGTCGGCCAATGCGGCCCGCGAGATCGCCAAGCTGATCAACGAAACCGGCCACCGGGTGGAAGAAGGCAGCCGCATTTCGGAGCAGGTCGAAGAGGCCTTCAACCTGATCGTGCGCTCTGTCGGCAACACCACCGAGTCGATCGGCCAGATCCACGGCGCAACCTCCGAACAGGCCAGCGCCACCCGGCATGTGGCCACCCTGCTCGACGAACTCAAGCAGGCCACGGTCGGTCCCTGAACATGACCGCCGGCACGACGGACGACACACCCGATGCCGCGCCCCCGGCGCAGCCCGGGGTGTTCGCGCTGCTGGAAGTGAACGGCCAGCGCATCGGCATCGACGCCACCGCGGTGGTGCAGGTGGTGCCGCGCCCGCGTTCGCTGGCCAGCCTGCCGCGCGCCAGCCAGACGCTGGCCGGCGTGACCAGCTTCCGCGGCCGCCCCGTGCCGGTGGTGAACCTCGCGCTCTGGCGCGCGGGTGGTCCTGGCGCGGCGTGCGAGACCCCGCCGCACATCGCCATCCTCACCGATGGCGCCGCCTGGATTGGTCTGCTGATCGACGCGGTGAGCGGCCTCGCACGCATCGCCGCCAGCGACATCCAGCGCCTGCACCACGACAACCAGCCCGGCGAGTTCTTCCACAGCATGGCCACGGTCGGGCCGCAGCGCGAGCTGCTCGGCCTGCTGGACGCCGGGTTGCTGATGCAGCAGGCACAGGCCTGGACGGCCGCGGCGGGCGAGCGGCAGGCGATGGCGCAGCGCGCCGACGCAGCCTCTCTGGGCGAGAGCGCGGGCCGCTTCGCGGTCATCCGCATCGGGCAGCGCCTGTACGGGGTTCCCGCCACGGCCCTGGCCGAGGTCCTGCCCAGGCCACCGCTGCAGGCCGTGCTGGGCAGCGGCAGCGGTCTGCTGGGCATGCTGCGCTGGCGCGAACGCGATGTGCCGCTGGTGGACCCGATGCCGCCGCTGGGCAGCCCCGACAGCGTGGACGGGGCGCCCTGGGTGGCGGTCGTGACGGACGCCGACCACTGCATCGCCCTGCCCTGCCACGGCATGGACCAGGTGCGCTCCTTTTCGCGCGCCAGCGTGCAGCCGGCCGCCAGCACACAGGGCTTGTGTACCGCCGCCTGCACCGGTCTCGTGCTGCAGGCCGACGGCGAGCAGATCCGCCTGGTGGACCCCGCCGCGCTGGTCCGCGGTTTCAGCGTCAGCGCCATCAGCCTGCGCGGCGCGTCGGCCCGCGAGGGACGGAGCACGCAGGCAGCGCAGCGCAACCGCGAAGCCCTGGTGGTGTTCCAGGCGCGTTCGCGCTTTGCCGCGCCGATCCACCAGCTGCAGGAAATCGTGCCGCTGCCGACCGGGTTCCACGCCAAGGTCTCGGCCGATGGCCGGGCCGGATCGGTGGAGTGGCGCGGCCGCGCCGTGCCCCTGATCGACCTGCAGCGCCGCCTGTGGCCCGGCGCCGCACCGGTGACCGCGCCCCGGCGCATCCTGATCACCCACCTGGGCGACCAGCTGACGGCGCTGCTGGTGGGCGAGGTGGAGGTGCTGATCCCGCCGCACGCGGGCGTGCAGACCGAGGTGCGCCTGCCCAATGGCGACCGCATCGGCATGGTCACCGTCGACCAGAACGACGCCCGCGCCAGCTACCGGCTGATCGACCTGCACGCGCTGCCGCTGGCGGCCTGACACAAGCGGCCGGGGTGCGCCGCGGGGCCGCGGCGACAACCTTGGCGCCAAAAAGGTTATCAGCAATTCAATTGCACACAATTGAATTGCCACCTACAGTGCGTGCCATGGCTTCCCGCAACACCCCCCGAGACACCGCACTGACCGAGCAGGCCCTGCGGCTGGACCATCAGCTCTGCTTCGCGCTGTATTCGGCTTCGCTGGCCATGACCAAGCTCTACAAGCCGCTGCTCGACGAGCTGGGCCTGACCTACCCGCAATACCTGGCGCTGCTGGTGCTGTGGGAGCAGGACGGCGTGGCCGTCTCCGAGCTGGGCGAACGGCTGTCCCTGGACTCCGGCACGCTCACCCCGCTGCTCAAGCGGCTGGAAGCCGCCGGCCTGGTGTCGCGGCTGCGCGATGCGGCCGACGAACGCCGCGTGCTGATCCGCCTCACCGCCGACGGCCGCCGGCTCAAGACCCGCGCCCAGCGCATTCCGGGCTGCGTGCTGCAGGCCGCGCAATGCGACGTGTCCGAAGCCCTGGCGCTGACCCGCCAGATCCAGACCCTGCGCGACCGGCTGACCGCCTGATCCGTCTTCCACCCATTTCCACCCGCTTCAACCCGAAGCACCCACCCCGAAAGGAACGACCATGACCACCCCCCTCCAGAAAGTTGTCTACACCGCCCGCGCCCACACCACCGGTGGCCGCGAAGGCAGCTCGCGCAGCGACGACGGACTGCTGGACGTCAAGCTCAGCCCGCCCAAGGCCATGGGCGGCGCCGGCACGGCCACCAACCCCGAGCAGCTGTTTGCCGCCGGTTATTCGGCCTGTTTCATGGGTGCGCTCAAGCACGTGGCCGCGATGAAGAAGGTCGCCATTCCGGCCGACGCCTCGATCGACGCCGAAGTGGACATCGGCCCGATCCCGGCCGGTTTCGGCATCGCTGCCCGCCTGGCGATCAGCCTGCCCGGCATCGACCGCGCCGTGGCCCAGGACCTGATCGACACCGCCCACCAGGTCTGCCCCTACTCCAACGCCACCCGCGGCAACATCGAAGTTGGCCTGACCCTGGTCTGAGCCACGGCGTCAGCCGCGCAGGCGCTCCATCGCGTCGGCCAGCCAGTCCACCGGCAAAGGGTCGGCGGCGGCTGGCGCGACGCGCCAGGCGCCTGCGGACCCCGCGACCGAAAAGCGCCCTTCGGTCCACAGCTGCCAGGCCAGCCAGAGGCAGTCCTCGGCCGTGACCACCTGGCCGGCGGGCGCCGACAGCAGTTCCGTCAACCCCTTCGTCTGCCTCAGCAGCACGCCATCCGGGCGGTGCTCACCCCCCAGCGCCTGGGCCAGCACGTCCTGCGCCGGCCCCTCGCCGGTGAAGGCGCCCCAGCGCTGCAGCCAGCGCCGCAGCTGTGCGGCGATCGCGACGCTGCGCTGCGCCTCGGCCTGCTGCAGGTCCGCGTGGTCCCACTGGTTCCAGTCGATCGCCGCCTCCCGGCTGCCGACCGCCTGCGCGGCCCGCGCGAAACGGAACAGCGCGCGCTCGTACGCCGTCTCGCTGACGCCGGCACAGGCGACCAGCAGGGAGCCCAGCCGTGCCGCCACCAGTTGCCCCTGCTGCGCCACCATGCGGTCGCGCATCAGCTCGTCGCGCTCGTGGCGCAGCGTCGCCAGCTCCAGCGCGTTGCGCAGGTCGGCGCGCAGCGATTCGAGTTCCCAGGGCTTGGCGATGTAGCGGTAGATCTCGCCGGTGTTGATGGCGTCGATCGCTTCGCCGAGTTCCGAATACGCCGTCGTGAGCATGCGCACGATGTGCGGGTAGTGCTGGCGCGCATGGCGCAGCAGTTCGTTGCCCCGTTCGCCGGGCATGCGCTGGTCGCAGACCAGCACCGCGATCTCCGACCCGTGGGTACCGAGCACCGCGCGCCCCTCCTCCACGGAAATGGCGGTCAGCACGGGCGCCAGCGGCCCCACCAGCCGCTCAAAGTACTTCAGGGCGATGGCTTCGTCGTCGACGTACAGGATCTTTTCGGGTTTCATCGGGATACCTCATGTTGTTTTTTCTTCTTCCCTGAACTTGAAATACAGACAGATGCTCGCTCCCCCGCCCGGCGGGGACTGCACCTCGATGTCGCCTCCCAGCGACTGCATGACGCGCCGGCAGAACACCAGCCCCATGCCGTGACCACCTTGCTCGGCGCGGGTCGTGACAGGTTCCCGCGTGAGCCGCTCCAGCACCTCGGGCGCGATGCCCGGCCCGTTGTCACCGACCCGGATCACCGGTGCGCCCGCCTCGACGTCCAGTCCGATGCGGATCGCCGGCTGTGGCGGCGGTGCGGCGTGCAGCGCCAGCAGCGCGTTCTTGACCAGCGTGCACAACACCAGATACAGCAGGTCGCGCTGCCCCGGCAGCACGAAATCCTGCGCCAGGTCGCACGACAGCCAGCCGGCCTCGGCCCCATCGAAGGGATAGCCGTCGCGCACCGACTTCACCAGATCGCTGGCCAGTTGCGAGGCGGCCTCATCGGCATGGTAAGCGTCCCGCGCGGTGCGCACAAAGCTTGTTACAAGCGACTGGGCGTAGTCGGTGCGGCGCAGCGCCGCGTCCAGCATGGCCTGGAATTCCCCCGGCCGGCGCTGCGTGAGGCAGGCCAGTTCGGTGCTGCCGCAGGCCGGCGCCTGCTGCCGCTCGCGCATGGCGTGGAGGTAGCCGCTGACGGTCGCCAGCGGCGTGCGCACCTCGTGCGCCAGAAAACCCAGCGTTTCGCGCAGATTCTCGTCGCGCCGCCGCAGCAGCGCCTGGTCCCGCAGGCGCCGGTGGCAGGCGGCGCGCGCGTCGCGCAGCGCCTGCCGGGTCACCGTCTCGTCCAGCGGCTTTTCGAGGATCTGCTCCACATGTCCCTGATTGACCGCGGCCATGGCCACGTCCTTGTCGGCGTAGGCCGACATCAGCAACCGGGAGACGTGTTCGTACTCGCGGCTCACGGTCGACAGCAGCAGCACACCGTCCTGCTGCGGCATGCGGTAGTCGGTCAGCAGCACCGCCACCTCATGGCCCCGCTCACGCAGGACCGCCAGCGCCTCGTCCGCCCCGCCGGCGGTCAGCACCACGAACTCGTCGCTGTAGAGGCGCGAGAACCATTTGAGCGCCTGCGGCTCGTCGTCGACCAGCAGGACCACCCGGACCTCCTGCGGAGACAGGGTGGTGGACGGACCGGCGGGATTCATCGCGGAGGCCTCGGCAGATCAAAGACGAACTCGGTCCATTCCCCCTGCACGCTGTCGACCGACAGCGTGCCGCCGTGGCGCTGGACGATGCCGTAGCTGACGCTCAGCCCCAGACCCAGCCCGGCGCCGACGTCGCGCGTGGTGAAGAACGGCTCGAACACGCGGCCGATGTGGGCCGGGTCGATGCCATGCCCGTTGTCCCGCACCGCCACGCGCAGCCGGTCGCCCTGCGGCGTGACGCGGATCTCGATCCTGGGCTGCTCGCGCTGGACCTTCTGCAGTGCGCTGCCGGCGTTGCTCAGGAGGTTGATCAGCACCCCGATGATGGCCGGTTCGTCGCCCATCACGTGGGTGTCCTGCGGCATTTCGATGACCATCTCGATGCCCTTGATCTCGTAGCCGGCCAGCCGCACCGCCGACCGCACCGCATGCTCCAGCAGGAAGGGCCGCTGGCTGTCCTCGCCCGGCTTCTGGTAGGCGAAGGTCTTGAGGTCGGTGACGATGTTCTGCACCCGCGTCAGGCCTTCGCGCGCATCCTCCAGGCTCTCCTTGAGCATCTCGTCGGTCTTGGCGGACGGCACGCTCAGCCCCATGTTGACCGCCATCAGGCTGTAGTTCACCGGGTTGTTGAGTTCGTGCAGCAAGCCGGCCGAGAGCGTGCCGATCGCGGCCATCTTCTCGCGCTGGAGCAGCTGGCCCTTGACCTCGGCCAGCGTCCGGTTGGTTTCCTGCAGCTTGTCGTTGTTCAGCGCGACCTCGTGCTGCAGCTCGAACAGGCGCAGCCGGGCCCGTTCGTTGAACCAGGTGCAGACCGCGCTGGCAATGACCGAGAAGACGATGAACAGGCTGTTGGTGTAGAGCTTGCCGGTGTCGGTCGCCCCTTCGGGATGCAGCAGGCAGGCCATCAGGTACAGCGCCAGCGTCACCACCCCGAAGCCGATGCTTTCGTAGAAGGTGATGGGCAGGATGATGCCGACCGCGTACATCGCCAGGTGCAGCCCCACGAAATAGATCGACTCCACCCCGCTGGTGAGCCAGATCATCCAGGCGATCATCATCTGGGGTAGCAGCAGCCAGACCATGGTCAGCACCCGCACCTGCGCCCGGCCGAACGGTGTGTACAGCAGGGCCAGCACCCCGCCGGTCAGCATCGCGACGATCACGCGCAGCGACAGGAAGCGGCCCAGCTGGTCGGGGTACGAAAAGAAGTCGAGCCCCACCCCGGCGAGCACCAGCACGATCGAGGTGATGCCGCCCGCCTTGCTGTAGGCGAGCCGGAACGCCGAGAGCTGCTGCTCGTAGGGGGAGGTGTCGCGCGCCCTCATTCCGCCGTCGCGCCTCCGGTCGGCCGCGCGGGCAGCGTGGTCTCGGCAAAGAGGTTGACGCCGGTGGCGTCGGTGTACATCTCCACCGGCGCGCCGACCTCCGACATCACGCCGGCCATCTGCGCCTCGTCCCGGTAGATCAGGTGCCACTCCAGCAGGTGCTCCATGCCGTGGCGCTCGGGATTGCTCGAATGCACGTTGGTCAGCAGCATCCGCGCGCCGGCATTGGCCCGGCTCATGAAGTAGCGGATCAGGCGCGTGCAGACCTTGTCGGACAGGTAGTCGAACAGGCCGGCGCAATAGATGAAGTCGTAGCCTTCCGCCCCCACCAGGGCCGCGGCCCGGGACGGCCGCTTGAGCAGGTCGTGGACCGATTCCTGCACGTAGTTCACGTCCAGCTGGCGTCCGTGCCGCTCCAGGCTGGCGGCGATGCACGCGCGCGTGTAGTCCAGGGTTTCGCCGCTGAAATCGAGCAGGGTGAAGCTCAGCCGGCCCAGGTCCGCCCCGGACGCGATCAGGCGCTGCACCTCGACCGCCGGGCCGCAGCCGATGTTCAGGATGCGGATCTGGCGCCCTTCCTTGGCACCCTGCGCCACCGCCCGCTGGAGGTACTTGACCAGGATGTCGATGCGGTTGCGGTGCGCCTGCGCCACCGCGGCCCGCAGGAAGGTCGCGTTGACCAGCTGGATGTAGGTGCTGCTGCCCTGCCGGGGATCGCCCAGCAGCTGGTTGACCATCTCGTAGTCGCCCGCATAACCCAGCGGCTTGGCAAAGGTCCGGTAGACAAAGGGCGCCCGCAGCACCAGCGGGTGCAGGGCCGCCTGCGCATAGCTGCGGTGCAGCAGCGCGTCCTCGGGCGGCACGCTCGCCGCCTCGCCCTCCAGCCGGACCAGGAAGCTCTTGCCCTTGATCATCAGCGGCTCGGCCATGGCCCAGAACACCGCATCGGTCAGCCGGCCGTCGCTGCCCTTGGGCAGCGAGTCGAGCATGTCGGCCTGGTCGATCCAGCGCGCGGTCTCCGCCAGGAAGGCCCGGAACTCGCTGACCGCGACCTGGTAACTCTCCTTGACACGGAAGCGCTGCTCCCAGTCCTCGACGAACCGGGAGGCCTCCAGCCCCACCTCGCGCACATTGCCGCGCGTCAGGTTGAGGTCCGACCACTCGTCGATCAGGGCCAGCGAGGCCACCGCCATCAGCCCGGTGTTGAGCAGGCTGACCACCACGGCCTTGCCCTGGTAGATGGCGCGATCGCCCGAGCGGATCACGAGGTCGCTGAGGACCTCGCTGACCTGGACGATCGAATAGGGGTTGTAGATCTCCAGCACCAGCGACCGGCGCTGGAGGCTGGTCAGCGTGCCGCGCGCGGCTTCGCCCTGGCTGTTGCGAAAGGTGACAACGGGATCAAACGGTCGCTGGGGATGCACGGCGAGTGGCTGTCATCGGTGGCGGGGCTTTTCACCCCAATAGAAAACTCCCAATCTGCCAGTGTAGTCATCTGTGACGGGTTTCACGGAAGCGCCCCCCCGCCCGCACCGTCCGAACGAAAAAAAACCCGGGCGGAATACCCGCCCGGGCTTGGGACTGTCGCCTTTGCGCCGCAGTGCTCAGACCAGCAGCGCATTGACGCGCCGCACATAGGCGGCCGGATCGTCCGGCAGGCCTCCCTCGGCCAGCAGGGCCTGGTCGAACAGGATGTGGGCCAGGTCGTCGAAATGGGCCGAGCCGTCGAGCTTCTTCACCAGGGCGTGTTCGGCGTTGATCTCCAGGATCGGCCGGACCTCGGGCGCCTTCTGGCCAGCCGACTTCATCAGGCGCGCCAGCTGCGTCGAGTACTCGCCGTCCTCCACCACCAGACAGGCCGGCGAATCGACCAGGCGCGTGGTCACCCGCACGTCCTTGGCCTTGTCCTTGAGGCTTTCCCTGAGCTTCTCCAGCACCGGCTTGAAGGTTTCGGCCGCCTGTTCGGCCGCCTTCTTCTCTTCCTCGTCCTGCAGCTGACCCAGGTCCACCGCGCCCTTGGCCACGCTCTGCAGCGGCGTGCCGTCGAACTCGTTGAGGTAGGACAGCGCCCACTCGTCGACCCGGTCGGTCATGAACAGCACCTCGATGCCCTTCTTGCGGAACACCTCCAGCTGCGGGCTGTTGCGCGCCGCGGCCGCACTGTCGGCGGTGATGTAGTAGATCGCCGACTGGCCTTCCTTCATGCGGGCCTTGTAGTCGGCCAGCGACACGGTGACCGCGTCGTTCTGGGTCGAGGCAAAGCGCAGCAGCCTGGCGAGCTTGTCGCGGTTGGTGAAGTCCTCGCCCAGGCCTTCCTTGAGCACGGAGCCGAACTCGCCGTAGAACGCGGTGTACTTGTCGGCGTCCTTGGCCAGGTCGTCCAGCAGCGACAGCACGCGGCGCGTGTTGCCTTCGCGGATCGCCTTCACGTCGCGGCTTTCCTGCAGCAGCTCGCGGCTGACGTTCAGCGGCAGATCGGCCGAATCGACCACGCCCTTGACCCAGCGCAGGTACGAGGGCATCAGGCTCTCGGCCTCGTCCATGATGAAGACGCGCTTGACGTAGAGCTTGATGCCCGCCTTGCGGTCGCGGTTCCACAGGTCGCCCGGCGCCTTGGCCGGGATGTAGAGCAGCTGCGTGTACTCGGTGCTGCCTTCGACGCGGTTGTGGCTCCAGGCCAGCGGCGCTTCCTGGTCGTAGCTGAGGTTCTTGTAGAACTCGGCGTACTGCTCGTCGCTGATGTCCTTCTTGCTGCGGGCCCAGAGCGCGTTGGCCGAGTTCACGGCTTCCCACTCGTCCTGCTGCACGTACTCGCTCTTCTCCGCGTCCCACTCTTCCTTCTGCATCAGGATCGGCAGGCTGATGTGGTCGGAGTACTTGGAGATCAGCGACTTGAGCTTCCAGTGGCTCAGGAACTCGGTCTTGTCCTCGCGGATGTGCAGTGTGATGGTGGTGCCACGCGCGGCGCGTTCGATGGTCTCGACCTCGAAGTCGCCCGTGCCGCCGCTGGTCCAGCGCACGCCCTCGGCCGCCGGCAGGCCGGCGCGGCGCGACTCGACCACGATCTGGTCGGCGACGATGAAGCCCGAATAGAAGCCGACGCCGAACTGGCCGATCAGCTGCGCGTCCTTCTTCTGGTCGCCGCTCAGGCGCCCCATGAAGTCTTTGGTGCCGCTCTTGGCGATGGTGCCCAGGTGCTCGACCGCCTCGGCCTGGCTCATGCCGATGCCGTTGTCGGTGATGGTGATGGTCCTGGCGCCCTGGTCGAAGGCCACGCGCACGTCGAGGTTGGGCGCGTCTTCGAACAGCGCCGGGTCGTTCAGGCCCTCGAAGCGCAGCTTGTCGCAGGCGTCCGACGCGTTGGAGACCAGCTCGCGCAGGAAGATCTCGGGGTTGGAGTACAGCGAGTGGGTGACGAGGTGCAGCAGCTGGGCCACTTCGGCCTGGAAGTTCAGGGTTTGTTTGCTCATGCTTCGTTCGAGGTCAGAAGGTCGGAAAAAGGGGCATCACCGCCCGGCCCGGCGGCGGGCGTGCGGCGCTTGCGAGGGCGCAATTATGGGCGCCCGGCGGCTTTTCAAGCCGGAGCGCGCCCGGCCGCCAGCCAGGCCTGCAACTGCTCGGCCACCGGCCGGCTGGAGAGCAGATCGAGATGGCCGGTGCGCCAGGCGATCTGCTGGTGGCCGGGCGCAAACGCCAGCTGCCGCGCCGGGTCGTCGTGCTGCCCCAGCGCACTGCGCAGCGGCACCAGACCATCGCCGGTCAGCCGGTCCGCCAGCAATCCGCGCTGTCCGGCCAGGGTCGCCGCCACAGCGAAACAGGCCACGCCGTCGGGCAGGGGCAGCGGCACGCGGCGGTCTTCGGGCGAGCCGAAGCGGTCGCGGCCCTGCCAGTCGGCGTCCTGCACATGGCCGTGGCGCAGGTCGGTGATGCCCGCGCTGCGCAACTGGCCCAGCCGGGTGAAGGGCGCGGTGAAGGGGGTGGCGGCCAGCAGCAGATCGACCCCGTGGCCCGCCCGCTCCAGCGGTGCGCCGTGGTGCGGCGTGCCCAGGAAGACCAGTTCGCGCAGCCGCGACGGCCACCGCTGGCCGGCCGCGCGCGCCACCTGCACCGCCGAGCGTGACACCAGGCCACCCATGCTGTGGCCCACGATGGTGATGCGCTCCAGCGGCACCGGCCAGGCCGCCACCAGCCGCTCCAGCAACGCCGCCAGCTCGCGGCCATTGGTCGAGGTGTGCAGGCCGGAGTTGTAGCGCAGGTAGACCGGCGTGCAGCCCAGCGCGCCGGCCAGGAACTCACCGTGATCGTGCTTATCGCGCCGCCACTGCGCATCGTTCATGCACAGGCCATGGACCAGCAGCAGCAGATGCGGACCGGCCCGCGCGCCCAGCGCCGCCTGCAACGACGGCGGGTTCAGCGCCAGCGTCTGGCCGCCGTGGCGCAGCAGCATGGGCTGGGCCAGCGCGTTGCCGGTGAGCTGCAGCCGGTCGCCCAGCACGCCGTTGAGCGCCGCCAGCACGGCCTCGCGCCCGGGCGAGGCTTCAGGGTGTGTGGCCGGGTCGTCGACCAGGGGCAGCAGGGCGCCGAGCGCCGCATCGGTGCCCCAGCCCACCAGCCGGGTCACCCCGCGCACCACCTGGTAGATCTGCCCCGTGAGCCCGCTGGCCTGCTCCTGGGAAGCCCCCGAGGAAAAACCCAGTCGCCGCCGCACCGCCTGGTGCACGCCCTCGGTGAGGTTGATGACGCCATGCGTCGCCTGGGCGGCAAGCTGCGCGGCGGCCTTCAGGTCCGCCGGGCGGACGTGGCGCAGGACAGCGGCTTTTTGAGGATTGGGTGGGGTGCGGGCGGTCATGGGCCATTGTGGGCGGCGCTCCCCGTCGCGCCTGGGCATGGCTCCCTAAAGACGCTGTGCCGCGATCTCGCCCTGCAGAGCCGGACTCAGAACCCCTCGTTCGCGCCCAGATACCGCCACTGCCCCACCGGCAGGTTGCCCAGCACGACATTGCCGATGCGGATGCGCTTGAGGCCCACCACGTGCAGGCCGACCTGCTCGCACATGCGGCGGATCTGGCGCTTCTTGCCTTCCTGGAGGACGAAACGCAGCTGTTCGGGGTTCATCCAGTCGACCTGCGCGGGTTTGAGCGGCTGCTCGTCCAGGCTCAGACCATGGCGCAGCCGCGCCAGCTGCTCGGGCGGGAAGATCGCCTGCACGTTCTGGGTGACCAGGCCGGCGCCCTGCGGGCCGTTGGGCGCCCACTGCACGCGCACCAGGTATTCCTTTTCGATGCCGCTGTTCTCGCCGATGAGCTGGCGCGCGATGCGGCCGTCCTGCGTGAGCACGAGCAGGCCGGTGGAGTCGATGTCCAGCCGGCCGCAGGGCGCCAAGCCCCGGGTGTGTTCGGGTGCGAAGCGTCGCCCGTCGCTTGGTGTGCGGGCATCGCCGCGCCACTGGCTGGGCGCGCCGATCAGCGTGGCGGCGGCTTCGTGGCCGTCTTCCGGCTGGCCGCTCACATAGCCCACCGGCTTGTGCAGCAGGATGGTGACCTGGCCGGCCTGCTGGTGGCGGGCCTGCGGCAGCACCTCGACCTGCGCGTCGGGCGGCACCGGCTGGCCCATCACGGCCGGCTGGCCGTTGACCAGCACCCAGCCGCGCGCGATCCACTCGTCGGCCTCGCGGCGCGAACACAGGCCGAGATCGGCCATGCGCTTGTTCAGCCGCACCTCGCCGTTGACGTTGCCTACCCGGGCCAGGTCGGGCCGGGCATCGCGCGGCGGGCGGGCCGGACGCATGCCTTCGGGCGCAGAACGGGGGCCGGAAGGCGGCGTGGGCCGCTTGTCGGCGTTGCTCAGACGGGGAGCGTCGGCGCGCGGACCGCCACCCCGGGGGCCGTAGCCGCGGGGCGCGTCGTCCCGGCCGCGGGGGCCTGCGCCCCGTGGGGCGTCAGCGCGCTCAGCGCGGTCGGAGCGGTCGCCGCCCTCGGGTCTCTGGGCGGCCCAGGCGGCTTCGCGCTTGGCGCGTTCGGCCTGCACTTCGGACAGCGGCCGGGCACGGGCGGGGCCGCGCGGGCGCACGGGGGCGCGGGGCGCGGCCGGCTTGGCGGCGGCAGGCTGGGCCTTGAGCTGCAGCGTTTTCTTGGGTGTGTCGGTCATGCCCCGATGATCCCACGGCAGCGTCCGGCGGTCACGCGCGACAGCGCATCGCAGGGGTCACAGCTCGCCGCTGCGCAGCGCCTGCAGCTCCAGCACGCGCAGGCCGCCGTACTCGACCCGGATCCAGCCCTTGGCCGACAGCGTGGTGAGCGCCTCGTTCACCCGCTGGCGCGACAGGCCCACGAGATAGGCCAGTTCCTGCTGCGTGATGCGCAGGATGCCGCCCACGTTGGGCGAGAGCAGCGGGTGGAACAGCGCGGCCAGGTTGCGCGCCACCCGCAGGTCGGGGCTGGAGATGCGGTCGATCTCGCGCGCCGCGATGAACTGGCCCAGCCGCTCGTTGAGCTGGTTCATCACGAAGCGGTTGAAACCGATTGAGTGGTCCAGCAGCCAGTGGAAGTTGTCGACCGGCAGGCCGGCGACGCGGCTCTTGCGCAGCGCCTGGATGTTGTAGCGGTACTGCTCGCGCTTGAGCACCGTGCCCTCGCCGAACCAGCCGCCGGGCGCCACGCCGGTGAAGGTGATGACCGCGCCCTGCGAGTCGTCGTTGCTCATCTTGAGCAGGCCGTCGAGCAGGCCGAACCAGTAGGTGGCCGGGCGCCCGATGCGGCAGATCAGCTCGCCGACCTGCACCTCGTTGACCACCAGCGCATCGAGCGCGCGCTGGCGTTCGGACTCGGTCAGGCCGTCCAGCCAGGGGATTTCCGACAGCTCGTCTTTCGACGGCGGGCGGGCGCTGGCGCGCAGCGCGGCACCGGAGCGCAGGGGAGTCAGGGGAGCCATGGCGATGGTCCTGTCACGTTGGGTGTCACCGACGCGGGCGGCGGGCCTCGTCCCGCCTCGATGGGCGGCGCTCTTCAGGCCAGCAGCACGGACAGGATCATGACCATGCCGATGCCCGCGTACAGCAGACGATAGCGTACCTGCAGCCGCCGCACACTCCGGAACGGCAATCCGTCGCGCCAGGCGAGCAGTGTCCACAGGGCATGCAGCGGATAGGTAACGGCCACCACGCCCGCCAGCGTCGATGGCACCGCTCCCTGCATTGCCAACACGACCAACAGCACGTTGGCGACGGTGAAGAGCCCGAATGCAACAGCGAAGCACCGCCTCGGGCCAAACCGCACCGCATTGGTCTGGATGCCGCTGCGCCCGTCGGCCTCGCAATCCCGAACCTCCTGCGTCAGGTGTCCCGCACTGAACACCAAGGCGAAGAACAGGCCGATTTCCAGACCGTTGGCGTCCAGCCCGCGGAACACCGAATAGCCCATCAGGAAATGCAGCACCCCGCTGACCAGGTGCAGCAGCGAGTTGGCCACCGGAACGCCCTTCACAGACACCCCGGGGACGGAATACAAGGCGCTGGCGGCCGCGATCAGCAGCCCCAGCGACAGGGTCGTCGGCCCCAGCTGCGCAAACGTCGCAAGGCCCAGCAGCAAGGTGACCATGGTCAGCACACCGATCTCATGGCTCTGGACACCCCGCTTGAGAAACACGCCGGAGGACCGCGCCGGATCGAGCAGGTCCTGATGCACGCCGGCCCAGTCGTTGAGCAGAAACACGTGGGCCACCAGCAAGGCGTTGCCGACCGTCAGCCAGGTCAATAGCCACAGGCTGTCGCCCGTCATTGGCCCCATGCCGAATACCGCGCCGAGCAGGGGCGCCCCCTGCAGCACCAGAACTTCGTCGTAACGGATGCACGACAGCAGCCGCAATGCCCATCGCGCACCATGGGGTCGCTCCAGCATCATGGCCGCACCTCCACGCCAAGCTGGTACAGGCGCTGCCAGATCGCGTACCCCACGTCTTCCGACCAGTAGTAACGGGACACCGAGGCGGAGAGGTCGTTGTGGTAGAGCATGGGAGGGTTCTGGCGCACCGGTGTGAACCGGTCTTTCGACAACTCCTGCAACAACTGAAGCACCTCACTCCTGGCGGGTCCATTGCCTTCTTCCAGCTGCACCAACATGCGAACAGCATCCAGCCAGATCTGCTGCCCGGCAATGTCGGTCTGAGTCCGCGCCGCCGGCAGCGGCAGTTCGCAGCCGGCGGCCTTCATGTCGGGTTGTCGCAGCACCGGGACAAGTGGCGCCCGGCGGTAGTACACCCACAGGCGTTCCTCGCCGACGGACTTGCGCAGCGCGTTGCAGAGCGACCGGGCTTCGGGCGGATCGACCTGCGCAAGCCACATCAGCAAGTGCATCTGGATGGCGACATCGGGAGGATTCGGATCGGAACCGGGGTTGAGGCACTGGGTGTGACCAGGTTGCGCCAGCCAGGTCTGGTACAGGCCTTCGCCGGTGCGGTAGCGCCGCAGCGTCTCCAGCGCGGCCGGTCGCAACGACCCATCGCCGGGCGCCAGGCGCCACACCAGCGCGGTGTCGTCGGTGTCGGGCGTGATGGTGCACATGCTGTTTTCGGTGTTGGCACGCCCGCCGGGTTTGCCGTGGTACCGGACCAGGCCACCGGACTCGATCTGGCTGCGCAGGTGGTGGCGGGCCCGCTCCAGGCTGCCCGCCAGCGCCGCCGACCCGGACCCGAGCAGATCGACCATCAGGGCGGTGACGTAGGTGTTCATCTCCCGTCCGGGCCCTTCGAAGTGCGTCCCGGCGGTGTGCGAGGTGAACCAGTAGCCGTCGGCCTGCTGCCGCCGGTGGATCAGCCCGACGGCCAGCTGTGCACTCGACGCCAGCGCCTCGTCCGACCCGCGGTGCTCGCGCCCGTCGGCGGGACCGGGCGGCGCCGGTTCGACGCGAACGCCGTTCAGGCCGACGACCAGGTTGCGGGCATCGCCATTGGGCAATGGGTTGACGGTGGCGATGTCCAGCGCCATCAGGCTCAGCAGGTTGCGCCCGGCATGCAGACGGGTGCGCACGGCGACCGAGGCCGCGCCGCGGAACGCACGGACGCCTCTCGCCGGCACATCGTCGTGCAGCAACAGGATCCGCCGGTCAGGGGTGGTCAGACCGGGGCCGGGCAGCACATCGAACCGCAGCTCCACGTCGCGCTCCTGCCGCGACCAGAGGGCGAACTCCAGCCCCTCGGCATAGCCCTGGCCCAGCCACAGGAATCCGCGTTCGCTGCCGCCCTGGTCTTCGATCGGCCACGGTGTCAGCCACATGGCCGGATCGAGGCCCACCTGGCCCCGGAGCGGGGGCGCGATGGCGACCAGTGGCGCGGCCGAAGGCCCTTGCGCGACGCCGAACGGCGTCTCGTTCGGCTTCGCAGCCGCCTTCACCTCGTACAGCCGCAGGCCGGGCGAACGCAGCGGAATCTCCCGCAGGCCGGTCTCCGCCCCGAGCCACTGCGCGAACAGGCGAACTTCTTCGGTCGACAACCAGCGGTATCTCGCCTGCTGATCGTTGTGGATCAACACATGGGTCACCCGCTCCGTGTCCATGAGCCGCCGCATCCGGACCGGATCGAAGCCACCGGTGCCCCACGGGATCACCACATTGGCGTAGTGCGCGTCCGGCGCAAAGAGCGGGTATTCGCGCGTGTCCTTGTCGCCGATGAGCAGCACGCGGGACCCGGCGGGCAGCACCGATCTGGTCACCTCGCTGAACGGCTCGTCGAGCACCACGCCGGGCGCCGCCCCGGGCGTGGCCTGCTGCAACACCTCCTGGACCAGCGAACGGACCGGCTGGAACGCGGCGTAGGCGACCGCCGCCGCCGCCAGTGCCCCGGCAACGCGGCGGCCCGACAGGTGCGGAAGCAGCACCGTGATCCCCAGGGTCAGGGTCAGCGCATAGGCACCCACCAGAAACCGACCGGGCACGTCGGAATGGACCATCCAGCGCGCCCCGAACAGGATCGCCCCCCACAGAGGAATGGCCAGCAGCGCCAGCACCGAGGCATCGGTCAGCCGGACGCGGGGCCATGTCGACACCAGGTTGCGCGCCACGTGCACCAGTGCCACCAGCAACACCGGCAACCAGAACAGGCCCCACAGCGAGTACCGGGCGGCGTATCCCGGCAGTGCGTAGACGAACCGGCCCGGCCAGAAGCCATTCGCTTCCCCGTCCAGGGGCCGGCCGGCCCCCAGGGCATCGATCGCCTGGTTGGCCACCCGGCTGAAGCCGGTGCGCCCCTTCTCGGAAACCGGCACCACCGGCAACTCCAGCGACTGGAAGGCAAAGCGCACCGCATGCGTGTACATGACCTGTGGTTCGATCTTCGCCTTCACCCCTTGCTGCGCCAGCTCGGGCCCCATCGGATGGCCGTGGTTGATGGTGTTGAAGACCAGCGGGATCAGCAGCGCGCTCAGCAGGCCTGCGCACAGTCCTCCCGTCGCCAGGAACTTCAGCCGCCGGGCGCGCGACAGCTCGCCGGATGCCCACCACACGATCAGCACCAGGCTGGGCAGCAGCACCACCGGGAACGACCGGACATTGATGCACAGCACAGCGAACACGCCCAGAAAGAAACACCGGACCGGTCCCGGCGCAGCGCCTACCGTCAGCGCCCAGTGGGCGAGACCGAGCAGGCTCAGGATCGCCCAGATTTCCGGCTTGAGGCCCGTCGTGCTAGCGAGCACCAGCGGCGTCGAGACCAGGACCAGCACCCCCGCCAGGGCCGCGGTCTGCCCCAACCGGAGCGCCCGCAGGAGCAGGTACTGCCCCACGGCCACCAGCGGCAACGCCATCCCGAAGACCAGGCGGCCGGCCAGCTCCGACTTGGTCAGCAGCACCGGCCACAGGAAAAACAGTTCGCTGCCGAACGGCACGATGTTCTGCTGGAAGATGTGCGCGTCGTAGGGGAACGCGCTGCGGTTCTGGACCCAGTGAATGACCCGGGTGGCGTGGTAGAGCCAGTCGTCCGAGTTCCGCAGCGGCGCCATTCCCTGCCTCACCGTCGCCAGCAGGACAACCGCGCCGACGACGCACAGCAGCAGGCGACCCCACCCCGAAAGCCCACCGACCAACGCGGCCAGCCCCGAGCGCAGCCGGCGCCCGGACTGCCCGACACCCTGCAGCGCGTGCCCGCGCCAGCCCCCCGTGAACGATAGGGTCAGAGCACCCATCAGCCCCTGCACCAGCAACCACCCCGTCGGGGTCAGCTGGTGGACCAGGGAGGTCAGGCTAGTGATGCCACCAACCTGCAGCATCAGGACGGCCACAAAGACCCAGAAACGGTCGGCCGGCGAGCTCATCAGGTGTGAGGCCCAGCGCAGCGAGACCCAGACCATCAGCAGCAGGGAAAGGAGAAAAAGCATGGGTGGCGGTGTTTGGTGTTCTTTTGCCCCCTGGACCGTTGGCGCCACGTGAGCGGCCTGCGCCCTGTGGAAAAGGTGCGCCCATCCTTGCGTCCCGGCGATGCACCCACAGGTTCGACAGCACAGACGGCTTCTTGAGCCGCCGCGTGTCCGCCCCGGAACTGTATGACAGGACTTCCCTAGGGAAAGTCCTAGCAGGGATGACCCCTCAATTGTCGTCGCACCGACAACATGACGTCAAACATCTGCCTACGATCCGCCCATCGCATTCCATCGAACAGCACCTTCATGGCCCCCAGGGGCTGCGGCGCTTCAGGAGACAAGCCCATGCAAACGACCTTCCCCCGGCTTCTGCTGGACCACGCCACCCGGCGCCCGACCGGGCCGGCCATGCGTGAGAAGGAATACGGCATCTGGCAGACCACCAGCTGGTCGGCCATGGCCCAGCTGGTCGAGGCCATCGCCTGCGGCCTGCACCAGGCCGGCCTGCAGCGCGGTGAACACATGGTGGTGATCGGCGCCAACCGCCCCCGCCTGTACGCCACCATGCTGGCCGCCCAGTCGCTGGGCGCGATCCCGATTCCCCTCTACCAGGACGCGGTCGGCGCCGAATGCGTGTTCCCCATCAACAACGCCGAGGTGCGCTTCGCGGTGGTGGAAGACCAGGAACAGGTCGACAAGATGCTGGAGATCCAGGACCGCTGCCCGCAGCTGCAGCACATCTATTACGACGACCCGCGCGGCCTGCGCAACTACGACCAGCCCGGCCTGGGCGGTCTGGAAGAGCTGGTGGGCGGCGGCCAGGCCTTCGCCAAGGCCCACCCGGGCTTCTTCCGGGAAGAGATCGAAAAGGCCCAGCCGGCCGACGTGGCGGCGATGTTCTTCACCTCCGGCACCACCGGCAACCCCAAGGGCGTGGTGCACACGCACGCCACCCTGATCGACCGCGCCGCCGTCGGCGCGCGCTTCGACAAGCTGACCGAGAAGGACGAGGTGCTGGCCTACCTGCCGCCCGCCTGGATCGGCCAGAACATCTTCAGCTACGCGCAGTGGCTGGTGGCCGGCTACGTGGTGAACTGCCCCGAGTCGGGCGCCACGGTCACCATCGACCTCAAGGAAGTCGGCCCGACCTACTACTTCGCACCACCCCGGGTGTTCGAAGGCCTGCTGACCACCGTGATGATCCGCATGGAAGACGCGGGCGCGATCAAGCGCAAGATGTTCCACGCCTTCATGGACGTGGCGCGCCGCGTCGGCCCCGCGAAGATGGACGGCAAGTCGGTCGGCCTGCTCGACAACCTCAAGTACGCGCTGGGCAACTTCTTCGTCTACGGCCCGCTGCGCAACAGCCTGGGCATGAGCCGGGTGCGCGTGGCCTACACCGCGGGCGAGGCCATCGGCCCCGACCTGTTCAGCTTCTACCGCTCGATCGGCATCAACCTCAAGCAGCTCTACGGCTCGACCGAGACCGCCGTGTTCGTCTGCCTGCAGCCCGACCACGAAGCGCGCGCCGACACCGTGGGCGTGCCCTGCGAAGGTGTCGAGATCAAGCTCAGCGACACCGGCGAGATCCTGGTGAAGTCGCCCGGCCTGCTCAAGGAGTACTACAAGAACCCGGCCGCCACGGCCGAGGTGCTGACCGCCGACGGCTGGTACCACACCAGCGACGCCGGCTTCATCGACGCCTCGGGCCACCTGAAGATCATCGACCGCGTCAAGGACGTGGGCCGCATCCGGGGCGGCGCCTTCGACAACGCGATGTTCGCGCCCAAGTACGTCGAGAACAAGCTCAAGTTCTTCTCGCACATCAAGGAAGCCGTGGCCTACGGCGACCAGCGCGAGAAGGTCTGCGTGATGGTCAACATCGACTTCGAGGCCGTGGGCAACTGGGCCGAGCGCCGCAACCTGCCCTATGCCGGCTACACCGACCTGGCGCAGAAGCCCGAGGTGTACGAGCTGATCCGCGAATGCGTGGAGAAGGTCAACGCCGACCTCAGCCGCGACGAGCTGCTGGCCGGCAGCCAGATCAGCCGCTTCCTGGTGCTGCACAAGGAGCTGGATGCCGACGACGGCGAACTCACGCGCACCAACAAGGTCCGCCGCGGCTTCATCGCCGAGAAGTACAACGCCCTGATCGACGCGCTGTACGGCGGCAAGACCGAGCAGTACATCGAAACCCAGGTCAAGTTCGAAGACGGCCGCACCGGCAGCGTGAGCGCCACGCTGCAGGTCCGCGACGCCAAGACCTTCGCTCCCGTGAAAGCCGCAGCATGACCAAAAAGATTGGCGACGTCATCCTCGACGTCCAGAACATCAGCCTGCGCTTCGGTGGCGTCAAGGCGCTGACCGACATCTCGTTCAACGTCAAGGAACACGAGATCCGCGCCATCATCGGCCCCAACGGCGCCGGCAAGAGCTCGATGCTCAACTGCATCAACGGCGTCTACCAGCCGCAGGAAGGCCAGATCACCTTCCGCGGACAGCACTTCCGGCACATGAACAGCCGGCAGGTGGCCGAGATGGGCATCGCGCGCACCTTCCAGAACCTGGCGCTGTTCAAGGGCATGAGCGTGATCGACAACATCATGACCGGCCGCAACCTGCGCATGAAGAGCAACCTGTTCCTGCAGGCGCTGCGCATCGGCCCGGCGCAGAAGGAAGAAGAGAAGCACCGCGAGTTCGTCGAGCACATCATCGACTTCCTCGAAATCCAGGCCTTCCGCAAGACCCCCGTGGGCCAGCTGCCCTACGGCCTGCAAAAGCGCGTCGACCTCGGCCGCGCGCTGGCGATGGAGCCGCAGGTGCTGCTGCTGGACGAACCCATGGCCGGCATGAACCTGGAAGAGAAGCAGGACATGAGCCGCTTCATCCTCGACGTGAACGACGAGTTCGGCACCACCATCGTGCTGATCGAGCACGACATGGGCGTGGTGATGGACATCTCCGACCGCGTGGTGGTGCTCGACTACGGCAAGAAGATCGGCGACGGCACGCCCGAAGAAGTGCGCACCAACGAAGAAGTCATCAGCGCGTACCTCGGTACGAGCCACTGAGGAAAAGACATGGGACCATTTCTGGAAACACTGTTGGGCGGCCTGATGGCAGGCATGCTCTATTCGCTGGTCGCGCTGGGCTTCGTGCTGATCTTCAAGGCCTCGGGCGTCTTCAACTTCGCGCAGGGCGCGATGGTGCTGTTCGCCGCGCTGGCGATGGCGCGATTCTCCGAGTGGATCCCGCACTGGCTGGGCATCGAGAGCAAATGGCTGGGCAACGTGCTGGCCTTCGTGGCGGCGGGCGCCTGCATGTTCGTGCTCGCCTGGCTGATCGAGCGGCTGGTGCTGCGCCATCTGGTGAACCAGGAAGGCGTGACGCTGCTGATGGCCACGCTGGGCATCACCTACTTCCTGGACGGCCTGGGCCAGACCATCTTCGGCAGCGACATCTACAAGATCGACATCGGCATGCCCAAGGACCCGATCTTCCTGTTCGAGAGCGTGTTCGAAGGCGGCGTGCTGGTGAACCAGGAAGACGTGATCGCCGCCGTGGTCGCCGCCGCGCTGGTGGCCTCGCTCTCGCTGTTCTTCCAGAAGACCAGCACCGGCCGTGCGCTGCGCGCCGTGGCCGACGACCACCAGGCCGCACAGTCCATCGGCATCCCGCTCAACCGCATCTGGGTCATCGTCTGGTGCGTGGCCGGCATCACCGCGCTGGTGGCCGGAATGATCTGGGGCTCCAAGCTGGGCGTGCAGTTCTCGCTGACCACGGTGGCGCTGCGTGCGCTGCCCGTGATCATCCTGGGCGGCCTGACCTCGGTGCCCGGCGCCATCATCGGCGGCCTGATCATCGGCGTGGGCGAGAAGCTCTCCGAGGTCTACCTCGGCCCCATGGTCGGCGGCGGCATCGAGATCTGGTTTGCGTATGTGCTGGCGCTCGTGTTCCTGCTGTTCCGGCCTCAGGGTCTGTTCGGCGAGAAGATCATCGATCGCGTGTAAGGAGACAAGAACATGTTCTATCGCGAAAACGGCCAGTTCAAGACCTCCTACCGCACCGACCAGCAGATCTTCCCGATCGCGCAGGACCGCTGGGCCATCCTCGCCCTGATCGCCTTCGCCTTCATCGGCGTGCCCTTCCTGGTCGACGAATACCTCTACCGCGCCATCCTGATCCCCTTCCTGATCCTGTCGCTGGCCGCGCTGGGCGTGAACATCCTGGTCGGCTACTGCGGCCAGATCTCGCTGGGCTCGGGCGCCTTCATGGCGGTCGGGGCCTACATGGCCTACAACACCTACATCCGCATCGACGGCATGCCCCTGGTGCTGGCCCTGCTCTCGGGCGGCTTCTTCGCCACCCTGGTCGGGATCTTCTTCGGCATCCCCAGCCTGCGCGTGAAAGGCCTCTATCTCGCGGTGGCGACGCTGGCGGCGCAGTTCTTCTGCGACTGGGCCTTCCTGCGCGTGGGCTGGTTCACCAACAACAACGCCTCGGGCTCGGTCTCGGTGTCCGGCCTGTCGGTGATGGGCTGGACCATCGACACCCCGATGGAGAAGTACCTGTTCTGCCTGGCCTTCCTGGTGGTGTTCGCACTGCTGGCCAAGAACCTGGTGCGCTCGGCGATCGGCCGCGAGTGGATGGCGATCCGCGACATGGACGTCGCCGCCGCCGTGATCGGCATCCGGCCGATGTACGCCAAGCTCAGCGCGTTCGCCGTCAGCTCCTTCATCGTCGGCGTGGCCGGCGCGCTCTGGGGCTTCGTGCACCTGGGTTCGTGGGAGCCGGCCGCCTTCTCGATCGACCGCTCGTTCCAGCTGCTGTTCATGGTGATCATCGGCGGCATGGGTTCGATCATGGGCAGCTTCTTCGGCGCGGCCTTCATCGTGCTGCTGCCGATCTTCATCGAGCGCATCAGCCTGCTGGTCGGCCTGTCGACCGCCGCCGCCGCCCACATGACCTTCATGGTGTTCGGCGCGCTGATCGTCTGGTTCCTGATCGTGGAACCCCACGGCCTGGCCAAGCTCTGGAGCATTGCGAAGCAAAAGCTCCGCCTGTGGCCTTTCCCCCATTGATTCCCTTTTCTGTGTGTGCCTGACCTGTCCTTAAGGAGACAAAGCGATGAAAGTACGTAACCTGGTTCTCTCCGTGTCGATGGCCTGTGCGGCGCTTTCCGGCGCCCTGGTGTCGACGTCTGCCATGGCTCAGGCCAAGGAGCAGTTCTTCCCCGTGCTGGTGTACCGCACCGGTGCCTACGCTCCCAACGGCGTGCCATGGGCCAACGGCTATGTCGACTACCTCAAGCTGGTCAACCTGCGCGGCGGCATCAACGGCGTGAAGATCACGTTTGAAGAATGCGAGACCGGCTATGCCACCGACAAGAGCGTCGAGTGCTACGAGCGCCTCAAGGGCAAGGGCGCGACCGTGTTCCAGCCGCTGTCCACCGGCGCCACCTTCGCACTGACCGAAAAAGCCCCGGTCGACAAGATCCCGCTGATCACCGCCGGCTATGGCCGCAGCGAATCGGCCGATGGCGGCGTGTTCAAGTGGAACTTCCCGATCGCCGGCACCTACTTCGTGGCCGCCGACGCGATCATCCAGCAGATCGGCAAGAAGGAAGGCGGACTGGCCAACCTCAAGGGCAAGAAGATCGCGCTGGTCTACCACGACAGCCCGTTCGGCAAGGAGCCGATTCCCCTGCTGCAGGAACGCGCCGCACAGTTGGGCTTCCAGCTGAGCATGCTGCCCGTGACCGCGCCTGGCGTGGAGCAGAAAGCCACCTGGCTGCAGGTGCGCCAGACCAAGCCCGACTACGTCGTGCTGTGGGGCTGGGGCGTGATGAACTCCACCGCACTGAAGGAAGCCCAGGCCACCGGCTACCCGCGCGAGAAGATGTACGGCGTGTGGTGGGCCGGTGCCGAGCCGGACGTCAAGGACGTCGGCGCGGGCGCCAAGGGCTACAACGCCGTCACCATGCAGCACGGCACCGAAAAGAACGCCGACGTGGTCAAGGAAATCCTGGCCAAGCTGCACGACAAGGGCCAGGGCACCGGACCGAAGGAAGAAGTCGGCGACGTGCTGTACATGCGCGGCCTGATGAGCGCCATGTTCGCCGTCGAAGGCGTGCGCGCTGCCCAGGAACGCTTTGCCAAGGGCAAGGTCGTGACCGGTGAGCAGGCCCGCTGGGGTTACGAGAACCTGAACCTGACGCAACCCAAGCTGGATGCGCTGGGCTTCAAGGGCGTGATGCGCCCGGTCTCCACCAGCTGCCAGGACCACATGGGCGCCAACTGGGCCCGCATGCACACCTGGGACGGCAGCAAGTGGCAGTTCAGCAGCGACTGGCTGCAGGCCGACGAGCAGATCCTCAAGCCGCTGGTGAAAACGGCTGCCGACAAGTACGCGGCCGAGAAGAAGCTGACGCGCCGCGCTGGCGCCGACTGCCAGAGCTAAGCCCACTCCCGCCGCGCTACGCGCGACCCCCTCAAGGGGGCGACACCTGCGGCCCGGCAGAGCCGGTTCCGCGGTGTCCCTTGAAGCGGTCGCCGCTGTGTTGGCGGGCCTTGGCGGCTGACTCCAGCCGCCATTCACAAGACCTGCTTGCGGGTCTTGTGAATGGTCCACGAGGAAACACCATGAGCACCACACCCAACATCGTTCTCAACGTCAACGGCATCGAGGTCATCTACAACCACGTGATCCTCGTGCTCAAGGGCGTGTCGCTGAACGTGCCCGAAGGCAAGATCGCGGCCATCCTGGGCGGCAACGGCGCGGGCAAGACGACCACGCTGCGTGCCATCTCCAACCTGCTCAAGGGTGAGCGTGGCGAGGTCACCAAGGGCAGCATCGAGCTGCGCGGCGAACGCATCGAAAACCTCTCGCCCGCCGACCTGGTGCAGAAGGGCGTGGTGCAGGTGATGGAAGGCCGGCACTGCTTCGCCCACCTGTCGATCGAAGACAACCTGATGACCGGCTCCTACACGCGCACGGACAAGGCCGAGGTCGCGCGCAACCTGGAGAAGGTCTACAACTACTTCCCGCGCCTGAAGACGCGCCGCACCTCGCAGGCGGCCTACACCTCGGGCGGCGAGCAGCAGATGTGCGCCATCGGCCGCGCGCTGATGGCCAACCCCAGCGTGGTGCTGCTGGACGAGCCCTCGATGGGCCTGGCGCCGCAGATCGTGGAAGAGGTGTTCGAGATCGTGAAGGACCTCAACACCAAGGAAAAGGTCACCTTCCTGATCGCCGAGCAGAACACCAACATGGCCCTGAAGTACGCCGACTACGGCTACATCATGGAAAGCGGCCGCATCGTGATGGACGGCGCCGCCAGCGACCTGCGCAACAACGAGGACGTCAAGGAGTTCTACCTCGGCATGGGTGGCGGCGAGCGCAAGAGCTTCAAGGACGTGAAGAGCTACAAGCGCCGGAAAAGGTGGCTTGCCTGAGCAAGCCGCTTTTTCCGCGCTTGTGGCCCACCCCCGCGCCGCCTTCGGCGTCACCCCCTCAAGGGGGCGGCGCTGGCGGCCCGGCAAAGCCGGTTCCGCGGCGCCCTTGGTTGAAGACATCTCACTCAAACACCTCTGGTTTTCGACATGACCGAACACTTCGACGCCCTGGAAACCCGATCCCCTGCCGAGCGTGAAGCGGCTCAGATGGCCGCACTGCCGGGTCAGCTGGCGCACGCGAAACAGAACAGCGCGGCGTTTGCCGACATCCTGCGCGACATCGATGTGGCCGGCATCGACAGCCGCGCCGCCCTCACGCGCATCCCGGTGACGCGCAAGAGCGAACTGCTGGAGCGACAGAAGGCCAAGCGCCAGCACGATGCCTTCGGCGGCTTCTCGGCCCTGGTGCGCGGCCCGGCGATGTCGCGCATCTTCGCCAGCCCCGGCCCGATCTACGAGCCCGAGGGTGCCAGCAAGGATTACTGGCGTGCGGGCCGTGCCTTGTTCGCGGCGGGGTTCCGCGCCGGCGAGCTGGTGCACAACAGCTTCAGCTACCACATGACCCCGGGCGCCTTCATTCTCGAATCGGGCGCGCACGCGGTGGGCTGCACGGTGTTCCCGGGCGGCGTCGGCCAGACCGAGCAGCAGCTCGAAGCGATGGTCGACCTCAAACCCGACGCCTACACCGGCACGCCCAGCTTCCTGCGCATCCTGCTGGAGAAGGCGGCCGAAGCCGGCATCGCGCTGCCCAGCCTGACCAAGGCCTCGGTCGGCGGCGAAGCCTGCCCGCCCAGCCTGACGGCCTGGTTCAAGGAGCACGGCGTCGACGTCTACCAGACCTACGCCACCGCCGACCTGGGTCTGGTGGCCTACGAGACCGCGTCCCGCGAAGGCCTGGTTCTGGACGAAGGCGTGATCGTGGAGATCGTGCGCCCCGGCACCGGCACGCCGGTGGACGACGGCGAAGTCGGCGAACTGGTCGTGACCACGCTCAACAGCGCCTACCCGCTGATCCGCTTCGGCACCGGCGATCTCTCCGCCATCCTGCCCGGCCAGTGTCCGACCGGTCGCACCGCGCCGCGCATCAAGGGCTGGATGGGCCGCGCCGACCAGACCACCAAGATCAAGGGCATGTTCGTCCACCCCTCGCAGGTGGCCGAGATCACCCGGCGCTTCCCCGAAGTGCAGCGTGCGCGCCTGGTCGTCAGCGGCGAGATGGCCAACGACAGCATGTGCCTGCAGGTCGAGGCGACCGAGGTGGCCGACGGGCTGCGCGAGCGCATCGAGGAAGCCATGCGCGACATCACCAAGCTGCGCGGACAGGTGCAGGTGGTGCGTCCCGGCAGCCTGCCCAACGACGGCAAAGTGATCGAAGACGCCCGCAGCTACAAGTAAGTTCGGCGAAAGCTCCGGAAAACGCAGGGTTTCCCCGTGGTCGCCGCTAAGTAATTTCCGCCATTTCGGCACCGCCGGCGGGGGCTACCATGCGGCGCTGAACATCCCCAAGGAGCCCCCGCATGAAAAAGATTCTGGCTTTTGCCGTGACCGCCGCCGTCTCCGTCGGCGCCTTTGCCCAGGCCTACCCCAGCAAACCGATCACCCTGGTCGTGCCGTTTGCCGCTGGCGGCCCCACCGACCTGGTGGCCCGCCAGCTGGCCGAAGCCATGCGCAAGCCCCTGGGCGGCGCCAACATCGTGGTCGACAACGCGGCCGGCGCCGGCGGCACGATCGGTGCCGCCAAGGTCGCGCGCGCCGCACCGGACGGCTACACGCTGCTGGTCTGGCACATCGGCATGGCGGCCACCACCAGCCTCTACCGCAAGCAGACCTTCAAACCGCTGGACGATTTCGAGTTCCTGGGCATCATCAACGACGTGCCCATGACCATCGTCGGCTCCAACAAGCTGTCGCAGAACCGCCGCTACCGCGACTTCGAGAACTACGTCCGCACCAACGCCGACAAGGTCAACCTGGCGCACGCCGGCCTGGGCTCCGCCTCGCACCTGTGCTCGCTGATGTGGCAGTCGGCCATGAGGCTGCCCAAGCCGCTGACGACCATCGCCTACAAGGGCACCGGCCCCGCGATGAACGACCTGATCGGCGGCCAGGTGGACATGATGTGCGACCAAACCACCAACACCGCCTCGCAGATCGAGTCGGGCCGCGTGCGCGGCTACGCCGTCACGACCGCCAAGCCGCTGACCGGCAACAAGCAGCTGAGCGACCTGCCGACGCTGGATGGCCTGGGCCTCAAGGGCTTCAACCTGACCATCTGGCACGGTCTGTACGCCCCCAAGGGCACGCCCGCCGACGTCCTGAAGAAGGTCAATGACGCCCTGATGGTCGCCCTGAAGGACCCCGATTTCATCAAGCGCCAGGCCGACCTGGGCGCCCTGGTGGCCGCCCCCAACGACAAGCGCGTCACGCCCGCCGGCCACAAGGCCTTCGTCGCCGGTGAAATCACCAAGCTCAAGGCCGCGATCGACGCCGCCGGCGAATTCGCCGACTGAGCGCCACCACCTTCCGCCATGAAAAAGGCCCGCTTGCGCGGGCCTTTTTTTTGTCGTGCCGCCTCAGACGCCCCAGACCACCTCGACCTCGGCCTTGAGGCTGCGCTGCAGCATCTCGATGAACGGCGCGCTGCGCATGCGCAGGCTGATCGCATCGAACTGTGGCACCGGGTCGCCGTTGGCCGCCGCTTCGTCCTTCATCCTCTGCTGCGCCATCTCTTCGGCCTTCACGGCCGCGTTCAGGGCCTCGATGGCGCCGGCCATCTCCTGGTGGCGGATGACACCCGCATGTGCCGGGTCCTTGCCCAGGATTTCCAGGATGCGTTTGCCGCTGGGTGCGAGCATGACCAGATCGGCGGTTTCGCGGGATTTGAATCGGTACAGGGACATGGGGCCTCCTTGGATGAATGGAAGGCATTCTTGCACCTTGAGCGGCCCGGGGACAGCGCATGCACCCACCCGGTACGGGTTTACCCGGTTGGCCGCATTTAGTTCAGGCTTAAACTAATCAAGCATGAACACTTCAACTCTGGCGCTGCAGCGCATCCTGTGCATCGGTGGCGGCCCGGCGGGCCTCTATTTCGGCCTGCTCATGAAACGCCGCTTCCCGCACCTGCAGGTGACGGTGGTCGAGCGCAACCGGCCGTTTGACACCTTCGGCTGGGGCGTGGTGTTCTCCGACCAGACGCTGCAGAACCTGCGCCGCGCCGACCCCGAGACCGCGCAGGCGATGCAGGACGCCTTCAACCACTGGGACGACATCGAGGTGTTCTACAAGGGCGCCAGCGTGCGCTCCGGCGGCCACGGTTTCATCGGCATCGGCCGCAAGCGCCTGCTCAACATCCTGCAGGAACGCTGCCAGGCCCTCGGCGTGGATCTGGTGTTCGAGACCGACGTGACCGACGACCAGGCGCTGGCGCAGCAGTACAACGCCGACCTGGTGATCGCCAGCGACGGCCTCAACAGCCGCATCCGCACGCGCTACGAGAGCACCTTCCAGCCCGACATCGACACCCGCCTGTGCCGCTTCGTCTGGCTGGGCACAAAGAAGACGTTTGACGCCTTCACCTTCGCCTTCGAACAGACCGAGCACGGCTGGTTCCAGGCCCACGCCTACCAGTTCGATGGCGAGACCTCGACCTTCATCGTCGAGACGCCCGAACCGGTGTGGAAGGCGCACGGCCTCGAAGACATGAGCCAGGAAGACGGCGTGGCCTTTTGCGAAAAGCTGTTCGCGAAGTACCTCGACGGCAACGCCCTGATCAGCAATGCGAAGCACCTGCGCGGCTCGGCCAACTGGATCCGTTTCCCGCGCGTGATCTGCAACACCTGGGTGCACTGGCAGGACATTGCGGGCAAGCAGACGCCCATCGTGCTCATGGGCGACGCCGCGCACACCGCGCACTTCTCCATCGGTAGCGGCACCAAGCTGGCGCTGGAAGACGCGATCGACCTGGCCGACGAGTTCACGAACAACGCGGGCGCCGACATGGCCACGGTGCTGCAGGGCTACGAAGCGCGCCGCAGCGTCGAGGTGCTCAAGATCCAGAACGCCGCGCGCAACTCCACCGAGTGGTTCGAGCACGTGGACCGCTACACCGGCCTGGAGATCCCGCAGTTCGCCTACTCGCTGCTCACGCGCAGCCAGCGCATCAGCCACGAGAACCTGCGCCTGCGCGATCCACAGTGGCTGGAAGGCTATGAGAGCTGGCTGGAGTCCAGGGCCGCAACCGGCAGTGCGCCGAAGAAGCACCCCACCCCACCCATGCTGCTGCCGCTCAAGGTCCGCGGCACCGAGCTGAAGAACCGCATCGTCGTCTCGCCCATGGCGCAGTACAAGGCCACCGACGGCGTGATCGGCGACTGGCACCTGATGCACCTCGGTGCACGCGCCGTCGGCGGCGCAGCGCTGGTGATGGTGGAGATGACCAGCCCGACGCCAGAAGGCCGCATCACCCCGGGATGCCCCGGCCTGTGGAACGACGCGCAGCAGGCCGCGCTCGCCCGCATCGTGGACTTCGCGCACCAGCAGAGCAGCGCCAAGGTCGGCCTGCAGCTCGGCCACAGCGGCCCAAAGGGGTCGACGCAACTCGGCTGGGAGGCCATCGACGAGCCGCTCGCGCAAGGCAACTGGCCGCTGCTCTCGGCCAGTGCCGTGCCCTACGGCGAACAGAACCAGGTGCCGCGCGCCATGACACGCGCCGACATGGACGCGATGACCGCGGCCTTCGTCGCCTCGACGCAGCGCGCCGCCGCCGCCGGTTTCGACTGGCTGGAGCTGCATGCGGCCCACGGCTACCTGCTCTCGGCCTTCATCTGCCCGCTCACCAACCGGCGCACCGACGACTACGGCGGCTCGCTGGAAAACCGCTGCCGCTACCCGCTCGAAGTCTTCGCCGCCATGCGCGCCGTGTGGCCCGCCGACAAGCCCATGAGCGTGCGCATCTCGGCGCACGACTGGGCGCCCGGCGGCAACACACCCGACGACGCGGTCGCCATCGCGCGCCTGTTCAAGGCCGCGGGCTGCGACGTGATCGACGTCTCCTCGGGCCAGACCACGCGCCAGGCCAAACCGGTCTACGGCCGCATGTACCAGACCCCGTTCGCCGACCGCATCCGCAACGAGGTCGACATCCTGACCATGGCCGTCGGCGCGATCAGCGAGGCCGACCACGCCAACAGCATCATCGGCGCCGGCCGTGCCGACCTCTGCGCCGTGGCCCGCCCGCACCTGGCCGACCCGGCCTGGACCCTGCACGAAGCCGCGAAGCTGCAGACCCGCGCCGTGCAATGGCCACCCGCCTACGAAAGCGGCCGCGACCAGCTCTACCGCGAGATCGCGCGGCAACAGGCGCTGCAGGGCGCGACCGTCACCACCGATCCGGCGGAAACCCAATGAACATGCCCACCGACACCCTCGACCTCGAAGCACGCGCCCACAGCGAACACGCGCAGGAGCTGCGCCTCTGGCTGCGGCTGCTGGCCTGCTCGCAACTGATCGAAAAGCGCGTGCGCGCCGGCCTGCGCGAGCAGTTCGACACCACCCTGCCCCGCTTCGACCTCATGGCCCAGCTCGAACGCCACCCCGAGGGCCTAAAGATGAAGGAGCTGTCGCAGCGCCTCATGGTCACTGGCGGCAACGTCACCGGCATCACCGACCAGCTGGTGGCCGAAGGCCTGGTCGAACGCATGGGCGTCGAGGGCGACCGCCGCGCCTTCCTCGTGCGCCTCACGCCCGAAGGACGCAGTGGTTTCGAGCGCATGGCCGTGCAGCACGAGCAGTGGATCGTGCAGGCCTTCGAAGGCCTCGCTCCGCGCGAGCTCGACCAGTTGCACAAGCTGCTGGGCAAAGTCAAACAGCACCAGATGGAGATCGAATGAAACACCCCATCCCCGACCACAACCCGATGCGGGGCCAGTACAGCTCCGTGGGCGACCGCGCGCCGCAACACTTCGCGCTCAGCGTGGCCGACGGTGTCGCCACCGTCACGCTCAACCGGCCCGAGCGCAAGAACCCGCTGACCTTCGACTCCTACGCCGAACTGCGCGACTGGTTCCTCGGTCTGCAGCGCGCCACCGACATCAAGGCCGTGGTGCTCACCGGCGCGGGCGGCAACTTCTGCTCGGGTGGCGACGTGCACGAAATCATCGGCCCGCTCACGAAGATGACGATGCCCGAGCTGCTGGCCTTCACCCGCATGACCGGCGCGCTGGTCAGCGCCATGCGCGCCTGCCCGCAGCCCATCGTGGCGGCGCTGGACGGCGTGTGCGCGGGGGCCGGCGCCATGATGGCGCTCGCTTCCGATCTGCGACTGGGCACGCCCGCCGCCACCGTCGCCTTCCTGTTCACCCGGGTCGGCCTGGCCGGTGCCGACATGGGCGCCTGCGCCCTGCTGCCGCGCATGATCGGCCAGGGCCGCGCCAGCGAGCTGCTGTTCACCGGCCGCGCCATGACCGCCAGTGAAGGCCACGCCTGGGGCTTCTTCAACGCGCTGCACGAGAGCGACGCCCTGCTGCCCGCCGCACACAAGCTGGCGACGCAACTGGCGCAGGGGCCTACGTTCGCGCACGGCATGACCAAGACCATGCTGCACCAGGAGTGGGCCATGGCGCTGGACCAGGCGATCGAGGCCGAAGCCCAGGCGCAGGCCATCTGCATGCAGACGCAGGACTTCCGACGCGCTTACGAAGCCTTCGCGGCCAAGCAGCGCCCGCAGTTCGAAGGAGATTAGTCATGAATCCCCCCTGCGCCGCTTCGCGTCTTCCCCCCGGGGGGACCGCACCTTCGGCCCGGCGAAGCCGGTTCCGCGGTGCGTGCTGGATCAACTACCCGTCACGCCAAGAGTCCTGACATGGTCGCCTTCGAACACTCCCACCCACACGGTGCGCTGGCGCCGACTGCGCACCTCGAACTGCCCTTCTTCGACGACGCCCACCGCGCGCTCGCCAATGGTCTCGTGGCCTGGGCGCGCGAACAGCGTGTCGACGAGTCCGACGACCGCGCCGCCTGCCGCGACTGGGTGCAGCGCCTGGGCTCCGCCGGCTGGCTGCGCTACTGCGTGCCCGAAGCGCACGGCGGCGCGCTGCCCGCACTGGACTCGCGCGCACTGGTGATCCTGCGCGAGACCCTGGCCTTTCACTCGCCGCTGGCCGACTTTGCGTTTGCCATGCAGGGCCTGGGCAGCGGCGCCATCACGCTGGCCGGCACACCCGAGCAGCGTTCGCGTTACCTGCCCGCGGTGGCCTCGGGCGAGAAGATCGCCGCCTTCGCGCTGAGCGAGCCGGAGGCCGGCTCCGACGTCGCCGCCATGGCCCTGCGCGCCACGCAGACGCCCACAGGCTGGCAACTCAACGGCCAGAAGACCTGGATCAGCAACGGCGGCATGGCCGACTTCTACCTCACCTTCGCCAAGACCGAGCCCGACGCCGGCGCACGCGGCATCAGCGCCTTCATCGTCGACGCCGACGCACCTGGCCTGGACAGCAGCGCGCACATCCAGGTGATGGCGCCGCACCCGCTGGCCACGCTCACGTTCAGCGACTGCGCCGTGGGCCAGAACGCGCTGGTCGGCCCTGTCAACGGCGGCTTCAAGCTCGCCATGCAGACGCTGGACATCTTCCGCGCCTCGGTCGCTGCGGCGGCACTGGGCATGGCGCGCCGCGCCTTTGCCGAAGCAGTGGCGCACGCCAAGAGCCGCAAGATGTTCGGCCAGACCCTGGCCGACTTCCAGCTCACGCAGGCGAAGCTGGGCGAGATGGGCGCGCTCATCGACGCCGCCGCGATGCTGACCTACCGCGCGGCCTGGATGCGCGACCGCAGTGCCACCAGTGGCGCCGGCACACCGGCCTACACGGCCGCCGCCGCCAGCGCCAAGCTCACCGCGACCGAGAACGCGCAGAAGGTCATCGACATGGCGCTGCAGATGTTCGGCGGCCGTGGCGTGCAGGTGGGCAACGTGGTCGAGCACCTCTACCGCGACATCCGCTCGCTGCGCATCTACGAGGGCGCCAGCGAAGTGCAGCTGCTCATCCTAGGCAAACACGCCCTGAAGGCCTGACCCGGAGACCCCTATGCCCAGCAACGTAGACACAGAAGTGCCTTCTTCCAGCGGTAGCCGCGGAACCGGCTTTGCCGGGCCGCCAGCTGCGCCCCCTGCAGGGGGTCGCGCGCAGCGCGGCGGGGGGGAACCCATTGCTTCTGCCCAGATCGACCGTTTCGTCCACGACCGCCTACCCCCACCGCACCAGTGGCCCGAGCTGCGTTACGACCTGCCCGAACTGCAACAGATCCCCGCGCAGCTCAACGTGGTGCAGGCGCTGTTCGAGCGCGCCTTCACCGCCGGCCACGCCGACCGGCCGCTGTTCCGCAGCGACGAGCGCACGCTGAGCTATGCCCAGGCCCGCGCCGAAGTGAACCGCTTCGCCAACGTGCTGGCCGGCATGGGCCTGCAACCCGGCCAGCGCGTGCTGCTGCGCGGCGGCAATTCGGTGGCCATGGCGCTGGCCTGGCTGGCCGTGGTGCAGAGCGGCCTGATCGCGGTGGCGACCATGCCGCTGCTGCGCGCGACCGAACTCAAGGCCATTCTCGACAAGGCAAAACCCTCGGCCGCGCTGTGCGACGTGAAGCTGCAGGACGAACTCAAGGCCGCCCTCGCGCAGAGCCCGGAGACGGCGGCGCTGCCGCTGCGCCTGTTCAACACCGGCGACGCTGCGGTGGTGCTGACCGATTCCCTCGAAGCCCTGGCCCGCCATGCGAGCGACCAGGCCACGCCCTGCCCGACCAGCGCCGACGACATTGCCTTGCTGGCCTTCACCTCCGGCACCACCGGCAGCCCGAAGGCCGCCGTGCACACGCACCGCGACGTGTTCGCCGCCTGCGAGACCTGGCCGCGCCACGTGCTGCGCGCCACGCCCGACGACATCGTCATGGGCTCTCCGCCCCTGGCCTTCACCTTCGGACTGGGTGGCCTGCTGGTGTTTCCCATGTGGGCGGGCGCCTCGGTGTACTTCCCGAGCATCCCCTACACGCCCGAGGCCATGGTCCGGCTCATCGGCCAGGTCGGCGCCACCATCTGCTACACCGCGCCCACCTTCTACCGCCAGATGGCGCCGTTCGCGAAGCAGCACGGCATCGGCCAGCTGCGCACCAGCGTGAGCGCGGGCGAAGGTCTGCCCGACGCCACGCGCCAGCTCTGGAAGGACGCGAGCGGCCTCGAAATGCTCGACGGCATTGGCGCCACCGAGATGTTCCACATCTTCATCTCGGCCGCGCCCGAGGACGTGAAGCGCGGCGCCATCGGACGCGTCGTGCCCGGCTACGAAGCGAAGATCGTGGACGAACAGGGCCACGACCTGCCCCGTGGTCAGGTGGGCCGCCTTGCCGTCAAGGGCCCGACCGGCTGCAAGTACCTCGACGATGCGCGCCAGGCCAACTACGTGCAAGCCGGCTGGAACTTCCCCGGCGACGCGTTCCTGCAGGACGACGACGGCTACTTCATTTACCAGGCCCGCACCGACGACATGATCATCACGGCGGGCTACAACGTGGCCGGGCCGGAGGTCGAGGCCGCCTTGCTTCAGCACCCGGCGGTGGCCGAATGCGGCGTGGTCGGCAAGCCCGACGAGGAACGCGGCATGGTCATCCTGGCCTATGTGGTGCTCAAGCCCGGTCAGCCCGCCGACACGGCCCAGGTCAAGGCCCTGCAGGACCACGTCAAGCACACGCTGGCACCCTACAAATACCCGCGCGAAGTGCGCTTCGTCAGCGCCCTGCCCCGCACCGAAACCGGCAAGCTGCAGCGCTTTGCGTTGCGCAAGATGGCCACCGGCGCGGCCACCTGACTTTCCACGAAAGAGACACCCCATGCAATTCCTGCAACCGCCCGGCTGGGCCACACCCAAGGGCTACGCCAATGGCGTGGCCGCCAAAGGCACCCTCGTCTTCGTTGGCGGCCAGATCGGCTGGAACGGCGAGCAGCAGTTCGAGTCCGACGACTTCATCGCCCAGACAAAACAGGCGCTGCAGAACGTGCATGCCGTGCTGGCCTGTGCTGGAGCCGGTCCGGAACACATGGTGCGCATGACCTGGTACATCACCGACCGCGACGAGTACAACACGCGCCTGCGCGAGCTGGGCACGGTCTACCGCGAGGTGATGGGCAAGTGTTTCCCGGCCATGACCTGCGTGGAAGTCAGCCGGCTGGTGGAGTCGCGGGCGAAAGTGGAGATCGAGGTCACGGCGGTGGTGCCGGACTGACCCGCAACATCATTGCGGCCAGAAACAAAAAAAGCCCGCTGATGCGGGCTTTTTTGAGGAACTCTGGCAAGTTCCGGATTGGTTGCGGAGGCAAGATTTGAACTTGCGACCTTTGGGTTATGAGCCCAACGAGCTACCAGGCTGCTCCACTCCGCGTCAAGCCTTGTATTCTATCACGCTTTCGCGTCATCGGCGGCCGGTGCAGCATCTTCTGCACGATCCACCAGTTCGACCAGCGCCATCGGTGCGTTGTCGCCCACGCGGAAACCCATCTTCAGGATGCGGGTGTAGCCACCGGGACGGGCCTTGAAACGCGGGCCCAGTTCGTCGAACAGCTTCACGACCACATCGCGGTCGCGCAGGCGGTTGAAGGCCAGGCGGCGATTGGCCACGGTGGCTTCCTTGGCCAGGGTGATCATGGGCTCGACCACGCGGCGCAGTTCCTTGGCCTTGGGCAGGGTGGTCTTGATGACTTCGTGCGTCAGCAGCGAGTTCATCATGTTGCGCAGCATCGCCTGGCGATGCTCGCTGGTGCGGTTGAGTTTGCGAAGTCCGTGTCCGTGACGCATGGTGATTTCCTTTCAGTGTTTTGCCCCCAGCCGGATCAGGTACTGGGAGTTCGTCAGACGTTGATTGACGGGATCAGTGTTTGTCGAGACCAGCCGGCGGCCAGTTTTCGAGCTTCATGCCCAAGGTCAGGCCGCGCGAAGCGAGCACTTCCTTGATTTCGTTGAGCGACTTGCGACCCAGGTTGGGGGTCTTGAGCAGCTCGTTCTCGGTGCGCTGGATCAGGTCACCGATGTAATAGATGTTTTCGGCCTTGAGGCAGTTGGCCGAACGCACGGTGAGTTCGAGCTCGTCCACAGGGCGCAGCAGGATCGGGTCGAACTGCTGCGAGCTGCGCTGGGCGGGCTGGTCGAACGCCGACAGTTCCACGCCTTCGAGCTGAGCGAACACCGCCAGCTGTTCCACCAGGATCTTGGCAGAGGCGCGCACGGCTTCTTCCGGACCGATCGAACCGTTGGTTTCGATTTCCAGCACCAGCTTGTCCAGGTCGGTACGTTGCTCGACGCGGGCGCTTTCGACCGTGTAGCTCACGCGCTTGACCGGCGAGAAAGAGGCGTCGAGAACGATGCGACCCAGCGAGCGCGAAGCGTCGTCGTTGCGACGCAGGCTGCCCGGCACGTAACCACGGCCCTTTTCGACCTTGATCTGCATGTCCAGCTTGGCACCGGCAGACAGCGTGGCAATCGCGTGACCAGGGTTGACGATCTCAACGTCGTGCGGCGTCTGGATGTCGGCGGCCGTGACCACACCTTCGCCATCCTTGCGCAGGCTCAGGGTCACTTCATCGCGGTTGTGCAGCTTGAAGACCACGCCCTTGAGGTTCAGGAGCATGTTGACAACGTCTTCCTGGACGCCGTCGATGGAGGAGTACTCGTGCACCACACCAGCGATGGTCACCTCGGTCGGCGCATGACCGACCATGGACGACAGCAGCACACGGCGCAGGGCATTGCCCAGGGTGTGCCCATAACCGCGTTCAAAAGGCTCCAGAGTCACCTTGGCGCGGTTGGTCGAGAGTTGCTCGACATTGATGGTTTTGGGCTTGAGCAGATTGTTCAGCATTCAAACTTCCTTCAGTTCCCTCGGCTCGTTACACCGATAAGGCAGACGGAGCATGGCCCGGCCGCGCCAGAGGCGACGACGACCGGGAACGAAATTAACGCGAGTACAGTTCGACGATCAGAGATTCGTTGATCTCGGCGCCGAATTCATCGCGGTCAGGGGTCTTCTTGAAGACGCCTTCGGCCTTGTCGGCCGACACTTCCACCCATGCGGGGAAGCCGATCTGCTTGGCCAGTTCCAGGGCCTCGATCACTCGGGCCTGTTTCTTGGACTTTTCACGCACCGCAACCACGTCACCGGCCTTGACCGAATACGACGGGATGTTCACCGGCTTGCCGTTGACCGTGATGGCCTTGTGCGACACGATCTGGCGTGCTTCGGCGCGGGTCGAAGCGAAGCCCATGCGGAACACGACGTTGTCCAGGCGCGATTCCAGCAGGAACAGCAGGTTGGCACCGGTGTTGCCACGGCGACGGTCGGCTTCGGCGAAGTAGCGGCGGAACTGGCGTTCCAGCACGCCGTAGGTGCGCTTGACCTTCTGCTTTTCGCGCAGCTGCAGACCGAAGTCGGAGGTGCGCTGACCCGAAGTGCGGCCATGCTGGCCGGGCTTGGAGTCGAACTTGGCCTTGTCGCTGATGGAGCGGCGGGCGCTCTTGAGCAACAGGTCGGCGCCTTCACGGCGGGAAAGTTTGGCCTTGGGGCCGAGGTAACGTGCCACGTTGGGTTCCTTGATGATGTCTGCCGCAACCCACACCGGAAGGTGTCATTGCGGGAGCTTTTCCTGGCGAGGAAAAGCGGTGGGCTTAGCAAAAATGCCACCGCAGGCGACTGCGGTGGCGCTCAAAAAAGCTTTTGATTGTACCGCTTTCGCGGCACCTCCTGACGGAGGCTCAGATACGGCGACGCTTTTGCGGGCGGCAGCCGTTGTGCGGAACCGGCGTCACGTCGGAGATCGACGTGATGCGGATGCCCAGGGCGCCCAGGGCGCGCACAGAGGATTCACGGCCAGGGCCGGGACCCTTGATCTCGACGTCCAGGTTCTTGATGCCCTGTTCGATGGCTGCGCGGCCAGCCACTTCCGACGCGACCTGCGCGGCGAACGGCGTGGACTTGCGCGAGCCCTTGAAGCCCTGACCACCCGACGAAGCCCAGGACAACGCATTGCCCTGGCGGTCGGTGATGGTGATGATGGTGTTGTTGAACGAAGCGTGCACGTGCGCAATGCCGTCCGCCACGTTCTTGCGGACCTTCTTGCGGACGCGGGCGGCCGCCGAGCTGTTGGGAGCTTTAGCCATGTTTCTCTTTCAACCGATTATTTCTTGAGCGACTGGGCGGCCTTGCGGGGACCCTTGCGCGTACGGGCATTGGTCTTGGTGCGCTGACCACGCACGGGCAGACCGCGGCGGTGGCGGAAGCCACGGTAGCAGCCGATGTCCATCAGACGCTTGATGTTCATCGTGGTCTCGCGGCGCAGGTCACCTTCAATGGTGAACGTGCCGACCTGGTCACGGACTTTTTCGAGTTCCGCGTCGCTCAGGTCCTTGATCTTCTTGGCGTAGTCGATGCCACACGCTTCGCAGATCTTGCGAGCGCGGGTGCGACCGATGCCGAAGATTGCCGTCAAGCCGATCTCGGCGTGCTTGTGAGGCGGGATGTTGATGCCTGCAATACGAGCCATGTTGGTTCCTCTGAACTTCCGAATCAGCCTTGACGCTGCTTGTGGCGCGGGTCGGTGCAGATAACCCGCACGACGCCCTTGCGCTTGATGATCTTACAGTTGCGGCACATTTTCTTGACCGACGCCGAAACTCTCATAGTCTTCTCCTAGATATTCCAAAACATTCAATGCCGACTGGTCACTTCGCCCGAAACACGATCCGTGCCCGGGTCAGGTCGTAGGGAGTCAGCTCCACTTTGACCTTGTCGCCGGGAAGGATCCGGATGTAATGCATCCGCATCTTGCCGGAGATGTGCCCGAGCACCACATGTCCGTTTTCCAGTTTGACCCGGAAGGTTGCGTTAGGTAGGTTTTCCACCACCTCGCCCTGCATTTCAATCACATCGTCTTTTGACATACGACAGAACCGGAATTCAGGACTTGAAATTGGCCTTTTTCAACAGTGATTCGTACTGCTGGGACATCATGTAGTTCTGCACCTGGGCCATGAAGTCCATGGTCACAACCACAATGATCAGCAGCGAAGTACCACCGAAATAAAACGGCACGTTGTACTTCAGGATCAGGAATTCGGGCAACAGGCAGACTGCCGTGATGTAAACCGCTCCGGCCAGCGTCAGACGCAGCAGGATCTTGTCGATGTAGCGGGCCGTCTGGTCACCGGGACGGATCCCGGGAATGAAGGCTCCACTCTTCTTCAGGTTGTCGGCGGTTTCGCGGCTGTTGAACACCAGCGCCGTGTAGAAGAAGCAGAAAAACACGATGGCTGCAGCGTACAGCGCCACATAGATCGGCTGGCCAGGGGACAGCGCCGAGGCGATGTCGCGCAACCAGCGGGTCGAGTCACCGGTGCTCACCCAGCTGACGATGGTGGTCGGCAACAGGATGATGGACGAGGCGAAGATCGGCGGGATCACGCCAGCCATGTTCAGCTTGAGCGGCAGGTGGGACGACTGACCGCCGTACACCTTGTTGCCCACCTGACGGCGTGCGTAGTTCACCAGGATCTTGCGCTGACCGCGTTCGACGAACACCACGGCGAAGGTCACCAGACCCACCAGCACAATGATGAACAGCGCCACCAGGATGTTCATGGCACCGGTTCGCACCAGTTCCAGAAGGCCGCCGACCGCATTGGGCAGGCCCGCAGCGATGCCGGCAAAGATCAGGATCGAGATCCCGTTGCCCAGACCACGCTCGGTGATCTGCTCACCCAGCCACATCAGGAACATCGTGCCGGCCACCAGGCTGACCACAGCGGTCAGACGGAAGCCCATGCCGGGGCTGATCACCAGGCCCGCCTGGCTTTCCAGCGCGAGGGCGATGCCCATGGCCTGGAAAATGGCCAGACCCAAGGTGCCGTAGCGGGTATAGGCGGTGACCTTGCGACGACCGGCTTCGCCTTCCTTCTTCAACTGCTCGAAAGACGGGACGACATAGGTCATCAGCTGCATGATGATCGATGCCGAGATGTACGGCATGATCCCCAGTGCGAACACCGTGAAGCGCTTGAGGGCGCCACCCGAGAACATGTTGAACAGGCCGAGGATGCCTCCACCGCCGGCCTGGCCCTTGAACATCTGTTCAAGCTGCGCAGGGTCGATCCCCGGAACGGGAATGTGAGCCCCGATCCGGTACACCACCAGTGCCAGCAACAGGAAAACCAGTCGGCGACGCAGGTCGCCGAACTTTCCAGTCTTGGCCAGGGTCGTGGAGCCAGTTGCCACAGGATGCCTTTGTCGAATGCCGATCAGGCCAGCGAACCGCCGGCAGCCTCGATCGCAGCCTTGGCACCAGCCGTGGCAGCGACACCCTTGAGCTTGACAGCGCGGGTGACTTCACCGGTCTTGACGACCTTCACGCGCTTGGCCAGCTGGGCCACGAGGCCTGCCTGCTTGAGCACGAGGATGTCGATCTCGGCGGCGTCGACCGTGTTCAGGTCGGCCAGCGTGACTTCGGCGTTGAACTGCAGCTGGGCGGACTTGAAGCCACGCTTGGGCAGACGGCGTTGCAGCGGCATCTGACCGCCTTCAAAGCCGACCTTGTGGTAACCGCCGGAGCGGGACTTCTGACCCTTGTGGCCACGACCAGCGGTCTTGCCCAGGCCGGAGCCGATGCCACGACCGACGCGACGCTTGGCGTGCTTGGCGCCCGCTGCGGGTTGAATGGTGTTGAGTTCCATGACGAATGAGTCCTCTTCGGTCGGGTGCTTACAGCACCTTCACCAGGTAGGCGATCTTGTTGATCATGCCGCGCACGGCGGGTGTGTCCTGCAGTTCGCTCACGCTATTGAGCTTGCGCAGACCCAGGCCACGCACGGTGTCGCGGTGAGATTGCTTGGTGCCAATGGGACTGCGCACCAGTTGGACCTTGACGGTGTTTTGGGTGGTCATGATCGTTCCAATCAGCCGAGGATCTCTTCCACCGACTTGCCACGCTTGGCAGCGACTTCGGCAGGAGTGGTCGAGTTCTTCAGTGCGTCCAGCGTGGCGCGCACCAGGTTGTAGGGATTGCTCGAGCCATGGCTCTTGGCCACGACGTCGGTGATGCCCAGCACTTCGAAGACAGCGCGCATCGGGCCGCCAGCGATGATGCCAGTACCCTTGGCGGCCGGCAGCATCATGACGTTGGAGGCGCCGTGTTCGCCGTGCACCGCGTGGTGCAGCGAACCGTTCTTGAGGGCGACCTTCACCATGTTGCGGCGGGCCTGCTCCATGGCCTTCTGCACAGCCACGGGCACTTCGCGGGCCTTGCCCTTGCCCATGCCGACACGGCCGTCGCCGTCACCGACCACGGTCAGCGCTGCGAAACCGAGGATACGACCACCCTTGACCACCTTGGTCACGCGGTTGATCGCGATCATCTTCTCGCGCAGGCCGTCGTCGTTCGCTTCGTTCTTTACATTCGCCGTAAATTTAGCCATTTTGAGTATTCCGCTTGATCAGAACTGCAGACCGGCTTCACGAGCCGCGTCGGCGAGGGCCTTGACACGGCCGTGGTAGGCAAAACCGGAGCGATCGAAGGCGACCTTCTCGATGCCGGCGGCCTTGGCCTTCTCGGCAATGCGCTTGCCGATCAGCGTGGCCGCAGCGGTGTTGCCACCCTTGCCGGCCGCGCCCAGTTCCTTGCGGACTTCGGCTTCGGCGGTGGAGGCGGAGGCCAGCACCTTGGAGCCGTCGCCGGAGATGACGCTGGCGTAGATGTGCAGGTTGGTGCGGTTCACGGTCAGGCGAACGGCGCCCTGTTGCGCAATGCGAATGCGCGTTTGACGGGCCCGACGGAGACGTTGCTCTTTTTTGGTCAACATGATCCTGGTCCTTATTTCTTCTTGGTTTCCTTGATCACGACCTTCTCATCCGAATAACGGATGCCCTTGCCCTTGTAGGGCTCGGGAGGGCGCACTGCGCGCACTTCGGAGGCGATCTGGCCCACGCGCTGACGGTCAGCGCCCTTGATGACCACTTCGGTCGGCGACGGGGTTTCCACCTTGATGCCGGCAGGCATCTCGATTTCGACCGGGTGCGAGAAACCGACGTTCAGGTTCAGCTTGGTGCCCTGGGCCTGGGCCTTGTAGCCCACGCCGATCAGGGTCAGCTTCTTCTCGAAACCCTTGCTCACACCGTTGACCATGTTGTTCACCAGCTGACGCATGGTGCCGGACATGGCGTTGGCTTCGCGGGACTCGTTCACCGGGGCGAACGACAGCGAACCAGCGTTGTTTTCAACCTTGACCAGGGCGTTTTGCGCCAGAGCCAGGGCACCCAGGGCACCCTTGACATTGATCAGGTTGTCTTTGACGGTCACTTCGACCCCGGCGGGGACGGCAACCGGCTGCTTACCAATACGCGACATTTCAGTTACTCCTCAATGCCCGCATCAGGCGACGTAACACAGGACTTCGCCGCCGACACCAGTGGCGCGGGCCTTGCGGTCGGTCATCACGCCCTTGGGAGTGGTGACGATGGCGACGCCCAGGCCGTTCTGGACCTGCGGCAGCGCATCGCGGCCGCGGTAGATGCGCAGACCGGGCTTGCTCACACGCTCAATGCGCTCGATCACAGGACGACCGGCGTAGTACTTCAGGGCGATTTCCAGCTGGCTCTTGCCAGCTTCGTTCGTCACCTTGAAACCGTCGATATAACCCTCGTCCTTCAGGACTTGGGCAATCGCGGCCTTGACCTTGGACGCCGGCATCGACACGGTGGACTTTTCGACCATCTGCGCGTTGCGGATGCGGGTCAACATGTCGGCAATAGGATCACTCATGCTCATTTGTGGTTCTCCTAATGCTTACCAGCTGGCTTTGGTGATGCCGGGGATCTCGCCGGCAAAGGCCATCTCACGGACCTTGGCACGGGCCAGGCCGAAGTAGGCGAACGTGCCACGCGGACGACCGGTGATCTCGCAGCGGTTGCGCTGGCGGGTCGGGTTCGAATTGCGGGGCAGCTTCTGCAGCGCCTGACGAGCAGCGTCGCGCTCTTCATCAGAGTGCTTGGCGCTGGTCGAGATCGACTTCAGTTCAGCGTATTTCTTGGCGAACTTGGCGGCGAGCTTCTCGCGCTTGAGTTCACGTTGGAGTAGTGCTTGTTTAGCCACGCGCCACCTCAGTTCTTGAACGGGAAACGGAAACCAGCCAGCAGAGCCTTGCACTCTTCGTCGGTCTTGGCGGTTGTCGTGATGCTGATGTTCAGGCCGCGCAGGGCATCGACCTTGTCGTACTCGATCTCGGGGAAGATGATCTGTTCCTTGACGCCGATGTTGTAGTTGCCACGGCCGTCGAACGCCTTGCCCGAAATACCACGGAAGTCACGCACGCGGGGCAGAGCCACGGTAACGAAACGGTCCAGGAATTCGTACATCTGTGCACCACGCAGGGTGACCATGCAACCGATGGGTTGCTGTTCGCGGATCTTGAAACCGGCGATGGCCTTTTTGGCCTTGGTCACGACCGGCTTCTGGCCAGCGATCTTGGTCAGGTCGCCCACGGCGTTGTCCATGACCTTCTTGTCGGCAACGGCCTCGCTCACACCCATGTTCAGGGTGATCTTGGTGATGCGGGGCACCTGCATCGGGGACTTGTAGCCGAACTTCTTGGTCAGTTCGGGCGCGACCTTGTCGCGGTAGATTTCTTGAAAGCGTGTCATGGTCATGCCACCTTGATTTCTTCGCCGCTGGACTTGAAGACGCGCACTTTCTTGCCGTCAGCCAGTTGCTTGATACCCACGCGATCGGCCTTGCCCGTGGCGCCATTGAAGATGGCCACGTTGGACTGGTGGATGGACATGGTCTTCTCGACGATGCCGCCAGTCACACCCTTCATGGGGTTCGGCTTGGCGTGCTTCTTGACGATGTTGACGCCCTCGACCACAACGCGGTCTTCGGCGGCACGATCCAGCACCTTGCCGCGCTTGCCCTTGTCGCGACCGGCGATGACGATGACTTCGTCGCCCTTACGAATCTTGTTCATGGTGAATCCTCAGAGAACCTCAGGGGCCAGGGACACGATCTTCATGAACTTCTCGGTACGCAGTTCACGCGTGACCGGGCCGAAGATGCGGGTGCCGATGGGCTCCAGCTTGGCGTTGAGCAGCACGGCGGCATTGCCGTCGAATTTGATCAGGGCGCCATCCTGGCGACGGATGCCCTTGGCGGTGCGGACCACCACAGCGTTGTAAACCTCGCCTTTTTTGACGCGGCCACGGGGCGCTGCTTCCTTGATGCTGACTTTGATGACATCACCCACGCTGGCGTAGCGGCGCTTGGAGCCACCGAGCACCTTGATGCACATCACGGACTTGGCACCCGTGTTGTCAGCAACATCGAGTCGAGATTGCGTTTGGATCATTTGATTTAAGTCCCAACTTGAATCCTGCCAGCCACCACGGCCGGAAGTGATCAGTCTTGGGCCCGTCGGAGCCAGCCACCTCCCTCAGGAGACAGCCCGCATCGGTGGGCAGATAGCTTCGCCTTTTACAGCGAAGCCGCAGATTATTGCACTGTGCAAGCGGCGTGTCAACAGCTTCCTGCGATCAAATCGCGGACCGGGCCGGCAAATAGTGGCGGCAAAGCTGCAGAAAGTGGTCCAGCGCCGGCTCGGCAACGCCTTCATCGCCCAGGATCGCCGCCACCGCGGGCGCCATGGCGGCCGCGGTTTTTGCATCCAGAAACAGGGCACGCCAGCGCCGAGCCAGCACATCCTCGACAGTGTGCGCATGCTCACTTCTCACCGCATGGCGCACCATGGCCTCGGTCAGGCCCAGCCCGAGCTGGCGATCGGCACCGGGACATTGCGCCACCTGCGGCGCTTCTGTTCCATAGATGTGGATGCCCGGCGCCTGGTGCAGCGGCACCGCGCCATCCGCGGTCCCGGGCGCACCGACCAGCCGGTGGCCCTCGCTCAGCCCACCTTCGCGCCGGGGCAGCAGGCCGCTGGAGAAGCAGCGGTCCAGCACATCCTCTGCCATGGCGCGGTAGGTGGTCCACTTGCCGCCGGTGACCGTGACCAGCCCGTTGCCATCCACCACGATGGTGTGTTCGCGCGAGAGCACTTTGGTGCCGCCCTCCGCGGTCGACGGCGGCGCCACCAGCGGACGCAGGCCGACCCAGATGCTGCGGATGTCTTCGGTGCGCACCGGGCGGCTCAGCACGCGGCCGGCCTCGCCGAGGATGAATTCCAGCTCTTCGGCAAAGGCCTGCGGCTCGCGCGGCAGGTCCTGGCGCGGGGTATCCGTGGTGCCCAGGATGAGCTTGCCCAGCCAAGGCACAGCGAACAGCACCCGGCCGTCGCGCGTCTTGGGCACCAGCAGGGCGTGGTCGCCCGGCATGAATTCGCGGTCCACAACGACGTGCACGCCCTGGCTCGGACTGACCATGCGCTCGGGCGCCGGGTCCTGCCCCTCACGGCGTGCCCGGGCGCGCAGGTCATCGACCCAGACGCCGGTGGCGTTGACGACGCAGCGCGCCTGCACACGGTGCGCCGCCCCATTCAGGTTGTCGCGCAGATCCAGTTCGGTCAGTGCGCCGGGCGTGTCGGACAGGCGGCGGATGCCGGTGACCTGCAGGTAATTGAGCACGCGTGCGCCGGCAGCCTCCGCGCTGCGGGCCAGGGCCAGCGCCAGGCGGGCGTCGTCGAACTGCCCGTCCCAATAGCGCACGCCGCCGTGCAGCCCTTCGGGATTGGCACCCGGCAGCGCGGCCAGGGTTTCGGCTTTGGACAGAAAGGCCGTGCGTCCGAGGCCGGCACGCCCCGCCATCAGGTCGTACAGCTTGAGACCCACGCCGTAGAACGGCGTCTGCCACCAGCCGTAGGACGGCATCACGAAGGGCAGCGGCTGGGCCAGGTGGGGGGCGATGCGCAGCACGGTGGCGCGCTCGGCCAGTGCCTCGCGCACCAGGGCCACGTTGCCCTGCGCCAGATAGCGCACGCCGCCATGCAGCAGCTTGGTGGAGCGGGAAGAGGTGCCGCCGGCGAAGTCCTGGGACTCCAGCAGGGCGACCGAAAAGCCGCGCAGCGCTGCGTCAAGGGCCACGCCCAGCCCGGTGGCGCCGCCGCCGACCACCACCAGGTCGTAGACGGGTTGCCGGACGAGCGATTGGAGCAGTTCTGCGCGTGTCATGAATGGGGGGGTGACCGCATGCGCCAGGGGGCGCATGCGGTGGGTTCAACAACTCAGCTCAACAGGAGCGCGTCAGCGCGCCTTGCCAGCCTTCCAGGCGTCCAGCAGGGTCTGGTAGGCGATGGTCTCGCCCTTGGGCTTCTCGTTGGCCAACTTGGCCCATGGAGCCTGCTTGTCCGACAGCCACTTCTTGGGGTCTTCCTTCTTGTTGAGCTTGGGCGCGCACTTGGCCATGCCCGCACGTTCCAGGCGACCCATCACGTCGTCCATCTCCTTGGCCAGGTTGTCCATGGCGCCCTGCGGGGTCTTCTCACCCGTGACGGCCTGGGCCACGTTCTTCCACCACAGCTGCGCCAGCTTCGGGTAGTCGGGCACGTTGGTGCCGGTGGGCGACCAGGCCACGCGGGCCGGGCTGCGGTAGAACTCCACCAGGCCACCGAGCTTGGGCGCCAGGTCGGTCATGGTCTTGCTCTGGATGTCGGACTCGCGGATCGGGGTCAGACCGACCGTGGTCTTCTTCAGCGAGGTGGTCTTGGCGGTCACGAACTGGGCGTAGAGCCAGGCGGCGGCAGTCTTGTTGGCGTCGTGGTCCTTGAAGAAGGTCCAGCTGCCCACGTCCTGGTAGCCGTTCTGCATGCCTTGCTTCCAGTACGGGCCGTTGGGGCCGGGGGCCATGCGCCACTTCGGCGTGCCGTCGGCGTTCACGACCGGCAGGCCCTTCTTGGTCATGTCGGCGGTGAAGGCCGTGTACCAGAAGATCTGCTGGGCGATCTGGCCTTGCGCAGGCACCGGGCCGGCTTCGCCGAAGGTCATGCCGGTGGCTTCCTTGGGCGCGTACTTCTTCATCCAGTCGACGTACTTGGTCAGCGCGTAGACGGCGGCCGGCGAATTGGTGGCACCGCCACGTTCGACCGAAGCCCCCACCGGCGTGCACTTGTCGTCGGCCACGCGGATGCCCCACTCGTCGATCGGCAGACCGTTCGGTGCGCCGATGTCGGCGGTGCCGGCCATCGACAGCCAGGCGTCGGTGAAGCGCCAGCCCAGCGACGGGTCCTTCTTGCCGTAGTCCATGTGACCATAGATCGCCTTGCCGTCGATGGTCTTCACGTCGTTGGTGAAGAACTCGGCGATGTCTTCATAGGCCGACCAGTTCAGCGGCACGCCCAGGTCGTAGCCGTACTTGGCCTTGAACTTGTCCTTGATGTCCTTGCGGTCGAACAGGTCGGCGCGGAACCAGTAGAGGTTGGCGAACTGCTGGTCGGGCAGCTGGTAGAGCTTGCCGTCGGGCGCGGTCGTGAACTTGGTGCCGATGTAGTCCTTGATGTCGATGCCGGGGTTGGTGAATTCCTTGCCCGCGCCGCTCATGTAGTCGGTCAGGTTCAGGATCTTGCCGTAGCGGTAGTGGGTGCCGATCAGGTCGGAGTCGCTGATCCAGCCGTCGTAGATCGACTTGCCCGACTGCATCGAGGTCTGCAGCTTCTCGACCACGTCGCCTTCCTGGATCAGGTCGTGCTTGACGGTGATGCCGGTGATTTCGCTGAAGGCCTTGGCCAGCGTCTTGGATTCGTATTCGTGGGTGGTGATGGTTTCGGAGACCACCGAGATTTCCTTCACGCCCTTGGCCTTGAGCTTGGCGGCGGCATCGATGAACCACTTCAGTTCGGCGGCCTGCTGGTCCTTGCTCAGCGTCGAGGGCTGGAACTCGCTGTCGATCCACTTCTTCGCGGCGGCCTCATCGGCCCAGGCCGCGTGGGAACCCACGGCACAGGCGACAGCCAGCGCGAGGGTGGTGTAACGGAACTTCATGAATGTCTCCTCTTGGATGGTTGAACCAGGTGCTGCCCCTCATGGCGGTTGGGTGACCACGGCCCCGGGGCAGCGCCGGGCCGTATTCCCTCGAAAGCGTTCAGCCCTTGCGCATCACCAGCGCGAGAAAGCACATGGACAGGACGAAGCTGATCCAGATGCTGGGCTCGTTCTCCAGCGAGAACCACTCGGCGAAGTGGCCCGCCAGACCGACGAAGGCCAGGTTGATGTAGGCCGCACTGAGCAGGCCGATGAAGAGCCGGTCACCGCGCGTGGTGGCGATCGGCAGGAAGCCCTTGCGCAGGGTGGTGGGAGAACGGATCTCCCACACCGTCATGCCCGCCAGCATGAGCGCAATGCAGAGGAAGAAAACAGCGACCGGCGTGGTCCAGGCCATCCACTCGAACATCACACCCTCCCCATCGCAAAACCCTTGGCAATGTAGTGCCGCACAAACCAGATCACGATCGCGCCCGGCACGATGGTCAGCACACCAGCCGCCGCCAGCGTCGCCCAGTCCATGCCGCTGGCACTGACCGTGCGCGTCATGGTCGCCACGATCGGCTTGGCGTTCACGCTGGTCAGTGTGCGCGCCATCAGCAGCTCGACCCAGCTGAACATGAAGCAGAAGAACGCCGCCACGCCCACCCCGGCCTTGATCAGCGGCAGGAAGATGGTCAGGAAAAAGCGCGGGAAGCTGTAGCCGTCGATGTAGGCGGTCTCGTCGATCTCGCGCGGGATGCCCGACATGAAGCCTTCCAGGATCCACACCGCCAGCGGCACGTTGAACAGCAGGTGCGCCAGCGCCACCGCGATGTGCGTGTCCATCAGGCCCACCGTCGTGTAGAGCTGGAAGAACGGCAGCAGGAACACCGCCGGCGGCGTCATGCGGTTGGTCAGCAGCCAGAAGAACACGTGCTTGTCGCCGAGGAAGCTGTAGCGGCTGAATGCATAGGCCGCCGGCAGGGCGACGGTGATCGAGATCACCGTGTTGATGCCCACGTAGATCAGGCTGTTGATGTAGCCCGAGTACCAGCTCTCGTCGGTGAAGATGAGTTTGTAGTTGTCCCAGGTGAAGGCCTGCGGCCAGAGGCTGAAGCTGGAGACGATCTCTTCGTTGGTCTTGAAGCTCATGTTGACCATCCAGTAGATGGGCAGCAGGGCAAAGACCAGGTAGGCGATCAGGAACAGGGACCGCTTCTGGAAACGCTTGTCGTTCATGACTGCACCTCTTTTTCGGCTTCGCCCAGGCGCTGCATCCAGTTGTAGAGCACGAAGCAGAACAGCAGGATGATGAGGAAATAGATCAGCGAGAACGCGGCGGCCGGGCCGAGGTCGAACTGGCCCACGGCCTTCTGCGTCAGGTACTGGCTGAGGAAGGTGGTGGCGTTGCCCGGGCCGCCGCCGGTGAGCACGAAGGGCTCGGTGTAGATCATGAAAGAGTCCATGAAGCGCAGCAGCACCGCGATCATCAGCACGCCGCGCATCTTGGGCAGCTGGATGTAGCGGAACACCGCCAGCTTGCTGGCGCCGTCGATGCGCGCGGCCTGGTAGTAGGCGTCGGGAATGCTGCGCAGGCCGGCGTAGGCCAGCAACGCCACCAGCGGCGTCCAGTGCCAGACGTCCATCAGCAGCACCGTCAGCCAGGCGTGGGTGGCGTCGCCGGTGTAGCTGTATTCGATGCCCAGCTTCTGCAGCGTGGCGCCCATCAGGCCAATGTCGGCGCGGCCGAAAATCTGCCAGATGGTGCCCACCACGTTCCAGGGAATCAGCAGCGACAGCGCGACGATCACCAGCGTGGCCGAGGCCTTCCAGCCCTCGGCCGGCATGGCCAGCGCCAGCAGGATGCCCAGCGGCAGCTCGACCAGCAGGACAGCCAGCGAGAAGCGCATCTGGTTCCACAGCGCGGCGTGCAGGTCTTCGTCGCGCATCACAGCGGCGAACCATTCGGTGCCGACGAACACGCGCCGCTCGGGCGAGATGATGTCCTGCACGGAGTAGTTCACCACGGTCATCAACGGCAGGATGGCCGAGAAGGCCACGCAGATGAAGACGGGCAGGATCAGGAACCAGGCTTTCTGGTTCACCGGTTTTGTGGTCGCGCTCATGCCACCAGCTCCTCGTTCTTGTAGAAACAGGTGTGTTCACCGAGCACCTGCACGCCCACGGCGTCGCCGACGGCGGGCAGTGGGGCATCGGGCGCGAGGCGGGCCTTGAGGGCCTGCCCCGCCGCGTCCAGCGTGACGAGGAAGTAGGTACCGATGTCCTGCACCTTCAGCACCCTCGCCGGCAGCGTTGCGGCCGCTCCGTGCGGCGCCAGCGACAGGTATTCAGGGCGGATGCCCACCCGCAGCGCGCCGTCGGGCAGCGGTGTCTGCCCCGCCAGCGTCTGCCCCCCCACCTCCAGCTGTCCGCCACGGGCCTGCGCGTCGAGGAAGTTCATGCCGGGCGAACCGATGAAGTGGCCGACGAAGGTGTGGGCCGGACGCTCGAACAGCGCGTCGGGCGTGCCCAGCTGCACCACCTTGCCGCGCGTCATCACCACCACCTGGTCGGCGAAGGTCAGGGCCTCGACCTGGTCGTGGGTCACGTAGATCAGCGTGAGCTTGAGTTCGTGGTGGATCTGCTTGAGCTTGCGCCGCAGCTGCCACTTCAGGTGCGGATCGATCACCGTCAGCGGCTCGTCGAACAGCACGGCCGAGACGTCCGGCCGCACCAGGCCGCGGCCCAGCGAGATCTTCTGCTTCTGGTCGGCCGACAGCCCGGCCGCGCGCATGTCCAGCTGGTGGCTCATCTCCAGCATCTCGGCGATCTGGCCCACGCGGGCCTTGATCTGGTCCGCCGGCACCTTGCGGTTCTTCAGCGGGAAGGCCAGGTTCTCGGCCACGGTCATGGTGTCGTAGATGACCGGAAACTGGAACACCTGGGCGATGTTGCGCTGCTGCGGCGTGGCGCGCGTCATGTCCTGGCCGTCGAACTTCACCGAGCCATGCGAGGGCACCAGCAGGCCGGACATGATGTTCAGCATGGTGGTCTTGCCGCAGCCCGAGGGACCGAGCAGCGCGTAGGCGCCACCGTCCTCGAAGCTCATCTTCAAGGGCAGCAGCGCGTAGTCGCCGTCTTCCTTCGGGTTCGGCTTGTACGAGTGGGCGAGATCGAGATCGATGCGGCTCATGCAGTCACCTCACGGCGCTCGGGCGCGACCAGCAGGTCGCCGGACTGGTCGAAGGCGTAGACCTGCGCCGGGTTCAGGTGCAGCGTGATCGCGCTGCCCAGGGCGAAGTCGTGCACGCCGGTCAGCTGGGCGACGATTTCGCCGACCGCCGTGTGCACGTGCACGAAGGTGTCGGAGCCGGAGATTTCGGCCAGCTCCACGGTCCCCGGCAGGGCCACGTCACCCGGGCGGGCCACCACGCGCACGGCGCTGGCGCGCACGCCCAGCGTCAGCGCACGGGTCGCGTGCCGCGGCAGCTCGACCGCCAGCAGCGGCCCGCCGTTCAGCTGCGCGCCGCCGTCGGCCACCTCGGCCGCCAGCAGGTTCATCGGCGGGTCGCTGAAGGCGCGTGCCACGCGCAGCGACTTCGGGCGGTGGAACACCTCGGCCGTGGGGCCGTACTGCAGCAGTTCGCCCGCGTCCATCACCGCGGTGTGGCCGCCCAGCAGCAAGGCCTCGCCCGGCTCGGTGGTGGCGTAGATCACGGTGGAGTCGCCGGTCGCGAACAGCTGGGTCAGCTCTTCGCGCAGTTCTTCGCGCAGCTTGTAGTCCAGGTTCACCAGCGGCTCGTCCAGCAGCATCAGCGGCGCGTTCTTGGCCAGTGCGCGGGCCAGGGCCACGCGCTGCTGCTGGCCGCCCGAGAGCTCGGCCGGCAGGCGGTTCAGGAAGATGTCGATGTGCAGCTTCTCGGCCAGCTCACGCACGCGGCGGTCGATGTCGGCCTTGGACTGGCCGCTCAGCTTGAGCGGCGAGGCGATGTTGTCGAACACCGTCATCGACGGGTAGTTGATGAACTGCTGGTAGACCATGGCCACGTTGCGCTCGCGCACCGGCGTGCCGGTCACGTCGCGCCCGTCGACCCGCACGCGGCCGGTCGACGGCACATCCAGGCCGGCCATGATGCGCATCAGGCTGGTCTTGCCCGCCTGCGTCGCGCCCAGCAGCACCGTGACGGCTTGGGGTGCCGGAATCAGACTCATGGGGTAGAGGTGGACCGATGGCCCGACCGTCTTGCCCACCTGCTCCAGGGATAGCTGCATTCGATGTCCAGAAGATGGCCCAAAGGCCGTTGCTTTGTTTTCGTTTCGGCGATTTTATTGTTCGTTTTTGTTCTTCTTTATTCGGTATTTACCCTTAACGAACGAATTTCGTTTTCCGTTATGTTCGGGGCAACCCGTTTCCAGACCGTCCGCCGCCCATGAACCTGGCCCCCCGACACACCCACCTGCTGGACGTGGTGCGCGCCCACGGCCCGCAGACCATCGAAGCCCTGGCCGAACGCTTCGGCGTCACGCTGCAGACGGTGCGCCGCGACGTGCAGCGCCTGGCCGACGCCGGCCTGCTCTCGCGCTTTCACGGCGGCGTGCGGCTGCCGGGATCGACCACCGAGAACATCGCCTACCGCCAGCGCCAGGCCCTGGAGTCCGACGCCAAGACGCGCATCGCCCAGGCCATCGCGCGGCGCGTGCCCAACGGCTGCTCGCTGATCCTGAACATCGGCACCACCATCGAGGCCGTGGCCCGCGAACTGATGCAGCACCGCGGCCTGCGCGTGATCACCAACAACCTGCACGTGGCCGCGCTGCTGAGCACCAACCCGGACTGCGAGGTGATCGTGGCCGGCGGCCAGGTGCGCGGCGCCGACCAGGGCATCGTGGGCGAGGCCACGGTGGACTTCATGCGCCAGTTCAAGGTCGACATCGGCCTGATCGGCATCAGCGGCATCGAGTCCGACGGCACGCTGCGCGACTTCGACTACCGCGAAGTGAAGGTCGCGCGGACCATCATCGAGCAGTCGCGCGAGGTCTGGCTGGCGGCCGACCGCAGCAAGTTCAACCGCCCCGCCATGGTGGAACTGGCGCGGCTGGACGAGGTGGACGTGCTGTTCACCGACGAGCCGCCGCCGCCGCCCTTCGACACGCTGCTCACCCAGGGCGACGTGGAATGTGTGGTCGCCGGCCGCGAGATCGCCTGAACCTTTCGACAAAACAAGAGACGAGACATCCCATGAGTTACCTGCTGGCCCTGGACCAGGGCACCTCCAGTTCGCGCAGCATCGTGTTCGACCAGGCCGGCCGCGTGGTCGCGATGGCGCAGCGCGAGTTCCGCCAGATCTACCCGCAGCCCGGCTGGGTCGAACACGACCCGCGCGACCTCTGGAACACCCAGCTGGAGACGGCGCGCGAGGCGCTGGCCAAGGCGGGGCTGAAGGCGGCCGACATCCGCGCGGTGGGCATCACCAACCAGCGCGAGACCACCGTGGTGTGGAACCGCAAGACCGGCGAGCCGGTCTACAACGCCATCGTCTGGCAGGACCGGCGCGCCGAGAGCACCTGCGTGGCGCTGCGCGAACGTGGCCTCTCCGACACCGTGCTGCAGAAAACCGGCCTGCGCATCGACGCCTACTTCTCGGGCACCAAGCTGCAGTGGATCCTGGACCACGTGCCCGGCGCACGCGCCCAGGCCGAGGCCGGCGAGCTGGCCTTCGGCACGGTGGACAGCTGGCTGATCTGGCAGCTCACCGGCGGCGCGGCCCACGTGACCGACCACAGCAACGCCGCGCGCACCATGCTGTTCAACGTGCACACGCAGCGCTGGGACGAGGAGCTGCTGGCGGCCATGACCATCCCGGCGGCCATGATGCCGACCGCCCTGCCCTCCAGCGCCCACTTCGGCGAGGTGCGGCCCGAGTGGCTGGGCGGGCCGCTGGTGATCGGCGGCGTGGCCGGCGACCAGCAGAGCGCGCTGTTCGGCCAGGCCTGCTTCCAGGCCGGCATGGCCAAGAACACCTACGGCACCGGCTGCTTCATGCTGATGCACAACGGCGAGCGTTTCCAGACCAGCCAGAACGGCCTGATCACCACCGCCGCCGCGCAGCCGCCCGGCCAGCCGCAGTACGCGTTCGAGGGCAGCGTGTTCATCGGCGGCGCCGTGGTGCAGTGGCTGCGCGACGGCCTGCGCGCCATCCAGTCCAGCAGCGAGGTGCAGGCCCTGGCCGAAAGCGTGCCCGACGCGGGCGGCGTGGTGCTGGTCCCGGCCTTCACCGGCCTGGGCGCGCCCTACTGGCAGCCCGACAGCCGGGGCAGCATCACCGGCCTCACGCGCGGCAGCACCATCGCCCACATCGCGCGCGCCGCTCTGGAAAGCATCGCCTTCCAGAGCGCCGCCCTGCTCGACGCCATGAGCCGCGACGCGGTCGCCAGCGGCGGCGTGCCGGTCAACGAGCTGCGGGTGGATGGCGGCGCCTGCGTGAACGACCTGCTGATGCAGATCCAGGCCGACCTGCTGGGCATTCCGGTGGTGCGGCCCGCGGTCATCGAGACCACCGCGCTGGGCGCCGCCTACCTGGCCGGCCTGCACACCGGCGTGTACGCCGGGCTGGACGAGCTCTCGAAACAGTGGCGCGCCGAACGCACCTTTCACCCGACGCTGTCGCGCGAACGGGCGGCCGAAAAAATGGCCGAATGGGAGCACGCGGTCAGGCAGACCACCGCCCCCTGAGTGCTCCGCGCCTCGGGGACAATGGCGGCATGAACACGTCCTCCCACCCCCTCATCACCTTCATCGGCGGCGGCAACATGGCCAGCGCCATCATCGGCGGCCTGGTCCGCCAGGGTCACCCCGCCAGCGCCCTGCAGGTGGTCGAGCCCTGGGACGAGCAGCGCGCGAAGCTGGCGCAGCAGTTCCCCGGTATGACCGTGCTGGCCGCGGCCAGCGCCGATCTGCGGCCCTCCGATCTGGTCGTCTGGGCCGTCAAGCCGCAGACTTTCAAGGACGCCGCGGCCACCGCCCGCGCCCATGTGGGCGGCGCGCTGCACCTGAGCGTGGCCGCCGGCATCACCAGCGAGAGCATCGCCGCCTGGCTGGGCACGCAGCGCATCGTGCGCGCCATGCCCAACACCCCGGCCCTGGTCGGCTTGGGCATGACCGGCCTGATGGCGCGCGCCGCGGTGAGCGCCGACGACAAGGCGCTGGTCGAGCGCGTGGTGCGCACCACGGGCGAACTGGTCTGGGTGAACGTGGAAAGCGACCTCGACGCCGTGACCGCGCTCTCGGGCTCGGGCCCGGCCTACGTGTTCTTCTTCCTCGAAGCCATGCGCGACGCCGGCGCCCGCATGGGCCTGGCGCCCGAGGTGGCGCAGCAACTCGCCATCGGCACCTTCATCGGCGCCGCCACCCTGGCCCAGCGCTCCAGCGACCCGCTGCAAGTCCTGCGCGAACGCGTCACCTCCAAGGGCGGCACGACCTACGCAGCCATCACCTCGATGGAGGCGTCGGACATGAAGGCGCTGTTTGAAAAGGCGCTGATTGCTGCCCAGAACCGCGCCGCTGAACTCGGCGCTGAGTTCGGCAAATAAGGTTCAGCGCAAGGCGATGCCGATCACGGTGCCCACAAACACCGTGAACCCCAGCCAGTGGTTCAGGCGGAAGGCCTTGAAACAGCCGTCGCGGGTGCGGTCCTTGATCAGCCGCCAGTGCCAGGCCACCTGCGCCAGCGCCACCACCAGCATGGCGCCCCAGACCACCGGGTTCACCTGGCCCCAGAGCACGGCGGTCCAGAGGCCGAGGAACACCAGATAAAAGGCGGTGATGGCCGGCACGTCGGCGTCGCCCAGCGTGATGGCCGAAGTCTTCATGCCGATGCGCAGGTCGTCGTCGCGGTCGACCATGGCGTACTCGGTGTCGTAGGCCAGCACCCAGAACAGGTTGCCCGCCATCAGCGCCCAGGCCTGCCAAGGCGCGCTCTCGGTCACGGCGGCGAACGCCATCGGAATGCCGAAACTGAAGGCCACGCCCAGCACCGCCTGCGGCATGGAGACGTGGCGCTTGGCGTAGGGGTAGATCAGCGACAGCACCAGCCCGAGCACCGACCAGGCGATGGTCGCGGTGTTGGTGGTGAGCACCAGCAGGAAAGCCACGAAGGCCAGCACGGCGCCGACGACCAGCGCCTCTTTCACGCCCACGCGCCCGCTGGTCACCGGCCGCTGCGCCGTGCGCTTGACGTGTTTGTCGAACTCGCGGTCGGCCACGTCGTTGACACAGCAGCCGGCGCTGCGCATCAGGATGGTGCCGGCCACAAAGACCGCCAGCAGGTGCAGCCCCGGAAAACCGTGCGCGGCAATCCACAGCGCCGACAGCGAGGGCCAGAGCAGCAGCAGCCAGCCGGCAGGCCGGTTCCAGCGGATCAGGTCGAGGTAGAGCGCCAGCTTCGACGGGCGCGGTTCGGGCAAGGCAGCGGAATTCATGAAAGTCTCTTGACGCCCGGCAGTTCGCAGGCGTAGATGGAATTGCGCAGTTCGGCGATGGCTTCGTAGCGCGTAAAGCTGCGGCGCCAGGCCAGCACCACGCGCCGTGTCGGCGGATCGCCGTCGAACGGCAGGTAATGCACGAAGGCGGCGTCGCCCATGTCCTGCGAGTTGTCGGCCGAGCCATCGAGCGCCGAACGCGGCACCGACAGCCGCGGCACCAGGGTCACGCCCATGCCGGCGGCGACCATGTGCTTGATGGTCTCCAGCGACGATCCTTCGAAGCTCTTGCGGATGCCTTCGGTGTCGCTCGAATAACGCGCGAACTCGGGGCAGACCTCCAGCACGTGGTCGCGAAAACAATGCCCGTTGCCCAGCAGCAGCATGGTCTCGTTCTTGATCTCGTCGGTGGTGATGGTCTTGCGGCGCGCCAGCGGGTGGTTGGCCGGCACGGCGGCCATGAAAGGCTCGTCGTACAGCGGTGCGATCGCCAGATTGGTGTCGGGGAACGGTTCGGCCAGGATCGCGCAGTCGATCTCGCCCAGGCGCAGCTGCTCCAGCAGCTTGACGGTGAAGTTCTCCTGCAGCATCAGCGGCATCTGCGGCGTGCGCTCGATGACCTGGCGCACCAGCGACGGCAGGATGTAGGGACCGATGGTGTAGATCACGCCCAGCTTGAGCGGCCCGGCCAGCGGGTCCTTGCCGCGCTTGGCGATCTCGCGGATCGCGGCGGCCTGCTCCAGCACGGTCTGCGCCTGGCGCACGATCTGCTCGCCCAGCGGCGTCACGGCGATCTCGCTGGCGTTGCGCTCGAAGATCTTGAGCTCCAGCTCCTCTTCGAGCTTCTTGATCGCCACGGACAGCGTGGGCTGCGACACGAAGCAGGCTTCGGCGGCCTTGCCGAAGTGCTTCTCGCGCGCCACGGCCACGATGTATTTGAGTTCGGTCAGCGTCATGAGGATATTTTGCTCCCCCCGCGCCGCCTGCGGCGTCACCCCCCAGGGGGCGGCACTGGCGGCCCGGCGAAGCCGGTTCCGCGGTGCCCTGGAACCCACTCCCCCTCCGGCGAGAGGTGCCTGCATCAAGGATGCGGTGGAACCGGCTCCGCCGGGCCACACGCATCGCCCCCTGGGGGGTGACGCCGCAGGCGGCGCGGGGGGGTCAAGCCTTGAGGTACTCGGCCTTGGTCCCGAGCCAGCGACCGACATGCCGCTCGGCCGCCTCGGGGAAGCGGGTCAGCATCTCGGCCGCCGCGTCGCGGGCCCATTCCAGCAAATGGGTGTCGGTCGCGAGATCGGCAAAACGCAGCAGCGCGGCGCCGGACTGGCGGGCTCCGAGGAATTCGCCCGGACCGCGGATTTCCAGGTCGCGCCGTGCGATCTCGAAGCCGTCGTTGGTCTCGGCCATGGCCTTGAGACGTTCGCGCGCCGTCTCGCCCAGCCGTCCGCCTTCGTTGGGCGTGTACATCAGCACGCAGGCCGAAGCGGCGGCACCGCGCCCCACGCGCCCGCGCAACTGGTGCAGCTGGCTCAGGCCAAAGCGCTCGGCGTGTTCGATCACCATCAGCGAAGCGTTGGGCACGTCTACGCCCACCTCGATCACCGTGGTCGAGACCAGCACCCCCATCTGCCCGCCGCTGAACAGGCTCATCACCGCCTTCTTCTCGGCCACCGGCATGCGCGAGTGCAGCAGGCCGACCAGCACGCCGGGCAATATCTGCGAGAGCTCGGCGTGGGTTTCGGTGGCGTTCGACAGATCGATGGCTTCGCTCTCCTCGATCAGCGGACAGACCCAGTAGACCTGCCGGCCCTCGGTCACCTGGGCGTGGATGCGTTCGATCACCTCGTGGCGGCGGCTGTCGGACACCACCTTGGTGACGATGGGCGTGCGGCCCGGCGGCAGCTCGTCGATGGTGGACACGTCGAGGTCGGCGTAGTAGCTCATCGCCAGCGTGCGCGGGATCGGCGTTGCCGACATCATCAAAAGGTGTGGCTCGGCACCGATGTCGGTTTCGGAGCCGCGTGAATGCTCCATGTCAGAACGCCGCGGAACCGGCTCTGCCGGGCCGCCAGCGTTGCCCCTTGAGGGGCTGAGCGGCGACACGGAGTGCGCAAGCGATGGGGGTGGGTCCATCCTTCCCATCTTGGATCGAAGCGCCAGCCGCTGCGCCACACCAAACCGGTGTTGCTCATCGATGATGGCCAGGGCCAGGTTCTGGAACTGCACCTGGTCCTGGATCACGGCGTGCGTGCCCACCACCAGCGCGGCCTCGCCGCTGGCGATCAGGGCCAGCATCTCGCCGCGCTGTTTTTTCTTCTGGCTGCCGGTCAGCCAGGCCACGCGTTTGCCCAGGGGCGCGAGCAGCGGCTCCAGCCAGCCGATCAGCTTGGCGAAATGCTGCTCGGCCAGGATCTCGGTCGGCGCCATCAGCGCGCACTGCCAGCCACTGTCCATGGCGATGGCGGCAGCCAGCGCGGCCACCACCGTCTTGCCCGACCCCACATCGCCCTGCAGCAGCCGGTGCATGGGCACGGCGCGCGCCAGGTCGTGTGCGATCTCTTCGCCCACGCGGCGCTGGGCAGCCGTCAAAGCGAACGGCAGCGCGGCCAGCAGCAGCTCGTGCAGGCCACCGGCGGTGGTCCGCAGCTGGGGCGCGCGCAGCGCGTCGCGCTCGCGCTTGGCGGTCAGCTGCGAGAGCTGCTGCGCCAGCAGCTCTTCGGCCTTGAGGCGCTGCCAGGCCGGGTGGCTGCGGTCTTCGAGTGCGGCCAGAGAAACCTCGGGGCCCGGGTGGTGCAGGTATTCGAGCGCCTGGCGCAGCGACATGAGCGGCGCGCGCAGGCCACGCAGCGTGTCCTGCAGCGAGGTCAGCATGGGTTGCGGCAGGGTCTCGTCCAGCGGTGCGCGGCGCAGCCCACCGACCACCGCCTTGCGCAAATAGGCCTGCGGCAGCTGGGCGCTGGTCGGGTAGACCGGGGTCAGCGCCTCGGGCAGTTCTCCGCCAGCCGCATGAAACGACGGATGCATCATGGTCTTGCCCATGAAGCCGCCGCGCACCTCGCCCCGCACCCGCACCCGCGCGCCGACCGCCAGGGTCTTCTGGTGCGCCGGGTAGAAGCTGAAAAAACGCAGCGTGCAGGTGTCGGTGCCATCGTCCAGCGTCACCAGCAGCTGGCGCCGCGGGCGGTGGCTGATCTCCTGCTGCGTCACCGTGCCTTCGACCTGCACCACCTGACCATCGCGCGCTTCGCGCAGGGTGACGATGCGGGTCTCGTCCTCGTAGCGCAGCGGCAGGTGCAGCGCCAGGTCGATGTCGCGCACCAGGCCGAGCTTGTGCATCGCCTTCTGCGGGGCAGAGAGTTCCTTGCGGGGGGCTGCGGGCGCGGCGTCGGACATGGGACAATTCTGCCTGTATTTCCATCCATATCTTCACTTGGAACGGGCCTTGTCCGGCCCTCAAGCAGCATGACCTCTTCCTCCTCTTCGTCGGCCCGCGCCTTCACCGTCGCCGACTTCGATTTCACCCTCCCCGACGCCCTGATCGCGCAGCACCCCGCCGCCGAACGCAGCGCCTCGCGCCTGCTCGACGGCACCGGGCCGGCGCCGGTGGACCGCATCTTCCGCGAGTTGCCCGGCCTGCTGCGCAGCGGTGACCTGCTGGTGTTCAACGACACGCAGGTGGTGAAGGCCCGCCTCTTTGGCGAGAAGGCCAGCGGCGGCAAGCTGGAACTGCTGATCGAGCGCGTGCTGCTGCCGCACGAGGCACAGGACGGCTCGGGGCAGGAGGTGGTGGCCCACATCCGCGTGAGCAAGAAGCCGCAGCCGGGCGGCCTGCTGCACCTGGCCGGGGGCCTGAAGGGCGGGGGCTTTGACGCCGTCTTTCTCGGCCGCTGGCCCGACGAGCAGGGCCAGCTGTTCCGCCTGCGCCTGCAAGGCCCGGCGGGCGAGACGCCCTACGAACTGATGGCGCGCCACGGCCACGTGCCGCTGCCGCCCTACATCACCCACGGCGACGACGCCGACGACGAGCGCCGCTACCAGACCGTGTTCGCGCGCGTGCCCGGCGCCGTGGCCGCGCCGACCGCCGCGCTGCATTTCGACGAAGGCGTGCTGTCCGCGCTGGAAGCGCGTGGGGTGCACCGGGCGAACGTCACGCTGCACGTGGGCGCCGGCACCTTCGCGCCCATGAAGACCGAGCGCATCGAAGAACACGTGATGCACCACGAGCGCTACGCGATCCCGCCCGAAACCATTCAGGCCATCGCAGACTGCCGCGCGCGCGGCGGCCGCGTGGTGGCGGTGGGCACGACCACGGTGCGCACGCTGGAGAGCTGGGCGCGCAGTGGCGAGGTGCAGGGCGACACCAACATCTTCATCACCCCGGGCTTCCAGTTCCAGGTGGTGGACGTGCTGGTCACCAACTTCCACCTGCCCAAGAGCACGCTGATGATGCTGGTCAGCGCCTTCGCGGGTTACGAGCCCGTGATGGCGCTGTACCGCCATGCCGTGGCGCAGGGCTACCGCTTCTTCAGTTACGGCGACGCGATGCTGCTGGAGCGGTCAACGGCCGCAGCGACGGGCCGCCCCTAGCAAGGCCAGCCTCCTTGGGGGGCAGCGACCCGTGCAACGGCGGAGCGTGGGGGCACTCAACCCAGGTTCAAAAAGACCCGCCCGCCCTCGACCTTCGCCGGCCAGACCTTGATCGGCTGGGTGCAGGGCGGGAGCGTGGCGTCGCCGGTGCGCAGGTCGAAGCGGCCCTGGTGGAACGGGCACTCGATCTCGTGGCCTTCCACGAAACCGTCGCACAACTTCGCGTTGCCGTGGGTACAGAGGTTGTCGGTCGCAAACACCTCGCCGTCCACCGAGAACAACGCGATGTCGCGCCCACCCGGCGCCACCGGGATGCCAGCGCCTTCAAACAGATCGGCCTCGGCGGCCACGTCGGTCCAGTTGCTCATGAAAGTGCTCCAGCTTTGTCAAAGTCATGTCCGGCGCGAAATGCCTGTTTCGGGGATGCGGTGGAACCGGCTCTGCCGGGCCACTCGCATCGCCCCCTTGAGGGGGTGACGCCGCAGGCGGCGCAGGGGTGTGCCTATATCGGATAGATGATCGAGTTGGGGATCATCTCGCTGTCGTAGACGCAGTGACGTTGCGCGAACCTGAACCCGTCGGGGGTGTTCACCACGATGTCCAGGTAACGCCCGACGTTGAACACGCTGCTGGCGCCGTCGAGCTTGGTGCGGAACACCGCGTAGTTGGCCTCGCAGTGCCAACGTCCCTGTTCGTCGATCTGCCGCACCACCGGCGCGCCGACCACGTGCCGCTGGTAGTAGGGGTCGTGGAACAGCGTCTCCTGGATACCGTAGACGCGGTCGCGCAGCATGGCCTGGCTGTCGAACGCGAGGGTCGAGAGCGGGAATCCGCGCTCGTGGTTCTCGCGCGGCTGCAGCTTGTAGACACCGTCGGTGGTGAAGAACTCGGGCCACAGCGCCCACTGCCCGCTGTCCACGGCCGAGGCGTAGTCGCTGTAGAGCTGCTGCAGCGCCTGCCAGGTGTCGAAGTCGACTTTGACCAAAGCACTCATGGCCGCACCTCCGCAGCTTTCTCCGGTGCTTCCATCACCTTGCGCCAGTATTCGTACATGCCGCGGATCAGCGTCTCGGTGACCATGTGATCGGTCTCGCCGACCTCGCGACCGCCCAGCTCGGCCAGCGCGCGGTGCTGCGGCTTGCTGTCAAAGGCCTGTTGCGAGAACTCGATCACCTCGCCGTCGTCGGCGCTCACGAAACCGGCCGGGCCGAACAGGTTGGCCTGGCGCAGGCGGCGCTGGGTCATCTCTTCGCTGTCGTCCTCGAAGCCGAAGTGCGTCCACACGAAGTCGAAGGCGCCATGCCCGTCGGGCTGGATGTGGCGGGTACTCACGCTGTTGACCTGCTGCTGGAAGATCACGCTCGGAAACAGCGTGGTCATGACAGCGGTTGGCATCTTCTCGCCCAGTTGCCACCAGGGCTCGGGCACGATGTCCAGGAAGCGCTTGTCCTCCAGCTCCATCGCGGCCTTGAAGCTCGACACCTGCGTCACCTGCGCGGCCTGACCGGTCGCCTGGCCCATGCTGCCGCGCGTGGAGACCATGGCCGCGTGGCGGTGGTGGGCGTCCATGCGCAGCTCGCTCTTGTTGTCGGCACGCCAGAGCCCGAAGGTCACGAACCAGGTGTGCAGCAGGCCCGGGTGGTAGGGGTCCTTGATGTTCTCCTGCATCAGCTTCCAGTTGCCGGGAATGCGCTGGCGGTTGTAGCCCAGGATGGTCAGCTTTCGGCCGTTGAACAGGCGGTCGAAGTACTGGAGGATGGTCGGCCCCATGTAGTCTTCGAGCGACTCCACGTCGTGGTCGAAGGACGCAAACACCACGCCGCCGCGCACGGCGACTTTCAGTGTCGTCAGCGCATGGTCCTTGGTGTTGAAGTCGGCCGGCATGCCGCCGTTGACCTTGCCGTCCTGCCGCACACCGCGGCGGAACGGCACGCCCTGCAGGTCGCCGTTGGGCGCGTAGCTCCACTGGTGGTAGGGACAGACGAACTCCGTCTGGTTGCCGTGCCGCTTGCGGCAGAAGCGCATGCCGCGGTGGGCGCAGACGTTCTCCACCACATGGATCTGCCCGTCGGCGGCGCGGGTCATGATGACCGAGCGCTCGCCGACCACGGTGCGCTTGAAGTCGCCGGCGTTGGGGATCTCGGCTTCCAGGCCCACGTAGCACCAGTGACCCCGGTAGAAGAAGCGGTCGAGCTCGCGCCGGTGGCGCTGTTCGTCGGTGTAGACGGCGAAGGGAATGCGGCTGGTGCCGCCGCCTTCCCACGGCAGGGTGTCGGGCCCAGTGGTTGGGTTCATGCGTTGTCTCCTGTTCTTGTGAACCCGGATCATGGGGAGCGACACTCCATCCGGCAAGGGAATCTGCGTGATAGGCTGTATTCACACGCTGAATACACCAACCCATGAATCTCACCGACCTCGACCTCAACCTGCTGCTGGTGTTCGACCGCCTCGTGAAGGACGGCCGCGTCTCGCGCGTGGCCGAATCGCTGGGACTGAGCCAGCCGGCGGTGAGCAATGCACTGCGGCGCCTGCGCGACGCGCTGGGCGACGAACTGTTCGTGCGCAGCCCCACCGGGATGGCGCCCACGCCCTATGCGCAGCAGCTGGCCGGACCGGTCGCGCAGGCCCTGCAGACCCTGCAGGGCGCGCTGAACGTGCGCGCCGCGTTCGATCCCGCCCGCAGCGAGCGCTGTTTCACGCTGGCCATGACCGACGTCGGCGAGATCTACTTCCTGCCGGTGCTGATGGACGCGCTGGCCCGCCAGGCACCAGGCGTGACGCTGCAGGCGGTCACCGTGGCCGACGCGGCCCTGGGCGAGGACATGGCCGCCGGCCGGGTGGACATCGCCCTCGGCTCGCTGCCGAAGCTGCAGGCGGGTTTCTTCCAGCAGGCGCTGTTCCGCCAGCACTACGTGGCCCTGATGCGCGCCGGCCACCCGCTCGCCGCGCGCACGCAGATCACGGCCGCACAGTACCGGCAGGCGGCCCATGTGCGCGTGGTCTCGGCCGGCACGGCGCACGGCCAGGTCGACGAGGCGCTGCACAAGCTGGGCATGGTGCGCACGGTGCAGCTGACGGTGCCGCACTACGTCGCGCTGGGCCATGTGCTGGGCAGCGCCGACCTGGTGGCGACCGTGCCGCAGCGGCTGGCCGAGCGGCTGGTCGACCCGCACCATCTGGTCGCGCGCCCGCTGTCGCTGCGCCTGCCCACCAGCACCATCGCCCAGCTCTGGCACGCCCACCTGCACCGCGACCCCGGACACCAGTGGTTGCGGGGGCTGATCGCACAGTGTTTCGGCGCTCCGTAGCGTTCGTGCAACTGTCAGCACCGGCAACAGTCGCTTCATCGCGTGTTTGTTTTGGCACTAAAGCGCTACAGATTCGGTGAAGTTTGTGACGTTTGAGCACCTGTGGCCTAAGGATCGCCACGAAGCAATGGACCGAGCAGGCACAATAGCGGCCACCTGTCACCACCGCCGAGAGTTCTCTGTGATCGAAATGCTGTTCCGCCTGGGATTTGCCCTGCTGCTGTCTGTGGGCCTGGCCCTGCTGCTGGCCTGGGGATGGTCCAGTTCGGACGAGCGGACGGCCGTGGCGACGGACGCCCAACAGCCTTCGGCAGCGGCACCGGCCCCGCTGCGCTGATCCGGCGCCGGCGGCTCCGCCGGCCCGAAGACAGACCACAATGGCGCCATGCGCGCCCCGCCTTCCCGGAACATTCGCGCCCTCGCTCTGGGGGCGCTGCTGCCTTTCTTCGTCCCGGCCGTGGCGGCCGAAGAAGGCCCCCGCTACGCCACCCAGGGCCTCTGTGCCGGTTACCCGCGCGTCGCGCTGACGGTGGCCAAGGGCTGGTGCGTCGGCCTGGTGGCCGATGCGCGCGATGGCCTGCAGATGCCGCGGCGCCTGCTCGAAATCGCCCCGGGCCGTTTCTGGATCACCGACATGGGCAACTGGGAGCCCAGGCGTGGCCGGCTGCTGGAGCTGAACACCGCCGGCCAGCCCGGCGACGCGGGCCGGGTGCGGGTGCTGGCCAGAGGGCTGGACCGGCCGCACGGACTGGTGCAAGGCCCCGACGGCAAGGTCTACGTGGGCGAGGCCGGCACCATCTGGCGCACGCCCACCGCCACCTTGGCGCGCGAAGACCTGCTGCGCGACCTGCCGGCCGATGGCGCCCACCCGCTCAAGGAACTCGCGTTCGGCCGCAAGGGCGCGCTGTATTTCAATCTGGGATCGGCCAGCGACGCCTGCCGCAACGACCGGCAGGAACAGCCGATGCCCTGTCCCGAAACCGAGGGCGAGCGGCCCCGGGCGGCGGTCTACGAAGCCACGCTGCAAGGCCCGGAACAGAAGATCCAGACCCCGCGTCCGTTCGCCACCGGCCTGCGCAATTCGCTGGGGCTGGCGGTGACACAGGACGCCAGCGGCAGCACCGAACGGGTCTGGCAGGCGGAAAACTCGGTCGACTACACCGACGCCAGCGCACCGGCCGAAGAACTGAACGAACTGACCCGCGGCGCGCGCTACGGCTGGCCGTATTGCGTGAGCGACGCACGGGGACGCAGCGTGATGGCGCGCGGCTACGAAAACCGCGGCCGCTGTCAGCGACCGGCCCAGCAACCGCCCTTCTTCGCCCTGCCGGCCCACGTCGCCCCGCTGCAGCTGCTGGCGGTTCCGCCCCAGGCCGAGGGACAGGCCACGCGCCCCTGGAGCGGGCGCCTGCTGTCGGTCTGGCACGGCTACCGTGCCCAGGGACACCGGATCGTCGGCTGGCGCATCGGCCCCGACGGCCGCCCCACCGGCGCGGCCGAAAACATCGTCTCCGGCTGGCTGGCCATGCCCGGTCTGCGCCCCCAGGGCACGCCGGCGGGCGTCACGGTCGACCGCCAGGGGCGGCTGTGGATCGTCGAGGACCGCAACCGCAGCGTGCTGGTGGTCGCACCGCAAAGCCCGAAGAAAGGCGGGTCCTGAGGCACGGACCGGAGCCTGCTGTGGCACACCGGCCACCACACGTCTCATGTTGAGACGGAGCCCCCGGCGCTTTGACAAGGATCAATCCGCGGCCCCGGACCGCTGATAGTCTGAGGACATTCCCCCAGAAACCTTAGGAGCCTTCCATGAAACGCACCCTGATTTCCCTGTCGGCGGCCCTGCTGGCGTTGTCCGCCTGGGCCGGCCCTGCCGACGACGAAGCGGCCCTCAAGCTGGCCACCGGCGCCGGCTGCATGACCTGCCACCACATCGAACCCGGCGCCAAGGGCCCCAATGGCATGGCGCCCATCGGCCCGGCCTGGCGCGACGTGTCCGCCAAGTACAAGAGCGTCAAGGGTGCCCAGCAGCAGCTGACCGCCACGGTGCTCGCCGGCTCCAGCCCGTACGAAAGCCACTGGAAAGACAAGGTCAGCGGCCTGGCGATGCCGCCCAACAAGGTCGCGATCTCGGAAGCCGACGCCGCCAAGCTGGTGTCCTGGATCCTGCAACTGAAGTAACCCCCCTGCGCCGCTGACGCGGCTTCCCCCCAGGGGACCGCGCCTGTGGCCCGGCGGAGCCGGTTCCACGGCACGCCTGGAACGGAACGCTGGCCGTCGGACGCTCGGCGACAATCGCCGGATGCTTCAGTTCGACGTTCTCAAGACCGAGGGCCACGCGCGCCGTGGCCGCCTCACCCTCAACCACGGCGTGGTCGAGACCCCCATCTTCATGCCCGTGGGCACCTACGGCACGGTCAAGGGCGTCATGCCCTCCAGCCTCGAAGACATGGGCGCCCAGATCATCCTGGGCAACACCTTCCACCTCTGGATGCGTCCCGGCCGCGAGGTCATGGCCAGCTTCGGCGGCCTGCACGGCTTCGAGAAGTGGAACAAGCCCATCCTCACCGACTCGGGCGGCTTCCAGGTCTGGAGCCTGGGCGCCATGCGCAAGATCACCGAAGAGGGCGTGACCTTTGCCTCGCCCGTCAACGGCGACAAGCTGTTCATGTCGCCCGAGGTCAGCATGCAGATCCAGACCGGGCTGAACAGCGACATCGTCATGCAGCTCGACGAGTGCACGCCGTACGAGACCAACGGCCACCTGACCACCGAGGCCGAAGCCCGCAAGAGCATGGAGATGAGCCGCCGCTGGGCCGTGCGCTCCCAAGCCGAGTTCGCGCGGCTGGAGAACCCCAACGCGCTGTTCGGCATCGTGCAGGGCGGCATGTTCGAGCACCTGCGCCAGGAGTCGCTGGAAGCGCTGGTCGAGATGGACTTCCCCGGCTACGCCATCGGCGGCGTCAGCGTGGGCGAGCCCAAGGAGCAGATGCTGCAGATCATGGCGCACACGCCGCACCGCCTGCCGGCGCACAAGCCGCGTTACCTGATGGGCGTGGGCACGCCGGAAGACCTGGTGCAGGGCGTGGCCGACGGTGTGGACATGTTCGACTGCGTCATGCCCACGCGCAACGCGCGCAACGGCACGCTGTTCACGCGCTACGGCGACCTCAAGATCCGCAACGCGCGCCACAAGACCGACCACCAGCCGCTGGACGCGACCTGCACCTGCTATGCCTGCGCCGGCAAGAGCGGCGTGCCCTGGGCCGACGGTGGGCGCGACGGCTTTTCCCGCGCCTACCTGCACCACCTGGACCGCTGCGGCGAGATGCTCGGCCCGATGCTGTCCACCATCCACAACCTGCACTACTACCTGAACCTGATGACGGAAGTGCGCGCCGCGCTGGACGCCGGCCGCTTCGATGCCTTCCGCCAGCAGTTCAAGGCCGACCGCGCGCGCGGCGTCTGACCCCCATGCATCTTCCGATTCCGACCTGGGTGCGGCGGCTCTTCTGTGCCGTCTTCGTGTTGCTCGCCACCGGTTGCGCCACCCAGGTGGACTTCAAACCCGAGCCCGGCCAGCCCGCCGTGCGCCTGCAGCAGCGCCTGTTGCTCACGCCCGCCAACGGCGGCGTGCAGATCCAGCCACAAGACCTGCGTCCCGGCGACATCGTGCTCAGCTCGACCAATGGCATCGTCTCCATGGGCGTGCGCCTGATCACCCTCGCGCCGGTCAGCCACGCCGCGCTCTACCTGGGCGAGGACACCTTTGTCGAAGCGGTGGGCGCCGGCGTGCGCACGCGCACGACGCAGGAGTTCATGGACGACGAGACCACCATCGTGGCGTTCCGTCACCCGGGCATGGGCGAGACGCAGGTGGCGGCGCTGAATGCGTTCTCGCGCCTGCACGTGGGCAAGAAGTACAACACCGCCGGCATCGTGCTGCAGGCGCCGTTCAGCATCGGACGCCAGTACTGCGAGCTGCCGCTGATCCCGGGGCTGGTGCGCGACTTCTGCATCCGGGGCCTGGCGGCGATCCAGCTCGGCGCGCTGCACAACGACCGCTTCTTCTGCTCGCAGTTCGTGCTGGAGGCCTACCGCTTCGCCCGACTGCCGCTGACCACCGCCGACCCGCGCCTCATCAGCCCGGCCGACCTGCTGCATATGCGCGAGGGCGACGTGCCCTCGGTGCGCACGGAGCAGGCCCTCCAGTACGTCGGCCACCTCAAGGCCCCGGCACTGCCGGCGGCCACCGAAGTGACCGTCGGACAGGCCGAGTAACGCCCCGCGCGGCGGAGCGTGGGCGGCAAACGGGCCTGCCGCCGGGCCGCCCCAAGGCAGGCCCAGCCCCCTCGGGGGGCAGCGACCCGCGCAGCGGCGGAGCGTGGGGGCTCAACTCCCCACATGCATGCTGAACAGCGCGCCGCTGGACAGGCGACAGGTGCCTGAGCCCATGGTTGCCGAGTTCATCGTGTAGGCGCAGGTGATGTAGCCGCCCCGGTTGCCGGCGCCATTGGCCAGACCTTCGCGGCTGGAGCCGGCCTTGCGCGTGGCCTCGCCGCTGAACGACTCGCCGCCGATGACGGTGTTGAAGGTTCCCCGCCCCTGCAGGTCGTTGGTGACGCTGGCGTGCACGACGCCGAAGCCACTGGCCAGATCGTTGGCAGGGTAGAGCCGTGCAGTGAACACCAGCGGTGCCGCTGGTGCCGGCAGCGCCACCGGCGTCTGCGTCGGCACGGCCTGCCCGGTGCGCGGATCGATCGGCACCACATAACAACCTGCGAGCGCAGCGACCACGGCAACGATGCCGGCAGCCGCCAGCGGACGGCGGGAAGAACGAACCACAGTCAAGACATCCATACAGATCCTCAAGGCCCAAGCACATGCTTGTGCGCGCATGGTCATCGGGCGGTGTCAAGAAACCGTCATCCGATGGCAAAGGCTTGTAAAGCAGTGCTCGCGGCATCGCCAGGAAAGACCGCGTTGCCTTGCCCTACAGTGCAGCCATGACCACCCCGCCCCCCCGCCGCCCCCGGCCCGTCTGGCTGCGCGCCCTGCTCTGGCCGTTCCAGTGGTTGCTGGCGCTGCTGATCCTGTTCGAGGAGTGGGGCTGGGAACCGCTGCGGCGGGTGTTCGCACGCCTCGCCCGCTGGCCCGGTTTCCGCCAGATCGACGCGCTGATCCGCCGCCTGCCGCCCTACGCCGCGCTGGCCATGCTCGCGCTGCCCGCGGCGGCGCTGCTGCCGATCAAGCTGGGCGCGCTGTGGCTGATCCACCAGGGCCATGCGGCGCTGGGCCTGGCGCTGATCGTGGCCGCCAAGCTGGTCGGCACCGCGTTCGTGGCCCACCTGTTCAGCCTGACGCAGCCCGCCCTGATGCAGCTGCCCTGGTTCGCCCGCCTGTACGGGCGATGGACCGGGTGGAAGGAACAGCTGCTGGCCCAGGTGCGTGCGTCCTGGCCCTGGCGCGCGGGTCGTGTGCTCAAGCGGCAGCTGCGCCAGCGCTGGACGCGGTGGACCCGGCCATGAACCAGCCCGCCGTGCCGCGCCATGTGCTGCCCGTGCTGGTGGCGGCGCAGTTCGCCGGCACCTCGCTCTGGTTCGCCGTGAATGCGGTCATGCCCGACCTGCAGCGCGAGCTGGGCTGGCCCAGTGCGGCCGTCGGCGCCCTCACCTCCGCGCTGCAGTTCGGCTTCATTCTCGGCACGCTGGTGTTCGCGTTGCTGGCGATCGCCGACCGGTTCCCGCCCCGCCATGTTTTCCTTGTCTGCGCGCTCGCGGGCGCGGCCTGCACGGTGGGTGCCTGGTCGACGGTGACGCACTACCACGCCCTGCTGGGCTGGCGCTTTGCGACCGGCTTCTTTCTCGCCGGCATCTACCCGGTGGGCATGAAGATCGCCTCGCAGTGGTACACGCGCGGCCTGGGTCCGGCCCTGGGCTACCTGATCGGGGCGCTGGTGCTGGGCTCGGCGAGTGCGCACGCCCTGCGTGCGATCGGCGACACCCTGCCCTGGCCCACGCTGATGCTGGGCGTGGCGGCGCTGGCGGCGGGCGGTGGCGTGATGCTGCACACGCTGCTGCCCGATGCGCCCGGCGCCGTGGCCCGGGTCACCACCCTGCAATGGAAGGCGCTGGCCACCATCGGCACCGACCCGCGGGTGCGCAGTTCGGTGCTGGGCTACTTCGGCCACATGTGGGAGCTCTACACCCTGTGGGTGCTGATGCCGCTGATCCTCGCGACGCGGCTGGAGGGGCCCGCCCTGTCGTGGGCCGCGTTCTGGGTGCTGGCCTCCGGCGCGATCGGGTGTGCGGGCGGCGGCTGGCTGGCGCCGCGTTTCGGCAGCGCGCGCGTGGCGGGCGTGCAGCTCGCGCTCAGTGGTACCTGCTGCCTGCTGGCCCCGTGGCTGATGGATGCGCCCAATGCGCTGTTCTACGGCTGGCTGCTGGTCTGGGGCATCACCGTCTCGGGCGACTCGCCGCAGTTTTCGGCGCTGACCGCGCGCAACGCGCCACCGCAGGCCGTGGGCAGCGTGCTCACGCTGACCAACAGCATCGGCTTTGGCATCAGCATTGTCAGCATCCTGCTGTTCGTCTCGCTCACGCAGACCGTGCCACTGGGCTGGCTGCTCACGGGACTCGCGCTGGGTCCGGCACTCGGGCTCTGGGCGTTGCGGCCGCTGTGGCGGGCGCGGATCTGAGCGCAGGCATCCGTTACAGTGCGCCCCAACACAACACCCTGGAGGATTCCCATGCCCGCTGCCACCTTCGTCGCCCAACGCCCCACGGGCGCCTTCATCGGAGCCTCCTGGGCCGCTCTGCTGGTCGGTGCGGTGGTGTATCTGATGGGTCTGTGGAACGCCCAGATGCAGCTCAACGAAAAGGGCTACTACTTCACGCTGCTGATGTACGGCCTGTTCTCCGCCGTGTCGCTGCAGAAGTCGGTGCGTGACCGCATCGAGGGCATCCCGGTCACCGGCATCTACTACGGCCTGTGCTGGGTGTCGCTGGGCATCTCCGTGGCGCTGCTGACCGTGGGTCTGTGGAACGCCACGCTGGCCGCCAGCGAAAAGGGCTTCTACGCGATGGCCTTCCTGCTGTCGCTGTTCGGCGCCGTCGCGGTGCAGAAGAACATCCGCGACGTGGCGCAGTTCAAGAGTGGTCAGCCGGAGGACGTCGGCGCCGCCGACTGACCCCCGCCCGACCTGACGCATCGCTCAGGGAGCGGCAGTACCGTCCACCGCCGGCTCTTTCGCCGACGTGCCGCACGAGAAACAGTAGCGCGCGAACGCGTTCTTGCGGGTGCTGCAGTGGCCGCAACGGTCGAACAGGCACAGGCCGCAGTGCGGGCAGAAGTCGGTCTTGCCGTCCTTCATGTCCACCGTGCGCTCGCAACCCGGACAGATGTTCTTGCCCATGCGCGCCTGCGCCAGGTCGTAGTCCATCTCGCGCTGGCGCGTCTGGGCCGGCTGGGCCTCGGCCGCCTTCTGGCGCTCCAGGTAGCGCTGCAGCGCCTGGATCGCGTAGCGGCCACCGATCACGGTGAGCACGATGCCGACGATGTAGCGCACATAACCACCGTAGCTCGGCAGGTAGGGCACCAGCTCGACGAAGAACGCGAACAGCGCGAAGAAGATGAAGCCCCAGACGAAGGGCCACGACGCGCTCTTGCGGTACTTGCGGAACAGCCAGCCCGCCACCGCCAGCAGCGGCAGCGTGAGCGCCAGCCGGTAGCCGAACACCCGCAACTCCTGGGCGCGCTGCGCCTTGCCGTAGGCATCGCTGGCCGCGTCGCGCAGGCTCTGCAGCTCGGCCTGCGCCCGCTGTTCACCCTGCCTGGCGTCGAGCGCGATCTGCTGCTGTTTCTCCACCGCGGCCAGGGCATCGCGCTCGGCCTTGCGCAGACCATCGAGCTCGCGGGTGCGTTGCAGCACCTCCTGGTCCTGCTCGGAGCGCTGGGTCACGCTGCGCGTGGCCAGCCAGTTGTCGAAGGTCTCGCGGGCCGCGCGGTTGTCGGCGCGCGCCGTCTGCAGCTTCAGCTGCGCCTGTTCCAGCGCGGCCTGGGCCTCTTCCGAGACGCGCTGGGCGGACTTGATCGACTCCTTGAGCGCGGGCGTGCGCTGCGGGTCCATGAAGTCTTCCAGCGAGCGCGTCTGCTCGACCTGCGGCAGGTCGCCGACGATGGTGCTGCCCAGGCCGGTCAGGAACCAGGCAAACAGGAACGCCACCAGCCACAGGCCTCGGTGGAACCATTTCTCGGACAGTCGCAGGCTCTTGCTCATTCGTATTCCCTCCAGTGCATGGGTCGGAGATTGTGTCGCGAAGGACGGGCAACCATGTTCGGCGCACATGCGCAGAGCAGCGCGACCGCGCGCAAACCGGGCCGGCATTCGCCACCGCCGGTACCGGAAACGGCTACCTTCAACGCCACTGGCGGTACGGATGGGTGGCGAGGTTCGAGTTGAAATAGCGGGCGTCGGTGGTGACCTCGGTGCTCACCCAGGACGGCAACGCGATGGCCTGGTCTTCGCTCGACAGCTCGACCTCGGCCACCACCAGCCCCGCGTTGTCGCCGAAGAACTCGTCGATCTCCCAGACCAGCCCGGCGTGATCCACGCGGTGGCGGATCTTGTCGATCAGCGGGCCGTCGCACAGGGCCAGCAGCGCTTCAGCGTCGGCCAGCGGCACCGGGTATTCGAACTCTGCCCGCGTGGCGCCGGAGGTCATGCCCTTGATGGTGAGAAAAGCCCGCGCCCCGGCGATGCGCACGCGCACGGTTCGCTGCTTGTCGCGGTTGAGGTAGCCCTGCACGATGCGCTGACCATCGGCGGTCCGCCAGCCGTCGCCGGCAACCAGGAATTTGCGTTCGATTTCCATGCCCATGGCATCACCTTCTTGAAACACCGGCCACTTGCCGCGGCGGACAGGCCCATCATGGTCGATTCTGGGGGCACTGGATCGTCGTCCGTCTGAAGCGCCCCACCGGCGAAAACGCCGTCCCCCATTCATCCAGCGGAAACCCCCATGACAAAGACCATCTTCGTGAGCCTGCCGGTCAGCAACCTCCCTGCCTCGATCGCCTTCTACCAGGCGCTGGGATTCCAGCAGAACCCGCAGTTCAGCGGCGAGGACACCGCCTGCATGCGGTGGAGCGACGCGATCTGCGTGATGCTGCTCAGCCACGCCAAGTGGCGCACGCTGACGCAGCGGCCGTTTCCGCCCGCCGGGACGAGCGGGTCGATGCTCTCGCTGGCGATCGACAGCCGCGACGCCGTCGACGCGATGAATCTCGCCGCGGCCGCGCACGGTGGCCAGGCCGATGCGAACCCCGCCGAAGACCACGGCTTCATGTACTCCCGGGACATCGCCGACCCCGACGGCCACCTCTGGGGCACGTTCTGGATGGACCCGGCGGCCATGCCACCCGCAGGTCAGGGCTGAACGCGGGGCGGGACCTCCAGCCTGGCGCCAGCGGACGCGAGCAGCTCCCGCAGCACCGAGCGATGGCAGTGCGCCTCCTGCTCGCAGTAGCAGCCGACGGAGAAGTTGGTCTGGTGAGAGAGGGCCGCGAGCAGTGTGATGGCGTGGCTGTTCTCGGGCGTGGCCATCTCCGCGCGGTACTTGCGCACGAACGCAGACCATTGGGCCGGCGTCGTGGCCTCCTGCCCGAGCTTCATGGTGTCGGCACTCGGTGCCAGGTTCGGAAACCAGACGTCGTACCAGTTCTGGCTGGCGAACTCGGTCCTGGGTACCCCACGCGGGGGACGGCGAACGGTTCCGAGGCGGAGGCCTTCGTCCTCCGCCCTCGGGGTGCCGAGCCTGATGACGCGGACGACCATCTGGGGCGCTCCTGGTGTGACCTCCGGCAGGCGCCGGGCGGGCATGGGATGCGCAAAGGCACATCCCCAGGCCCGCCGACTGGCTGATCGGAAGGAAGGGTTGAAAGGGAAAGTCCATGCCATCGTATTCCCTGGCACCGCTGCGGCCAAGAACGTCCTGGCGGTGCACGGCGCCGGTGATTCCGCGGGACCCCTGAGCCAGCGCAAACCCTGCGGCGGGGCCCAGGCGGGATAATCCCCGCTTCTTTTCTGAAGCCCCCGCACCGGACACCCCCATGAGCTTTGCCCCCCTGCAGAACGACACCTTCCTGCGCGCCTGTCTGCGCCAGTCGACCGCCCACACGCCGGTGTGGCTGATGCGCCAGGCCGGGCGCTACCTGCCGGAATACTGCGCCACGCGCGCCCGGGCGGGTTCGTTCATGGGGCTGGCCACGAACGTGGACTACGCGACCGAGGTGACGCTGCAGCCGCTGGAACGCTACGCGCTGGACGCGGCCATCCTGTTCAGCGACATCCTGACGGTGCCGGACGCGATGGGCCTGGGCCTGACGTTCCAGCAGGGCGAGGGCCCGAAGTTCGCGCGCAACATCCGCACCGAAGCGGACGTGGACACGCTGGCCGTGCCCGACATGGACAAGCTGCGCTACGTGTTCGACGCGGTGACGTCGATCCGCAAGGCGCTCAATGGCCGGGTGCCGCTGATCGGCTTTTCGGGCAGCCCCTGGACGCTGGCCTGCTACATGGTCGAGGGCGGCGGTTCGGACGATTACCGCGCGGTCAAGAGCCTGATGTACAGCCGCCCGGACCTGATGCACCGCATCCTGGCGATCAACGCCGATTCGGTCGCGACCTACCTGAACGCACAGATCGACGCTGGCGCGCAGGCGGTGATGGTGTTCGACAGCTGGGGTGGCGTGCTGGCCGACGGCAAATTCCAGGAGTTTTCGCTGGCGTACACGAAGCGCGTGCTGGCGCAGCTCAAGCGCACCGACGCCACCGGCGCCGTGATTCCGCGCATCGTGTTCACCAAGGGCGGCGGCCTCTGGCTGGACGACATGAAGGGCCTGGACTGCGAGGCGCTGGGCCTGGACTGGACGGTGAATCTGGCCCAGGCGCGCGCAGCCGTGGGCGACAGCAAGGCCCTGCAGGGCAACATCGACCCCAACGTGCTGTTCGCACCGCCCGAGGCGATCGAGCGCGAGGTGGCGGCGGTGCTGGAGAGCTTCGGTACCCCCTACCAGGGCGCCGGCACCGGCCCCACGCACATCTTCAACCTGGGGCACGGCATCAGCCAGTACACGCCGCCGGAGCATGTCAAGGTGCTGGTCGACGCGGTGCACGCGCATTCGAAGCGCATCCGCGCGAAGTCTTAAGGCTTCAATCGCGCCGCAGACCGCGCCCCGCCTCGCGGAGCGCCCCCGAGGGCCCCTGTCAAGGCACCTGGCGCAAATTTTTCTGAAAAAAAGGCGCTTGACAGGGTTTGGTTATGCACAAATTTTTTGCTGCGGTGCGGAAGGTACTTTCTGTAACCATCGCCGGCTACCCTGTTTGGGTGAGTCTTTTAAGTTGTTGATTTTGTTGAACTTTGTGGTTTGCCGTTTTTCTGGGCATTTTAAGAAAGCCCTTGATTTACAAGGGTTACGGCGACGCAAACCGCATCTATCAACAAAGTTATCCACAGAAGTTGAGGACAGCTGTGGAAGACATGACAAATCAATGACTTACCCGGTTTTTCGACAGTTCAACTGAGGAAAAAGCGCCAAATATGCCTACTTGGTCCAGCGTGGTCGTCGCGACCCCGGTCCACAGCGGTCTGGGGCCGACGCTGAGCTACCGAAGTGAGCTGTCGCTCGCGCCGGGCACGCTGGTGCGGGTGCCGCTGGGCGCGCGCGAGGTACTGGGCGTGGCCTGGGACGGCCCGGACGTGCCGCCGCCGGGCATGGACGAATCACAGGGAAAACCCGTGCTCGGGGCGCTGGAGGGGCTGACGCCGCTCAATGCCGCATGGCGGCAACTGGTGTCGTTCGCCGCGCGGTATTACCAGCGCAGCCTGGGCGAGGTGGCGCTGGCGGCGCTGCCGCCGCAGCTGCGCGACCTGGACGCCGCGCAACTGGCGCGCCGCCTCAAGCGCCAGGCCAAGACCGCCGCGGCCCACCCGGCGCCGACCGGCACGCCGGTGGCCGCCCTGCCGCCGAGCCCCGAACAGGAGGCCGTGCTGCAGGCGCTGCCCGGCGCGGCCGGGCCGGTGCTGCTGTTCGGCGCGACCGGCAGCGGCAAGACCGAGGTCTACCTGCGCATGACCGACGCCGCGCTGGCCAGCGACCCGGCGGCGCAGGTGCTGGTCATGGTGCCCGAGATCAACCTGACGCCACAGCTGGAGGCGCGCTTTCGCGAGCGCTTCGCGGCGCAGTACGGCGACGGCGCCGTGGTGTCAATGCACAGCGGCATGACGCCGGCGCAGCGCCTGGGCAGCTGGCTGGCGGCGCACAGCGGTGCGGCGCGCATCGTGCTGGGCACGCGCATGGCGATCTTCGCCAGCCTGCCGGGGCTGCGCCTGATCGTGGTCGACGAGGAGCACGACCCGAGTTACAAGAGCCAGGACGGCGCCCGGTATTCGGCGCGCGACCTCGCGGTCTACCGCGCCAAGGTCGAGAGCGAGGCGCTGGCGGCCAAAGGCCAGCGTTGCCAGGTGATCCTGGGCTCGGCCACGCCCTCGCTGGAAAGCTGGCACGCGGCCGACCAGGGCCGCTACCTGCGGCTGGAAATGCCGGCGCGCATCGGTGGCGGTTCGCTGCCGAAGCTGCGGCTGGTCGACATGAACCACCAGCCCAAGGGCGCAAGCATCGCGCCGCCGCTGCTGGCGGCGATGGAAACACGCATCGCGCGCGGCGAGCAGTGCCTGGTGCTGCTGAACCGGCGCGGCTATGCGCCGGTGCTCTCGTGCGACGCCTGCGCCTGGAAAAGCCAGTGCCCGCACTGCAGCGCGTTCCGCGTGTTCCACAAGCTCGACCGCACGCTGCGCTGCCACCACTGCGGCTTCACCTCGCGGGTGCCGCGCGCCTGCCCGGACTGCGGCAACCTGGACATCGCGCCGGTGGGCCGCGGCACCGAACAGATCGAAGAACAGCTCGCGGGCCTGCTGTCGGCGGTCAAGCGGCCCGACGGCCAGCCGGCCAGGGTCGCGCGCATGGACGCCGACACCACGCGGCTCAAGGGCAGCCTGGAGCAGCAGCTGGCCGCGCTGCACAGCGGCGAGGTCGATGTGCTGGTCGGCACGCAGATGGTCGCCAAGGGCCACGACTTCCGGCGCATCACGCTGGTCGCAAGCATCAACGCCGACGCGGCCCTGTTCGCCAGCGACTACCGCGCGCCCGAGCGGCTGTTCGCGCTGCTGATGCAGGCGGCGGGCCGGGCCGGGCGCGACGCGGCGCAGGCCGGCGCGAGCGAGATGTGGGTGCAGACCTGGCACCCGGAACACGCGCTGTTCGCCTCGTTGCGCAAGCACGACTTTCCGGGCTTCGCCGCGGCCCAGCTGGCCGAACGCGAGGCCGCCGGCATGCCCCCCTTCGGCGCCCAGGCGCTGCTGCGCGCCGACGCGCGCACGCAGGAAGCCGCGCAGGCCTTCCTCAACGCCGCCGCCGAAGCCGCCGCCGAGCTGCCGCACCGCGACGAGGTCACGCTCTACCCGGCGGTGCCGCTGACGATCCAGCGCGTGGCCAACGTCGAGCGGGCGCAGCTGCTGGTCGAGAGCGCCTCGCGCGCGGCGCTGCAGCGGTTCCTCGCGGCCTGGCAGCCGCTGCTGCTGGACGGCCGCAGCATCCCGGGCGCGCGCGGCCTGATCCGCTTCGCGGTCGACATCGACCCGGTCTCGATCTGAAGCCCCCACGCTCCGCCGCTGCGCGGGTCGCTGCCCCCCCGGGGTGCATGAATTCAGCTTGGGGCGGCCCGGCGCTGAATTCCTGAAGCTGCCGATCGGCGCCTGCTCAGAGAGTGCGCGTCAGGAAGCTGCCGTTGGGAATGCGCGGCGCGGTGAAGAAATCGGCCTCGGGCACGCCGTCGATCAGGTGCCGCAGACAGCGCACCACGAAGCCGTGCGAGACCAGCAGCACGGTGCTGCCTTCGTGCGCCTCGCGCAGGCGCTGCAGGCCGCGCGCCACGCGGTCCACCACCGCGCGGGTGGACTCGGCGCCGGGCGGCTCCTCGTCCCAGCGGTAGGCGGCGTGGCGGGCGATCAGCTCGGGAAACCGCTCGGCGGCTTCGGCCTCGGTCAGGCCTTCGAACACGCCGAAGTCGCGCTCGCGGAAATCGGCGTCGTGCGCCACCGGCAGACCCAGCCGCTGCGCCACCGGCGCGGCCGTCTGCCGGGCGCGCTGCATGGGCGAGGCGACGATGGCGTGAATGCCCGGCGGCAGTTCCAGCGCGAGTTGCTGCGCCTGCGCCAGCCCGGTGGCGTTGAGGGGCAGGTCCAGCCGGCCCTGCCAGCGCTCGTCGATGTTGAGGTCGGTCTGGCCGTGGCGGGCGAGGATCAGGGTGACGGGCATGTTCGGCGGGCGCGGTGCGAAAGGAGCCCATCATCGCACCGCACAAAAAGAGCCCCCGGGGCCGCGGCCGCGGCCGCGGGGGCTGGGGCAGGCAGACCGGCCGGATCCGCCCGTCAGGTCAACACCTCACGGCTTCAGATCGAAGCGGTCGATCTCCATCACCTTGGTCCAGGCGGCGACAAAGTCCTTCACGAACTTCTGGCCGCCGTCGTTCTGCGCATAGACCTCGGCAATGGCACGCAGCTGCGAGTTGGAGCCGAAGGCCAGGTCGACGCGGGTGGCGGTCCACTTCACGGCGCCGGTGGCGCGGTCACGGCCTTCGTAGGCGTTGTCGCCGGTCGGCTTCCAGGCGGTGGACATGTCCACCAGGTTGACGAAGAAGTCGTTGGTCAGTTGGCCCGGGCGCTGGGTGAACACGCCGGCCTTCGACCCACCGTGGTTGGCGCCGAGCACGCGCAGGCCACCGACCAGCACCGTCATCTCCGGCGCGCTCAGGGTGAGCAGCTGCGCCTTGTCGAGCAGCATCTCTTCGGGCGAGACGCGGAACGCCTGCTTGCGGTAGTTGCGGAAGCCGTCGGCCACCGGTTCGAGCACCGCGAAGGACTCGGCGTCGGTCTGCTCGGCCGTGGCGTCGGTGCGGCCGGGGGTGAAAGGCACCGTCACCGCATGACCGGCGGCCTGCGCAGCGGCTTCCACCCCGGCGTTGCCGGCCAGCACGATCAGGTCGGCCAGACTCACCTTCTTGGCTCCCGCATTGAATCCGCGCTGGATCTCTTCCAGCACCTTGAGCACCTTGGCCAGCTGGGCCGGCTGGTTGGCCTCCCAGTCCTTCTGCGGTGCCAGGCGGACGCGGGCTCCGTTGGCGCCGCCGCGCTTGTCAGAGCCGCGGTAGGTCGAGGCCGAGGCCCAGGCGGTGGACACCAGCTCGCTCACGCTCAGGCCACTGGCCAGCACGCGGGCCTTGAGTTCCTTCGCGTCGGCGGCGTCGATCAACGGGTGGTTGACCGGCGGCACCGGGTCCTGCCAGATCAGGTCTTCGGCCGGCACTTCCGGGCCGAGGTAAAGGCTCTTCGGTCCCATGTCGCGGTGGGTCAGCTTGAACCAGGCGCGGGCGTAGGCGTCGGCGAACTCGTCCGGGTTCGCGGCGAAGTGGCGCGAGATCTTTTCGTAGGCGGGGTCGAAGCGCAGCGACAGATCGGCCGTGGTCATCACCGGCGGGTGCTTCTTGCTGGGGTCGTGGGCGTCGACCACCATGTCCTCGGGCGCCACGTCCTTGGCGCGCCACTGGATGGCGCCGGCCGCGGTGGTCATCTGCTCCCACTCGTATTGGAAGAGCACCTTGAAGTAGCCCATGTCCCACTGCGTGGGATTGGGTTTCCAGGCGCCTTCGAAGCCGCTGGTGGTGGCGTCGCCACCCTTGCCGCTGCCGTGTTTGTTGATCCAGCCCAGCCCCATTTCTTCGATGGGCGCGCCTTCGGGTTCCGGGCCGACCAGGGCCGCGTCACCGGCACCGTGCATCTTGCCGAAGGTGTGGCCGCCGGCCACCAGGGCCACGGTCTCGTAATCGTTCATGGCCATGCGCGCGAAGGTCTCGCGCACGTCCTTGCCCGAGGCCACCGGGTCGGGCTTGCCGTCCGGGCCCTGCGGGTTCACGTAGATCAGGCCCATCTGCACGGCCGCCAGCGGGTTCTCCAGCTCGCGATCACCGCTGTAGCGGCTGTTGGCCTTGTCGCTGGTGGCCAGCCACTCGGTTTCCGCGCCCCAGTAGATGTCTTCTTCGGGCGCCCAGATGTCTTCGCGGCCGCCGCCGAAGCCGAAGGTCTTGAAGCCCATGGTTTCCATCGCGACGTTGCCAGCCAGGATGAACAGGTCGGCCCAGGAGATCGCGTTGCCGTACTTCTGCTTGATGGGCCAGAGCAGGCGGCGGCCCTTGTCGAGATTGCCGTTGTCGGGCCAGCTGTTGAGCGGCGCAAAACGCTGGTTGCCGGTGTTGGCGCCGCCGCGGCCGTCGGCCGTGCGGTAGGTGCCGGCGGCGTGCCAGGCCAGGCGGATCATCAGGCCGCCGTAGTGGCCGTAGTCGGCCGGCCACCAGTCCTGGCTCTGGGTCATGAGGGCGGCCAGGTCTTTTTTGAGTGCGTCGTAGTCGAGCTGCTGGAAGGCTTCGGCGTAGTCGAAGTCCGGGTCCATCGGGTTGGACACCGGCTGGTGCTGGTGCAGGATGGACAGGTTCAGCTGGTTGGGCCACCAGTCGGCGTTGGACTGGGCGCCGTGCGTGGCGCGGGCGCCGCCGGCGGCGTGGAAGGGGCACTTGGCTTCGGATGCGGGGTTGCTCATGGTGATCTCCTGTTGGGCGGTGAACCGGGGGCGGAATCGGACCTTAGAAGGTGGCGGCCAGGGCGGCCAGCACATCCATCCAGTCGTTGTGGACGTTGCGGGCGGGGAATGTCGGCTTCATGACGGGCTCCTGCTGGGGGTGTGAGCCATGACTTTAGGATCGAGCTATGAATATGTCGACCCAATTGATTGAATCGATGGGATAGCCAATGCCAATGCGGGGGATGCCACCTGCCAACCTGCACAGCCCCCACGCCGGGGCCCCGCTCAAGCGTGCTCCAATGCGCGCCTGAGTCAACACAACCCGGGGAGGAAACCACAATGAAAACGATCCACACCATGTTCGGGCGCCTCTGGCGGCGCTGGCTGGCGATGTCGATGCTGGTCCTGATGACGGCATGTGCGACAGGGCCGAAGCTCGTATCGCATTCGTTCAATTACGACGGCTTCAACGACAAGTGGGCAGACAAGATCGATCTGCTTGCGTACAGCTACGGCGATCAGTACCAAAAGGTCAGAGACAAAGCGGCGCCCGGAGAAAAGCTGGGTGCGCAGGGCATCGTCAACGGCGCCATCCCGGTCGGCGAGTTTCTTTTCGTGCAGTGGCGCATCAAAGCCACTGGCGAAGTCCTTGAGCAACGGGTTGAGCTGCGTGATCGGTTGCCTCGCGACATGACCAACCACGAACTAACCTTCTTAATGGATGGGCGCCAGTTGTATGTGTACGTCGTGACACCAAGACGCAAAAAGTCGGCAGAGGAGTCTCCTGTCCTGAAGACATGGAGATCCGAATTTGCCCAAGCGTATGAGATCTTCCCCAATCTTCGGAAGCCTTGAGGAGAAACGCCATGGGGACTTCGGACGTTCGGCGACTCAACGCGGAAGAGATGGCACAACTGCCGCAGGCCAGAGCGACGATGGAGGACGCAGGCAAATCTGGCGCCTCCAGCCGCTTCAATTTCTTTGCGGCCTTCGACGGCACCAACAATGACCAGAGCAACCTCGAACTGTCTGGCGACAAGCTTCGGACCAACGTCGGCAATCTGGATCAGCAAGCCCAAAGATCGGTAAGCGACACCTTTAAGAGAGCCTACTACCCCGGCGTCGGCACCGGCGGCGACCAGGGCAACTTCGTCAACGCCGGCCCCAACCCGACACCCGCCATCGACGCAGCAGCCGAAAGGGCCTACACCGATTTCAGCGATGCGGCCCAGAAGTACCTGAAAGACAACCCCGGCGCCACCCCCGCCGACCTTGGCGCCTCCGTCACCGGCTTCAGCCGCGGCTGCGCGACGGCCGTGCGCTTCTCGCAACTGGTCAACGACCGCGGCCTGATCGCGCCCGATGGCACCGTGCTCGCCCAACCCGGCACCGTCCCGATCACCGGCATGGCGTTGATGGACCCGGTGGCGACCGGCGTCAAGGGCGAAATGGGCATCCCGCCCAACGTCAAAGGACAGGTGCTGATGGTGCAGGCAGAGCACGAGAGCCGCAGCTGGTTCCGCCCGCTGGACTACAGCGACGACCCGCGCGTGACCACCGTGAAGCACCCGGGCAACCACGTGGGCGTCGGCGGAGGCTACGACCGCAACGGTACCGCCGCCAACGTGCATGAGGGTGTGACGGCCTACTTCCAGCGCCGTGGTGTGCCCCTGGCCGACGTGCCAACCGAGCAGCGCCACAACCCGAACGAGTCGGCCATGATCCGCTCGGAAAACTACCAGACCGCGCGCAACGGCGACGTGCTGACCTATGAGGACGGCAAAAAGCAGCTGCGCTGGCCGGTGGACGACGAGAACAAGCCCCGCATCACGGTCAAGCCCCAGATGTCCGAACAGACGAAGGCGCAGTTGCGCCAGTCCTACACCGAGCTCGCGCCCGGACTGAAGGAGCGCGGGCTGGACAGCGGACAGTGTCTGCAGGTCAGCGCGGCCTGCGTGGCCAAGGCCGCCGAGCACCCGGACTGGGGCGATCCCAAGCGTTACCTGCTCAGCAAGGACGGTGAAAAAGTCGCCGTGCAGCACCACAACGGCCGCTTCGACGAACTGCGCGTGGACAACGCCTTGCAGCACAGCGCGAACACCCACCTGGACCGCGCCCAGGCGCTTGAACAGCACCACTCGGCTCCTGCGGCGCAACAGGTCGCCGAGCGCGCTGCACCGGTGCAGGCCGAATCGGCAATGACCCGCTGACGCAGGCGCGTCAGGTCAGCAGGGAGACGGCGGCCGAGAACGTGACGAAGGCCGCCACGGTGGTCACCAGGATGATGCGGGCGATGCGCCCGTTGTCCGCGCCCAGGCGCTCGGCCAGCAGCGAGACGTTGCTGGCGCTGGGCAGGGCCGCGACCAGCACGACGATGGTCAGTGCGTAGCTGTCCAGCGGCACGCCCAGTTGCCGCGCCGCCGTGCCCACCGCCAGGATCAGCAGCGGATGCAGCAGCAGCTTCATCAGCGCCACCGGCAGGTAGTCGCTCAGCGGCATCGGGTGGCTGGACTGGATCTGCGAACGCGCCAGCACCGCCCCGATGGTGAACAGCGCCACCGGCGAGGCCGCGTCGGCCAGCAGCCAAGCCGTCTTCTCGACCGGTCCGGGCAGGCGGAACTGCCAGTAGGACGCCAGCGCCCCGCCCAGAATCGCCCAGGGCATCGGGTTGGCCGCCACGCCCTTGAGCGCCTTCTTGCCGGCGTCGAGCATGGCTTCGCGCCCATGGCCTTCGCCCTCGTCCAGCCGCGACAGCGCCACGCACAACGAACTCGTGATCACCATGTCCACCAGCATGGTCAGGATGGCCGGCCCCGCCGCGCGCTGCCCGAGCAGCGCCACCAGCAGCGGCACGCCCATGAAGCCAGAGTTGGGAAACGCCGCCACCAGCGCGCCCAGCGAGGCATCGTTCCAGCGGATGCGTTCGTTCATGGTCATCGCGATGGCGAACGCCACCAGGACCAGGCCGCACAGCAGGTACACCCCGACGACCGAGAGGTCCAGCAACTGGGCGATCGGCGTCGTCGAGCCGAAGCGGAACAGCATGCAGGGCAAGGCAAAAAACAGCACAAAGCCGTTGAGCCCCGGAATTGCCTCCAGCGGCAGCATGCGCCGGTGCGCGGCGGCGAAACCGGCGAGCACAAGGGCGAAAAACGGGAAGGTGACGAGCAGGATGTTCAGCACAGGGGGCGATTGTCTCAGGCCGGAGCACCCGTCCCGGACAAGTCAGGCACACTCAACCGCACAAAAACCCACACGCCGCTGTCACCGTGCTGATCTACCTGATCGTCTTCATCGAAGGCTTCTGTTCGCTGGGCGCCGAGGTCATCGCGCTGCGCCGCCTGGTGCCCCACGTGGGCAGCTCCATCCTCGTCACCGCGCCCACCATCGGTTTCTTTCTGCTCGCGCTGGCCATCGGCTACGCCACCGGGGGCAAGGTGGTGGACGGGCACCTGCCCCGGGTGGCCCGCAACTTCCTGCTGGCGGGACTGATTGCGGGAGTGGGTCTGGCCGGTCCGACGGTGAACGCCATGTTCACGCACCTGCAGCCCGCCTTGATGGCCTATCTGGTGTTCGTCGGCACCGTGCTCTGCCCGATCGCCTGGCTGCTGGGCCAGACCGTCCCCATCCTGAGCAACCTGATGAAACACCGCCACGTGGGCGAGGCCAGCGGCATGGCGCTCTATTGGTCCACGCTCGGCTCCTTCCTGGGGGCGGTCTCGCTGTCGGTGCTGGTGATGCAGTGGTTCGGTGTCTCGGTCGCGGTCGCCAGCTGCGCCCTGGGATTGCTGGCGGGCGCCCTGACCCTGGAACACCGGCGCTGGTCGCAGGTGCTGGCTCCACTGGCCGCCGCGGGTCTGGTGCTCTGGGCCAACCACACCCCCATCGCCGCCGCCGACACGGCCTACGCCGACTACCAGGTCAGGCCGCTGGACCTGCCGGGCCAGATCCAGCCCCGGCTGTTCATGTCCAACGGCTCCCGCTCCTCACAGGTCGACGACAGCACACCGCCCCACACCCACCGCTACATCCGCGCGTTGCGGCAGACCCTGCTGGACGAACTCCAGCTGCGCGACAAGGACATCCTCGTGCTCGGCGCCGGCGGCTTCACCCTGTCGCACCAGGAACCGCTGAACCGCTACACCTACGTCGACATCGACCCCGCGATCCGGTCCATCGCCGAACAGCATTTCCTGCTCGGCCCGGTGCACGGCGAGTTCATCGCCGAGGACGCTCGCCACTTTGTCTCGACCACCGAGCGGCGTTTCGACGCCGTGGTGGTCGATGTCTACAGCGACCGCGCCGCCATTCCGAGCCACCTGGTCACCCGGGAGTTCTGGCAAGCCTCGCGGCGCGTGATGCGCCCTTCGGGGATGCTGATGGCCAACCTGATCCTGGACAGCCGGCTGGCCTCCCCCTACGCGCGCCACGTGCTGGACACCATCGAAAGCGTCTACGGCCGTTGCGGCACCGAGGTCTTGCAGAAAGCCCTGGCGCAGGCCAACGTGATCGTTACCTGCCACGCCGGCGGGCAGCCCGCCGCCCGAGGCATCTACACCGACGAACACAACCCGGCCGACCTGGAGAAACACGGCCTGCGCACGCCCTGAGCGCAGGGGCCCCGCTCCCGTATGATTCGCCGCTTCGCCCCGCCAGCCCCGCCCCCATGTCGTCCTCCGCCGGTCCCGGCCTCAACCTTGCCCAGCTGGATGCCGTGAACCACCTGGGCGGTCCGTGCCTGGTGCTGGCAGGCGCCGGTTCGGGCAAGACGCGGGTGATCACGCACAAGATCGGGCGCCTGATCCAGGCCGGTCTGGCGGCCGACCGCATCGCCGCCATCACCTTCACCAACAAGGCCGCCGCCGAAATGCGCGAGCGCGCCGCCCAGCTGGTCGGCCGCGATGCACGCAAAGTGCTGATCTGCACCTTCCATGCGCTGGGCGTGCGCCTGCTGCGCGAGGACGGCCAGGTGCTGGGCCTCAAACAGCAGTTCTCCATCCTCGACACCGACGACATCACCAGCCTGCTCAAGGACTGCGGCGGCACCACCGACGCCAACACCGCGCGCGGCTGGCAGTGGGCCATCAGCGCCTGGAAGAGCGCTGGCCTCACCTCGGTCGAGGCCCTGAAGCTGGCCAAGGACGAGAACGAACGCGTGACCGCGACCATCATGGCGCGCTACGAAGAGCGCCTGACGGCCTACCAGAGCGTGGATTTCGACGACCTGATCAGCCTGCCGCTCAAGCTGCTCGGGCAGCACGAAGAGGTGCGCGAGAAGTGGCAGAAGAAGCTGGGCCACGTGCTGGTCGACGAATACCAGGACACCAACGCCACGCAGTACGAACTGCTCAAGCTGCTGGTGGGCGAGCGCGCGCGCTTCACCGCCGTGGGCGACGACGACCAGTCCATCTACGGCTGGCGCGGCGCCACGCTGGACAACCTCAAGAAGCTGCCGATCGATTTCCCGCAGCTGCGCGTGATCAAGCTGGAGCAGAACTACCGCTCGACCAGCGCCATCCTGCGCGCCGCCAACAACGTCATCGGTCCCAACCCCAAGCTGTTTCCCAAGACGCTGTGGAGCGACCTGGGCGAAGGCGAGCCGGTGCGGGTGGTCGACGCCGACAACGAGGAGCACGAGGCCGAGCGCGCGGTGGCACGCATCCAGAGCCTGCGCGCGAACTCGACGCACAAGGAGTGGCGCGACTTCGCGATCCTCTACCGCGCCAACCACATGGCTCGCTCGTTCGAGCAGTCGCTGCGCCGCGCGCAGATTCCGTACAAGGTCTCGGGCGGCCAGAGCTTCTTCGACAAGGCCGAGATCCGCGACCTCTGCGCCTGGTTGCGCCTGCTGGTCAACAACAACGACGATCCGGCCTTCCTGCGCTCGGCCACCACGCCCAAGCGCGGCATCGGCCACACCACACTGGGGCAGCTCGGCGTGTTCGCCACGCAATACAAGCTCAGCCTGTTCGACGCCCTGTTCTCGCACTCGCTGCCCAGCGCGGTCAACAGCCGCGCCATCCACACGCTGCACGAGTTCGGCCGCGCGGTGAACGACCTCGAATACCGCGCCCGCCACACCATCGGCCACGAGGCCGCGCGCAGCTTCCTGACCGACTGGCTCAAGGACATCGCCTACGAGCAGCACCTCTACGACAGTGAAGAAAACGAGAAGATCGCTGCCGCGCGCTGGACCAACGTGGTGGATTTCTGCGATTGGGTCGCCGGGCGCTGTGGCGGCAAGATGGAAGACGACGGCGGCGTGCAGGTGGAGACCGAACGCAAGTCGCTGCTCGAAGTCGTGCAGACCATCGCGCTGATCTCCACCCTGTCCGACCGCGAGCAGGACCAGAACGTGGTCACGCTCTCGACGCTGCACGCGTCCAAGGGCCTGGAGTGGCCGCACGTGACGCTGGTCGGTGTCAACGAAGGCCTGCTGCCCTTCAAGACCGACGACGCCGACAGCGACCTCAGCGCCGAGTTGCTGGCGCTGCGCGTGCAGGAAGAGCGGCGCCTGATGTACGTGGGCATCACGCGCGCACAGCGCACGCTGGCGGTGAGCTGGCTCAAGCGCCGCAAGAAGGGCCGCGAGAGCGTGCCCGGCACGCCCAGCCGCTTCATCAAGGAAATGGCGCTGGACCAGGCCACAGTGAAGGAAGACCCGCGCGAGAAGCTGCGCGCGCTGCGGGCCGAGTTCGCCCAACGCGCCGCCAACGCACCCAAGCCGGAGACGCCATGAGACCGTCGGCCCTGGTTCTCGTCCTGGCCCTTCCTTTCGCCCTTGCATCGGCCGCCGCACAGACGGCGAGCACGCCACCGGCCCCGTGTGCCGCGGCCGACGACCTCGCCCCGGCCGACCTGTTCGGCCTGTGGCAGCTCAGCCTGTGGCCGGAAGGGGCCAAGGACGCCGAGCCCGTGTCGACCGGAGCCGTGATGTTCGGCCCGCACCCCGACTACGAAGGCAGTGTGCGCGGCCGCCTGCGCCGCTCCGGACCGGGCGCCGATCTGGAGGCGCAGGTGTCCGGCGACGTGACCGACGGCGAGTTCAACCTCGACGAGTCGGGCGACGGCCACACCATGGACGCGGTCTGGACCGGCCAGCCGACCGATTGCGGCCGGTCCATCCGGGGCCTGCGCCGCCCCGCCGAAGGTCGCCCCGCGAGCGACCCGGTGCTTCAGTTTCTGTTGCAGAGAAGCACCTCACGGCGCTAAGTAGCGGTCATCGACCACCATCGGACGGCAGCACCCGGAAGCTGCGGTTCGCCGCGTCAGCGCTTCAGGGCTGCGCGTCCTCGATCCATTCCGCACGGAGCTCGCGGATGCGCTGGTCTTCGTAGTAGCCGCCGTATTCGGTGTAGCGCAGGAACGGCCTCGCGCAGGCCTTGCAGGCCCAGACCTCGCAGCGGTTGTAGGGGAAGAAGGCCGGTGCGATCGGTGCGTCGACCGACCAGCCGTGGGTGCCGCGCGGGTGGTGCTCCAGGAGAGTGGCTTCTTCGGCATCTTCGCCGCGCAAAGTACCCACGCACTGCAGCGTCGACAGATCGAACGTCGAGGGCACCGACTCCCACCCGGGACACACCAGCGGCGCACACGCCGCGCAGTCCGGGCGCCTCTCCACCGTCGCCAGCCCCACCAGATCGGCGGCCGACCACAGGGGCAGAGGATCAGCGCTCATGCAGAGGACCAGACCCCGCGGTGCGCTTGGCGCCGTAAGGGCAGTGGTTCGGGCGCGGGCTGACCAGCGGGTGCTTGCGGCAGGTGTCGGGCCGCTGCTCGTACACCGTGCAGCGGCGCGTCTTCGCGTCCAGAAAGTGGCAGTCGCCACTGGCGCGCCGCGCGATGGTGAATACCTCGCGCTTGAAATTGAAGTGGTCGATCAGCCCGGCCTTCTCCAGCCGCTTGGCGATCTGCTTGGGCGCCTCGTGCTCCACCTCGAACGGATCGACGAGGCCCAGCCGCACGAGATCCGGCAGCCGCACTTCCAGCGGCATGGTGCAGCAGTTGGCGACGCAGGAATCACACAGCCCGGCGCGGTAGCGCGTCCAGGTTTCGGTGCGGTCGACGTCGACGATGTGGATCGAGGATCTCACGGCAGAGAGGTGGTGAAGCCACAAAGCAAAACGCCCAGCAGGGCTGGGCGTTTTGGGATTTGGTGGCCTGGGACCCCACCTCAAGATCGTCCAGAGATCAAGAAACAAGCCCCAAGAAAAAACATCAAAAACGCAGTTACTGCAGGAGTTACTGCACGAAAAATTGATAAGAAAAACGTCCTCGAACCACCGACAAAATACCCAAAAGAACAGGTGTCGGAACAAACATCGAAGACCCACATCACCTGTCAGGTGTTGGCTTTAAACAACACATTCAACAGCTTCATGCTGACGTTTGACTGGGAGGTTGCCGGTAGTAACCTGCCTCAGCTTATGCCGACAGGATGAATCAAAGGGTGAGCGCCGCAAACGGCTGTTGAACCAGGACACCGACCCCAAGGTTGCCAGCCCCACCGTTTCTCGGGTTGCCCAGGACGGGCGATGAATCACTTCGGCCTTGTTCAGCCTATTGAGCGTCTCGGCCAAGGCGTTATCGTAGCTTTTGTAGCCAAGTACCCAGAGCTTGCTGGCATTCGGCCTTGAAAACCGATCAGCCACCACCAACAGACACAGTAGACCAGCGTCCCTGAGGGATGCGTACCAGCTCTCCACGGCGTCTGCCCCATCGAGTCGACCGTCGAGCCTGTAAATGACTAGTAAACCGTCCTGAAGTACGCGCACCAGCGCAACAAAGCTCAGTACATGCGTGAGCTGTGCACTGAGCTAGCGGCGCCCAAAACGCGCCTATCCGACAGAACGGCAACACTCTTGCCTCCGTCGGAAATCAGATTTTCTTGATGTAGTCCACGGATGTAAAAATTGAATGGTTGATGTTAGTCACTTCGGGACCTGGATGTCAAGCGCGAAAAGCCCCTGAACATTCTCCCCTTCCACCACATGGGTATCAAACCCCTTTAGCGTTGGAATATCGGCAGGAAAGTTTGTATCTTTAGGATAGTACTCACAGGCTTTTGCAGCACGATTTGTACGCCTGGGTTTAATTGTTACATGCCCCATTTTCTCCGGGGTATCGATAATCAACCGAACCTTCCCTATCGACCCAAGGACTCTATTCGGATCAACCCCAAACTCATCCTTCCCCTCAGAATTTAGCCTATTTAGCAGCCCCCGCCCCACCTCCGTCTGCACCAATCGATACCTAGCTCCTTTTTTCAGCGCCGGCGTAAAAAACACAGCCACAAATCTAGCGGATGGATCAAGAGGACTAATTGCAGGGATGCGCGTATGTCGGACAAATTCACCCGAAGCAACTTCAGTAACCTTGAAGTCCGGCTCTGCTGTAAGTTGATTCTCCACACCGTCAGCAACTCCCAGCCAATAGCAATACAAAGGGTCATCACCAGGCTCAAACTCAATCGAATAGCACAACTCATCTTGGCGATCTTCATTCAATAATCCACCAAGAGTTATGCGCAACTCCGCATGATGAAAGTGAAAGAGTTGATCTTGAAACTGCGCCTCAATAGCCGTCCAAACTCCGGACATCAACGCCTTAGCCACAGCGTTCTCAGTTTGCCATGGATGGAGTGCAGTTACAGAAAATGCAATTGCATTCTGCGTACGTTTAGAAATGATATCCGCATGCAACTTGGCAAACCACAATTTTGCATCAGATTTAATTCTGTCGTACTCACCCGATGCTATCGCCTCCAGAGCAGCCTCAAAATTAAATGTAGAAATCGGAGTGTCAACAAAATAAGTGTTTGGAACGATGGTCGCCGACTTCTTACTTGACACATCAATAGCAGCATCGAGCAGCGCCAATGAAAACCCTTTAAAGTCCTCAGGGTTGGCATTGGCACCAACCTTTGGCACAAATGATATACATACAGGAGTCACATCAAGAAGAGAGTGATCTAACCTAGAGGCAGGAAGATTGTCGCCAATTCCACCATCAACAATTACTGGGCTACCGCCTCCACTCCACTTCCTCAACAAATAAGGCAACCCAGCAGAATCGATTAGCGTAGTAACAACGGGATCATTCTGCCGGCTCTCTTCAGAACTCTTATTCCTCAAGTTAGTACTAATGACGGAGACATCTATGCCCTTGATTTTTCGCAAATCGTCAAATGTATGAACTGGCAAACGACAGCGAGCAAAGATGGAATCCAAGTACTCATGTATCACCTTACTATCCCAAACAGGCTGAGGCTTCATCAAGAGCCTAGCCAAGCTCAATGCCTTGGGCATAAAGAACGATGCCTTCGGCATCTGAAAACTGGACAACAGTTTGGCCAGTCGTCCACCAGCCCACTCCTTGGTAATAGAAGGGATACCCACATCACTTGCAAATATCGCACCCGCAATTGCCCCCGCAGAAGTCCCTACTATGCGCGAAACAGAAATCTTGTCTCCAAGTTCATCAAGCGCTTCTAAGACAGCCATGATCGCCACTATTCTGGCCCCGCCCCCTTGAATAGCCAGCTGAATCTCAATTTTTTCGTTCATTTTCAGTCCAACATTAATACCAATATTCAAAGAAACGAATGCGACAAGACGGACAACAGGTCAAAGCCTTTCAAAGCCATGTGCTCTTATTGCGAAGCCCTGTTCTCTTACAGTCAAACACCCCAATAAGACTCGGGACGCAAGAACGCCTTACTCAAAATTTCAAAAACTCATCACATGATCCGGCCCAAAGCCTTCAAAATATAACCTCATGCATCTTGCTGCATCAAGATCCGCACGGCATTAGCTCAAAGAACCTGTTTTGCGGGCGCGTTTCCTCCACTGCGAAGCCGTGAATATAAAAAATGTCACGATGACACTACGCATAGATTTAAACCCCCTTTTTCGGCGATAAATTTTTACGCGAGCTCTATTAGCGACTGATTTCATCACTGCCTAGCGTAAATACCACTCAAAAGAGTGTCAAGTAAATTCCGCACTTCTCAACCGAAAGTGACACTAGGAAATTCGGCTTTCGTTTACGACTTCACGGACTCCAGAAACAGTGTACGAGATTGGCGACTATTTCGGCCAAGTTCTGTTGAGGCAAAGGCAGCCTTGATGTTACTGGTGGCTTCACGATCATAATAAGTGCTCTGCTCTACCCATATTTGACGGGGACTCTCGAAAAACGACCACGTTGGTTGTGAACCAGTGTGCTGTATGAGTTGCCCATGAGCAGACCCCGGGATATGCAGTACAACGCTTCGTTGAAAAACAGTTTCGTACGACTTTTTTCGGTCCCTCGCATAGCCATCGCATCTTCAACAACGAACCACCTAAAGGCATCCATTTGCTGGCGCGCAGCCTATCCTGCCGTCATCCCTATCTCCCACTCCTCAATTACCTCCGACGGGGTCGGACCGTCCGACCCCTGTCAGCTGCGACTGGGAGTGCGGCCAGTCAGCAGGTCGATGCAAGTGCCCCCAGGTCAGGGAGTGCCCTGTAGATCGGCCCAATTTGTCAAGCTGCTTGACAACTCCTCTGCTGAAGAAGCGCACGCCCAATGCGGCAGACTCAGATCCCCGTACCCGAACTCCATTCACGGAGCGCAGCCTCAGCGGCCTCATCCAAGGCAATCTGTTCACCCGCACAGATCACACGCATGCTTTCGATGAAGCGGCTGCTCAACGCCGGGACGTTGTCGTTACCCGTGCTGAACTCATGGCCCGCAATCAGAATGCCCTTGAGCACATAGCTGACATCTGCGCGGCTGACACCCAGGCCGGCCTCACGGCAACGATCACGCACTCGCTTGCCGGTGTCCGACAAGGCAAACGGTTGATTGGCCACCTCAGTGACCAGCGCGCCAAGCAGCCCCTGCATCTCACGGGGAGCAATCAGCGGCATGCCTGTGGCAATGTGGATTTGCTGGATGGCTGGGTACAGTTGCGCCTGCTTTCCCCAGTCCTGTGTGCGGTTGGCTGACGGCTTCTCGGGTGCCGTCACAACCGCTGGCGCTTGTGGATCTCGGACTTGACCGCCATCGTTCTCCCAGCTCAACTCAAGACGACCCAGATCCAGTGCCTCTAGAAACTTCCGGAACGAACCCTTTCCACCCCAGTCCGCCGCCAGTGCGCTGTACCTATCCACAATCATCTGGGCCAGCCGGGCGCAAGAGACCGGGCGCCCGGCCTGAGCCAACTCGGTCTGGATAAGACGAGCCACCTCGACGAACAGAGTGTCGAGCGGAACAGGCTTGACCGACGGCTCCTGCACTGGCGCGCTCGCTGCGTGACGCGCGGGATCGAGCACTGTTCCAGTTTCCCAGTTCACCCGGAGCTTCGGCATTTGCAATGCCTCCACCAGCTTCCTGAAGCCGCTGTACCCCGCCCAGTCGGCGGCATCCAGACCGTCCACCTCCTTGAGCGCCTTACTGGCCAGCCAGGCAAGAGAAACTGGCTTGGAAGACTCCGCGACGTAGCGCGCGATGAGCGACTTGACATCTTTGGTGATGTCCGCGGCTGAACGACTTACCGCAACAGTGGCCGGTACCGGGGCGGGTTCTGGGTCTGCAAACCCCAACCCAAAACGGATGAAGTCGTCCTGGTCGATGAGCAGGTCGGCAGAGGCCTGGTAGGCTGCTGAAGGAAAGCCCACGGCCAGTACCGTTGTGCGCCTGTCCGAGCGCCGCAGTTTCCGCAGGAGCGGCGTGAAGTCCGCGTCTGCAGAGAACACGATGAACTCGTCGTAGTGCACCTCGTGCTGCAACAGGTCCACGACATCCAGCACCATGTGGATGTCCGTACTGGTCTTGCCTTCGCTCGTCATGGGCGGGCAATCGATGATCTCGAAACCGGCCCGGTTGAACGCCGGTCGAAAGCGCTGATAGGCCTGCGGGTTCAGGTAGCACCGGCGCACCAGCAGGCGCCGCTTCGCTCCGTCTGGAGCGTGCGGAGGAGCCATCAGCGAATCGGTCAGCCAGCGCATCCAGTTGATGGGCTGGAAGGCAAAACGCTCAGCGACCGCTGGGTCAAGGCGGCGAAGGGCTGAATAGACGTTGTCGAAGTCGACGAACAGTGCGCTTTTCATTTTTGAAACTCAGGAAGGTCCGCGTAGGCCACCGCGTATGTATCGTTGGGGATGTCGCCCGGGATGTCAGCTTTGCTCTGCGGTTTCGTCCTCGTCCTCGTCCGCGTTGGCATTGACATCAACCTCAACCCATGACTCGGGTGCTTTTCCCATGGCGCTCTTGATCAGGTCCAACAGCGCCGCCTTTCGGGCTTCGTAGAAGCGGTCAAAGTCATCGCTACGCATCGCTTGGGCGTCAATGCAATGGGTGGCCAGTAGCGCATCCATGGCATCGTCTGGCAGCTGCACCTGCTTGTGCGACTGAAGCTTTCCCAGATACATCGATGGGGCGACTCCGCCGATCATCCGGTTCGCCTTGTAGGAGATGGGCGTCTTGTTCACGATCGCGTTGTAGCGCGCACGCGGAATGGTCTTCTTCTCGCACCAGTCCTGCGGAAAGATGTGGTGGATATCCAGCGCAATGTCTTCCTGGTCCAGCTCCTGAATCTTGCCTTTCCAGAAAAAGTCCGCAGCTCCCTCCCGCACCACCAGCATGTTGATGCCCTTGTACGCTGCGCTCAGTCGCGAGCTGATGCGGTCGAGCCGGTCGGGGTTGAAGGTCGCGTCCATCACCGTCCGTGGCACTTCAGTGTCATCGTCAACCCAGGCCAACAACTCCTCCACGTCGTTGGCAATGCGTGTCTCCACCGCGCCGCCGTACAGCTCGCCCAACACGCCGCACCAATACCAGCGCGACAGCTTCTCGTTGATCTTCGGCTCCAGCCAGCGCTCTTTCAACACCGCCAACACGGCGGCCAGCGGCGCCAACTGGGTCCTGTAGGGCAGTTCGCGTGGATCTCGAACTTGCTCTCTTCGCAGAAACTTTGCCGCCAGCATGAAGCCCTGCTCGACCGGGGTGGCCCACTTTTGGAAGTCGGCCAGTTCCAGGACAAGAATGGATGCTCGTTTGGCGCTGACCGGAGTCACCTGTTTGTCGCGTTTGCCGGCAGCAAGATCGGCGTGGCGCCTTTCCAGTGTGTGGAGCATCGTCACCGCCTGAAGGAAGTCCGTGGTCTCCACTTGCTGCAAAACGGGCTCTTTGCACAGCCTCTCTTTGCGAGACTGAACGTTGCGCAACTTGCTGCCGAACCAGTCGTCGCGAAGGTTGTATCCATCCGCTGCATAGGTCGCCGTCATCAGCTCAAACACATTTAGCGGCACGCCGCCAGTGTTCACCTTTTCGAAGACCAGGCACACCGCCTCTTTCGAAGTCGATTTGTGCAACTGGATCACCGGCAACTGGTAGTTGCGAAACGCGCCCAGAACCTCTTTGCGAAACATCATGTATTGGGCGAAGTGCTCCGGCGCGTGCTCCTGCAACGCTTCCTCCCAAGCATCCGAGTTCAATATCTGATCGCAAGGGAAATAGAGCTGCTGACACTCCTTCTGCGGGCTGCTCAAGTCCAGCTTGATGTCTTTGCCAAAGTTGGTGCGTAAGACCCTGTCCGACTCAACGGCCAGAACCGCGTCGTCCAGCCTTTCACCGCCCTCCAACGCCGTCGGGATGTGCCAGTAATAGTGGCGCTCGATCGGTTTGCCTTTTTCCGTGCGGGTCTTCACTGCCGACTTAAGCGCCAGTACTTGGGTCATCGTGGTTAGTCGCTGCTGACCATCCAGAATCAACAAATCGGCGTGTGCATCGGCTGCCAGTGGTACACCCTCAACAGGCCGAAGCTGGAAGCGGGCTTCCCCACCCGTTTCCAGCAACATCACCGCACCCACCGGAAACGACCTCGCCACACTCACCAGCAGGCTGCGGATGTGGTCGTCATCCCAGACCCAGCCCCGCTGAAAATCAGGCAGCTGAATCTTGCCTTTGACGATGTCCGCCAGAATGTCCGGCAGAAGGCGCTTGGTGCTGTCGAAGGTGCTCATGTCGTTTCTTTTCGGATAGCTTCGGAAATTTGTGCCGCATCGGCATTCGGAGGAGTCAGGCTTTTGCTGCCAGGCAACCAGCCTTCCGCGTCCTTCCACACGGCTTGCCGCCATGGCGTATCGGTACCTGACAAGGGTGTGATCAGGTCGTCGGGGTGCCACAGGCGCTGGCGCTTCTGGGCGACTGCGGGAGCCAGCCTTTTGCCTTCTTCCAGCTGCAGCAGCAATGGCAATGGAACATCCTGCCCGATCACCATCACGCCCAACGACTGGGCCACCGCGACCGCGGCCACCATGTTGGATACACAGGGTGAGTGGTCCCAGCGCCACCCTTCGGAAAGCAACCAGTAGCGCGACAGTTCGGAACCGTCCAGCCCATCGCTGATCTCTTCATAAACTAGGCACAAAGGGCCATCGGCCTCGGGACCAACCGGTGAACCCGCGGCCTTCCACACCAGCAAGATGGGACGGACGTTCGGTGCAATCCGCTGGCGTTCCAGCAGCCAGTCACGGTAGAGTGCCGGCTGCTTGTATTTGTCCACCCTCAGGTGGGGTTGCGGGCTTACGCCGTCCAACCAGGCGCGGTTGATCGCCAAATTGCCTGAAGCCCAGTCCAGTAGCTCAGGCGTGACCTTGTCTTTCAGCTTGTCTGGTGTCGAGAACGCGGCGTTGGGCAGCTTCAGCTCGGGGGGCAGGAGGCGGGTGATCTGCTGGCGGGCGATGCCGTAGGCCTCGAAGGTCTCGATGAGGCGCTGGGCTTGTGCGCGGGCCGGGTCCAGGCGGTCGCGCAGCAGGTTCCACCCTTTACCCAGCAGACCCAGCACCCCGGTGGCTTCGCCGACGAACGACATGCTTAGGTCACCTCGTCGATCAAAGCTTCGGCCAGGTGGGCTTGGGTAGTTTGGCTGGCGGTTATACGCTGGCGCAGTTCGGCGCAGTGGCGGCGCAGCAAGCCTACGCGGGCAACGATGCGTGCTTGCTCTGCGGGGGGTGGAACTGGCGTAATCGCTTGACGAATCAATCCAACATTCAGAGTCGGTTGTGCCAACGTTCGCGTATCGCCGACAAAGCTCTGTTGCATGAACTCTGTCTGCAGCAAGAAGAGAACGAACTCCCTTAAGCCGCTATCAGCCGGAACAATGCGACAGATGGCACGTGCAATGTTTGCTCCCGCCCAAGTCGGAGGAGCAACACCCAGCTTGCCAATGCTGCCAACAACTCCCATCAATATCTCGCCGCCTTCCAGCCGAGTTCTCTGAAACTGGCTGTCGATGTCGCGACCAATGGACTTTTCTGGCATGGGCGCAGGATTGTCGATAGACAGATCCGCGATACGGACAAACGGCACACCTTCTTCAACATCAGGCCCTGGTACCAGCACACCGTAAGCGATTGGCTTGAGGGGGTGTATCAACTCGTCGAATCGCACCCAGGACCACCCTTTCGGAAGGGCAAACGGCACATTCTCTATCGCTACCGGCTCCATCGGTTTGTCCCGCTTGTTCTTGCCGTCCGCGATCAGGCGATCTTTCTCGGCGCGAATCTTCTTCAGCAGTTCGCCGGCAGGTTCGTCCTTGGGGTTCTGGGGCACGAGCAGGCCGCGCACGGCCAGTTGCAGGATGGTTTGCTCCAGGGCGTCGATGGCTTCGGGGCGGTCGAGCAGGAGGTCAAAGTGGGTGGCGACGCGTTGCCAGTTGTCTGCCAGTTCTTCGGGCGAGGTGCTGGCGGTCAGTGCGCCCAGCAGGGTTTGCACGAGCTGGGCGTGTTGCGCGGCTTCGAGCTGGCCCTTGGTTTCGAGGGCGTCGCACAGGCGCATGAGTTCTTCGACGCGGGTGACGATGCGGGTTTGTTCGTTAGCGGGCGGCAGCGGTAGCAAAGCGATGTTCGCTCTCGAAATGGTCAACGTATCTACCGTCGTACCCATGCTGTGTTCATGTATCCCGTCAATCCACAACGGCGATCGCATAAGCCAGGTCAACCACTGCGCATTTAGGTGACCATAGTTCTTGAAAATCAGGACGCTTGCATCTTTGAAATAGAACCGGTCTGACGGACGAACCACATACGGAATCCCGATGGTTCCTACACCGGTGATCATGATGTCATTCTCTTCAGGAACCCAACCACTCAGTGTCAGTGAAGCGAATAGCTCCTCAGAAATGAAGAGTTCGTTTGATACATAACCATCCTTGGAAAGTTTGACGATCTCTCTCGCCCGATAGAAGGGCACGCCGCATTCTTTCCAATCGCTCTGATGGACCCGGCTACTCGATCCAACGAGACCGATTTCGCCGAGTTGCACCCATTCCCAACCTCGCGGCAACGCGAATGGTGGTTCCTTCTCCGCGATCTCTACTGGCGGCTTTTCGCGCTTGATCTTGCCCTCGGCAATGAGCCGGTCTTTCTCCGCCCGAATCTTTTTTAGCAGCTCACTCGCGGGGTCATCTTGCTGATCTTGCGGCACCAGCTTGCCCTGCACCGCCTGCGTCAAGATCAGCTCGCGCAGCCGCGCCACACCGCCGGGCGCGGTGGCCAGCAGGTCGAACTGCTGCACCAGTGGCGGCTGCAGGGCGCTGATGTACCTCGCGCTGGGTTCGCGGGCTTCCATCACCGCACTCATGCGCGGGCTCCGCTCAGCGATTCGGCCAGGATGGCCTTGAGTTGGTCGCGCAGGCCCTGCGCTTCGGCTTGCAGGCTGGCGTAGCGGCGCAACAGCTCGTCTGGATCGTGGCTTTCCTGCTCGGCAGCGTGCGGGTTCTTCTGGTCGAGGTTGAAGTTGGCGGCCTTGATCTGGTCGATGCTCACCTTCCAGGCGCGCTCGTTCTCCACCCGCTCGGCAAAGCCATCGGCCTCGCTGCCCCACCAGGCTTTCTCAAAGTCGAATTCTTCGATGCGGATGGGCTTGGTCTTGTTGTAGCTCTTCACGCCTTCGGGGTAGGGGTGCTCGTAGTACCAGATGTGCTGCGTGGGCTGGCCCTTGGTGAAGAACAGCAGGTTGGTCTTGATGCCGGTGTAGGGGGCGAACACGCCGTTGGGCAGGCGGACGATGGTGTGCAGGTTGCACTCGGTCAGCAACTGTTCCTTGATGCGGGTTTTGACGCCTTCGCCAAACAGCGTGCCGTCGGGCAGCACCAGGGCGGCGCGACCGTTGACCTTGAGGATGTGTTTGATGAGCACCAGGAACAGGTCGGCGGTTTCTTTGGTGCGCACATCGGCCGGGAAGCCTTGTTCAATACCTGGCTCTTCAATGCCGCCGAAGGGCGGGTTGGTCAGCACCACGTCCACCCGGTCGGCCTGGGTGACTTCGCGCAGCGGACGGGCGAGCGTGTTGTCGTGCCGGATGTTGCTGGGTATTTCGATGCCGTGGAGCATGAGGTTGGTCACGCACAGCATGTGGGGCAGCTGCTTCTTCTCGACACCGCGAATGCTCTTCTGGAGCACCGTTTCGTCTTCGGTGGTCTTGACCTGTTTGCGCAGGTGCTCGATGGAGCACACCAGGAAGCCGCCGGTGCCGGTGGCGGGGTCGAGCACGGTTTCGCCGAGCTGGGGGTTGAGCATGTCCACCATGAACTGGGTGACGGCGCGTGGCGTGTAGAACTCGCCCGCGTTGCCAGCGCTTTGCAGGTCTTTGAGGATCTTCTCGTAGAGATCGTTGAACTGGTGGCGCTCGCTCTGGCGGTTGAAGTCGATGGTGTTGAGCTTGTTGATCACCTGGCGCAGCAGCTGGCCACTCTTCATGTAGTTGTAGGCGTCTTCAAAGACGCCGCGCACCACGTAGCCGCGCGGGTTGCGCACCGGGTCGGCGGGCAGGTTCTTGAGGGTGACGAACAGCTCGGTGTTGACGAAGTCTTGCAGGTCGTCGCCGGTCATGCCCTCGGGGTCGGCAGCCCAGTTGCGCCAGCGCATGCTTTCGGGGATGGGGCTCTTGTAGGTATCCCGGGTGAGTTCCAGCTCTTCTTCGAGCGCGTCAAACACTTTGAGGAAAAGCAACCAGGTGAGTTGCGAGATGCGCTGGGCATCGCCATCCACGCCAGAGTCCTGGCGCATGATGTCTTGGATGGATTTGATGACGGGGGAGAGATTGGACATGCGTTCGGGGGTTCAGGGAATCAGGGAGCCGCGGGCGAGTACAGCTCGCGCTCCAGGGTGTTCAGGGCTTTCAGGTACTGCGGCCGGCCGCCGAAACTTTTGACCAGTTCGGCAGCCAGGCCGAGCTGGTTGATCGGTGGCAGGCTGAGGACATTGTTGGCTTCCAGCGTGGTGATGCCTTCGTCGGCGTACTTGTCGAGCAGGGCTTCGATCACCTGGCGCGCCATGGAGCCGTACTGGGTGAAGACGTTGCGCTTCTTGACGCGGTTGGCCCGCTCGCGCCGGGTGAGCGGCGGCTTGTTGTAGGCCACGTGCAGCAACAGGTCAAACGGGTCGAGGTCTTTCAGACCAGTGTGGGCGACTTCTTCGGCCAGCGCTTCGATCAGTACGCCTTGGCGCTCCAGTTCTTCGATGAGCGCGGCCTTTCGGTCGGCGTCGTTCCAGGCTTGCAGGAACTTGTCGAGCGAGTCGTATTGGCGGGTGAGGTTGATGCGGGTGTAGTCGCGCAGGCTCTCGGTGATGAGCTTTCCGTCGGCGTTGAGGTATTGCACCCGCTCACGGGCGACGGAGACAGTGACCATGCCGCCGACAATGTACTTCTTGGGCTCTCCGATTCCCCCTTCGCCGGGGCCGTCAATGATCGGGCCGAGGGGGGGCAGACCTTCGCCCGGTGGCTGGGGCGCACCTGGATCTTCGACCACTGGTGGCTCGATGGGGTCGCCTTCGCCGGGCTCGTAGATCTGCACCGGGTCACCGTCGAAGGCGGGGTCGGCGAACAGCTCTGTGGCGCGCTTGAAGTCCATGATGGTGAACCAGCTCTTGCCCAGGTCTTCGCGCAGGCGGGTGCCGCGGCCGATGATCTGCTTAAACAGCGTCATCGAGCGAATGTTTTGGTCCAGCACGATGAGCTTGCAGGTTTGTGCGTCCACCCCGGTGCTCATGAGCTTGGAGGTGGTGGCGATCACAGGGTAGGTCTTTTCGGGGTCGATGAAGTTGTCGAGCTCGCGCTTGCCTTCCTGGTTGTCGCCGGTGATCTGCACCACGTATTTGGGCTGGGTGGCGCAGATGTCGGCGTTGGCATTGGCCAGGGCCTGGCGCATGCGGGCGGCGTGGTCGATGTCTTCGCAGAAGACGATGGTCTTGGCGTTGCGGTCTGTGGCCTTGAGGTATTCGTTGATCTTCGCAGCCACGGCTTCATCGCGTTTTTCCAGCACGAGCTTGCGGTTCATGTCGGCGCCGGTGTAGACCCGGTCTTCGATCAGGTTGCCCGCCTTGTCGGTCATGCCCTCGGTGGGGCGCCAGCCGAAGGTGTCGCGATCCAAGTCGATTCGGATGACTTTGTAGGGCGCGAGGTAACCGTCTTCGATGCCCTGTTTGAGGCTGTAGGTGTAGACCGGTTCGCCGAAGTAGTGGATGTTGGACGCTGTGTCGGTTTCCTTGGGCGTGGCGGTCAGGCCGATCTGGGTGGCGTTGCCGAAGTAGGTGAGGATGTCGCGCCAGGCGGAATCTTCGGCGGCGCTGCCGCGGTGGCACTCGTCAACTACGATGAGGTCGAAGAAGTCGGGGGAGAACTGCTTGTAGATGTTGCTTTCCTCTTCCGTGCCGGTGACGGCCTGGTAGAGCGACAGGTAGATCTCGTAGCTTTTGTCGACCTGCTTGGTGGTCTTGTTGACCGCCAGTTCCACGTCGTCAACTGTGACCGTGCCTTGCGCATCGATCCGCTCCACGCCCTTGGCGTTCGGACTGAGTTTGGCCATGGCGCCCTTGAAGGGGCGGAAGTCGTTGACCATGGTCTGGTCGATCAGGATGTTGCGGTCGGCCAAGAACAGGATGCGCTTCTTGGCACCGCTCTTCCAAAGGCGCCAGATGATCTGGAAGGCGGTGTAGGTCTTGCCGGTGCCAGTGGCCATGACCAGCAGCACACGGTTCTGCCCACCGGCGATGGCCTCGACCGTGCGGTTGATGGCGTTGAGCTGGTAGTAGCGCGGGGTCTTGCTGGGGGAGTAGTCGAACCCGGCAATCCGCTCGACTTCGGGCGTCCAACCTTTCCAAACGCAATAGCGCCGCCAGAGCTCGGTCGGGCTAGGAAACTCTGCCAACGAAATGGTCTGCTCCAGCACACCGGTGGCCATCGTGGCGTCGCGGAAGACGAAGCCGTCGCCATTGGATGAGAAGCTAAAAGGGACGCCCAGCAGGTCGGCGTAGTTGATGGCCTGGGCCATGCCGGCGCCCACAGCTTGGCTGTTGTCTTTGGCCTCGACCACGGCCAAGGGGATATTGAGCTTGTGGAAGAGCGCGTAGTCGGCACGCAGCACTGTGGTCTTGTCCCGATACGCCTTCTGGCCGCGAACGACCACGCGGCCCGCCCGCAAGGGGAACTCGCGGTAGATCTGGTCCATGCCATTCCAGCCAGCGGTCTCCATGGCCGGGCGGATGAACTTGTCGCAGATGTCGCTCTCGGAGAGATTCTTCTTGTCCATCGGGCTCCCTGGGCTCGAATCGAAATGGTGTGTGTCTCGGGCATGGCCTCTGTCGACACAAATCATTATCGACTAGCCCTGTGATGGACTTCGCAGGGCGAGAGCACGGATGCAGCAGAAATTGAAGTGCTAGCCACCGGAACCTGTCGGCCTACGTGCGACATAAGAGGAAGGCTACGCTATGGGCGGCGCCCGCCTACCTTGACAGGCTCAGTACGGCCTACTGCGATTGGAAACGATGGCAGACATATTTCAAGACGAAGGTTGGCATCGAATGTCACAGACCATGATGCTCACGGTCTTGGCATCTATTGGCCAAACAGTTTTTATTGTTCGAAGATCGAGATAGCGAATAAACACTGCACCGCAGGATCGCAGCTATGTCGGCATGAACTAACTCTAGCGACCTGAAAAAAATAGTCCGCAAAATGGATGCCGGGATAGTCTCCTTCTTCCTAGGGCATGTTAAGCTGCGGACGCCTCGGCTAATTGGAGCCGAGGGTATGTCACAGGATGTCAAGCCACCCGGCCCAGCCGGAACAACTTGACAGCTGCACTTGGATATTTAACCTCATGGTGACCTCCAGGAAAGTGTACGACATTGCTAACACGCGTGGCTACGCTGTGCATTTTGCATCGCTAAATGGTGATGAGTTGTCACTTGGTTAAGCCGGGGTGGGTGTTGTAGATTGCCACGGTCTCATCCCTCCCCGGTTTTGCTACCGTATGACCAACAAGAACGAAGATCCGCCTTCCTGGTATCGGCTACGCCGGTACTTGCATTTTGACGAACCTCTTAGTCTTCAAAAGGCACAACAATTGGTCACCGATCCCAAAGCGGTGAGTCGGCATGCATTTTGGCCGCTCATTCGGTTCAGGATCGAAACCGCCAAGGTCCGACAAGATAAGACCACAGGCAAGATAGAAACCAAAGAGAAGCTACGAGAAATTTCGTATGCAGCTCATTCCGATTCGCAGATCTTCAGCTATTACTGCCAATCACTGTCGGCAATTTATGAAGAAAAGGTCGCCGAGCGTCAACTTGTCGACTCAGTCTTGGCATTTCGATCTCTCGGCAAGAACAACATTCACTTTGCGAAACGGGCATTCGACGATATCAAAGCGAGGGGTGATTGCACCGCCGTTGCTTTCGATATCACAAAGTTTTTTGATACGATCTCGCACCGGCTTTTAAAGCAGCGCTGGAAAGAACTTCTTGGCGTTGCGGAACTGTCCCCCGATCACTATGCAGTGTTTAAGGCTGTCACAAAGTTCTCTGTTGTTGACCGCGATAAGGGCTTTGCCGCCCTCGACGTTTCAGTTCACAATCCTCGAAGCGGCGGGAGAAGACGTCTTTGTACTCCGAGCGAGTATCGAGAACGGATCCGCGACGCCAATTTGATCGAGACCAACTCCAGTGGAATAGGAATACCGCAGGGGACAGCCATTAGTGCACTGCTCTCCAACATTTACATGCTTGAATTCGATAGCGCGGCATTAAGCTTTGTAACCTCATACGGCGGTACATACATGCGCTATTGTGACGATATGCTTTTCTTGATGCCCCTGGGTATGAGAGATTCAACTGAGGCATTTCTACTGAATGAGTTGAAAAAACTTGAAGTCAGTATCAATGTAGATAAAACAGATGCCTGTGACTTCATCAACAAGGATGGGCTTCAGGTGTCGGATCGCCCACTTCAATACCTCGGATTTATGTTCGATGGCCAACGTATCGTAATCCGGTCCGCAGCATTCGCGAAGTTCTCAAACCGCATGAAGCGTGGTGTCTCACTGGCCAAGCAGACTATGCGTAGAAAAAACACACTTCGAAATCGCCTCGGAGTGCCAGAGCGAAAACTCTACCTAAAGAAGCTGCTTACGCGTTACTCGCACGTGGGAAAGCGAAATTTCCTCCGCTATGGATACAGCGCCGCTGACTTAATGGATTCGAGCGCAATCCGCAAGCAGTTGCGCCCGTTATGGCCTAGACTTCATGACGAAATTAATAAGTAGGGGATAGATTGGAGGCCTGGATCAGGTTAATCCCATCTAGCAAATGGTAATGAGACCAACTTGATTGACGTTAAATAAACCAAGTGTGAAGTTATTCAGTTCACCAAAAAGATAGGCAGCTTAGAACTTGGCTCAGACTTACCCTATCGATGCTGAAATTCGACCTCTGTTTCCATTTGAGAATGGCGGTACAGGTCTACTGCTTAAGCCAAGTCCTTCGCCGTCCAACTTGGCCTTTTGCTAAGATCCTCGCGTTCCGCCCTAGGCTCAAACATCTTTTCTATAGCCTTTTGGCCCTGTCGCGAGTGGCGAATAAGGAATTCGCCCTCTCCAGCATCAATTTCCGCCTTAGCTATTGGGAAAAGAGCGTCGAGTTTCACTTTTTGTTCCACGTCGCCCTGAAAGATTTGAAGGGCGTTCGCTATCATGAACAAAGATGACTGACCTGGAAAAGCACACGCCATGGCCACATGGACATCATTCAGAGAGATTGGCTTTCTAGTTATTAACATGACCAGATGTGAAACATACCCAACAGTTATTTCGTTGATGTGAATGGGTACACCCTCTTGGGTGAGTGTGTCAATCTGGGGGCGGAGAAAAGCATGCACCCTCTGCCCTGTCTCGAATCGAGTTGCATTTGTGTCGTCAGACCTACGAAAGAGCGAGGAGAGCGTGTCGAGTATTCCCATATATTTCCCTTTAAATGATCAGTGTTTCGGATAGATATCAACTGTACGTCTGACGTATTCTATCTTGTACTCATAATTTATCTCCGATCCGGTATTTGTCGAGAATTTCAGACTGAACATCTTGTTAATTTTCGTCGCTTTTCCATAAAATCTTGACACCTACATTCTTGCTATAGCAGCAGGATGGGAAATTCATACGACATCACAAAGCGGTCACTCGGTGGTCGAAATGAAACGGTTGTATCCAAACAACCCGGGCATTTGTCCATTCCTGTTTAGTCGACCCTGAAGAATCCGTGGAACCCGCATGAATGCTGGCTTTGTGGGTGATGCCGGGGTCTCAGAACTCCCAGTTTGATTTCCAATAGGGGCTGTTTTCTGGGAGTTCTGCCGTGCTGT